>JBIKMO010000033.1:0-24847 GCA_044359175.1 Burkholderiaceae bacterium | reverse complement strand
TGCGCACGATCCGCGACTGAAGATCGAACAGCACGTTGCCGACAGTGTTGCCGTCGGGCGCAGCCCGCCCGGCCGCCGCGGCTTCTTCCGCCAGCCGCGCCTGCGTGGCGGACTCCACCGCTCGGATGCGCTGAGTGCGCTCCTGCTTGTTGCGCAGCGCATAGGCCGCACGCATGTCAGCCTCGGCGAGGTCGTTGACCCGCGCGATCAGCGGCTCGTCCTTGGGCGGCGCCTGCCAGTCCCACTCGGGCTTGCCCGCGATCTCCACCAGCTCGTCGATCGCCCGGATCACCGCCTGCATCTGATCGTGGCCGAACACCACCGCGCCGAGCATGACGTCCTCGGGCAGCTGGTTGGCTTCGGACTCGACCATCATGACCGCGGTGTCCGTGCCGGCCACCACCAGATCGAGCTTGCTCGAAGGCAGCTGCGACGCGTTCGGGTTGAGCAGGTACTGGCCGTCGACGTAGCCCACGCGGCACGCGCCGATCGGGCCGTTGAACGGGATGCCCGAGATCGCGAGCGCCGCCGACGCGCCGATCATCGCCGGGATGTCGGAATCCACCTCGGGATTGCTCGACAGCACGTGGACGATGATCTGGACCTCGTTGTAGAACCCGTCCGGGAACAGCGGCCGCAGCGGCCGGTCGATCAGCCGGCAGGTGAGGATCTCCTTCTCGGTCGGGCGACCCTCGCGCTTGAAGAAGCCGCCGGGGATCCGGCCGGCCGCGTAGAACTTCTCGACGTAATCCACGGTGAGCGGGAAGAAGTCCTGCCCCGGCTTGGCGTTCTTGGCGCCCACCACGGTGGCCAGCACCACCGTGTCGTCCATCGTCACCAGCACCGCGCCGGTGGCTTGCCGGGCGACCTCGCCCGTCTCAAGGGTCAGCGTGTGCTGGCCCCACTGGATGGTCTTCTTCGCGATCTCGAACACGCTCGTTCCTCTGTCATCTGACGGTTCCCGCGCGATCGGTCGGCGGCGCGGTTCGCCTCGTCACATCGTGTGGCGGAAGGATCCGCCATGGCTGCCGCAACGAAAATGCCCGCACTCGGCGGGCATCGTACGGCGCTGGATCGCCGCGGTGCGTTGCGACTCGAGTGCGTGCGCACCCCCGTCCGACGCGGCCCCGCGGTGCTCCGCCATTACTTGCGCAGACCCAGGCGCTCGATCAGCGCCTTGTAGGCATCCGGGCTGCGGCCCTTCAGGTAGTCCAGCAGCTTGCGCCGGCGGCTCACCATCTTCAGCAGCCCGCGACGCGAGTGGTGATCCTTCGCGTGGGTCTTGAAGTGGCCGGTGAGCTCGTTGATGCGGGCGGTCAGCAGCGCAACCTGCACTTCCGGCGAGCCGGTGTCGTTCTGCGCGCGCTGGTAGTCGGCGACGATCTTCGCCTTGTCGATCTCGGCAACGGACATGTGTTCCCCTGTGGACTTGCGGACGCGCCGGGACGCGCGGCCGTGCGTTTGCGAACAGACCTATGACCGCGGAGCTACAGCGGGCATAACTTGTGGAGTATACCGGATCCCGTGGCCGAGCGCCGCCGCGACGCGCGCCCGGCCCCGAGGGTGCGCATCGCGTCAGGGCGTCTCGTACTGGGGGTTCAGCCGGGGCGCGTCCGAGTGCAACCGGTTCAGCGCATTCAGATACGCCTTGGCCGAGGCAACGATGATGTCCGGATCGGCGCCGGTGCCGTTGACGATGCGTCCGGCTCGCGCCAGCCGAACCGTGACTTCGCCCTGCGCCTCGGTGCCGGTGGTGATCGCGTTGACCGAGTACAGCAGCAGCTCGGCGCCGCTCTGCACCTTCGACTCGATCGCCCGCAGCGTCGCGTCCACCGGACCGTTGCCTTCGGCCTCGGCGCGGTGCTCGATCCCGCCCACCGAGATCACGACGTTCGCGTGCGGCCGCTCGCCCATTTCCGAGGCCTGCCGCATCGACAGCAGCTTGAAGTGCTCGTCCTCGTGGGTGACCGACTCGTCGCCCACCAGCGCGTGGATATCCTCGTCGAAGATCTCCGCCTTGCGGTCGGCCAGGTCCTTGAAACGCGCGAAGGCGGCATTGACCTCGGCCTCGGAGTCGAGCTGGATGCCCAGTTGCTGCAGCCGCTGCTTGAATGCATTGCGCCCGGAGAGCTTGCCCAAGACGATCTTGTTGGTCGCCCAGCCCACATCCTCCGCGCGCATGATCTCGTAGGTATCGCGCGCCTTGAGCACGCCGTCCTGGTGGATGCCCGAGGCGTGAGCGAACGCGTTGGCCCCGACCACCGCCTTGTTCGGCTGCACCGGGAATCCGGTGATGGTGGACACCAGCTTCGAGGTCGGCACGATCTGCGTGGTGTCGATGCCGACCTCCAGGCCGAAGACGTCCCGGCGGGTGCGCACCGCCATCACCACTTCCTCGAGCGAGGTGTTGCCGGCGCGCTCGCCCAGGCCGTTGATCGTGCACTCCACCTGCCGTGCGCCGCCGATCGTGACCCCGGCGAGCGAGTTGGCCACCGCCATGCCCAGGTCGTTGTGGCAGTGCACGCTCCAGACCGCCTTGTCCGAGTTGGGGATGCGCTCGCGCAGGTCGCGGATGAAGCGGCCGTACAGCTCGGGCACCGCGTAGCCCACGGTGTCGGGGATGTTGATCGTCGTCGCGCCCTCGGCGATCGCGGTCTCGAGCACCCGGCACAGGAAGTCGGGTTCCGAACGGTAGCCGTCCTCGGGCGAGAACTCGACGTCGTCGGTGAACCGGCGCGCGAAGCGCACCGCGAGCTTCGCGGCCTCGGCGACCTGGTCGGGGGTCATCCGCAGCTTCTTCTCCATGTGCAGCGGCGAGGTCGCGATGAAGGTGTGGATGCGCTTGCGCCGCGCGTTCTCGAGAGCCTCGGCGGCCCGCGAGATGTCGCGGTCGCTGGTGCGGGCGAGCGAGCACACGGTCGACTCGCGCACGACGTTGGCGATGGCCCGGACCGCCTCGAAGTCGCCGTTGGACGAGGCGGCGAAGCCCGCCTCGATCACGTCCACCTTCAGCCGCTCGAGCAGCTTGGCGATCCGCAGCTTCTCCTCGCGGGTCATCGACGCGCCGGGGCTCTGCTCGCCGTCGCGCAAGGTGGTGTCGAAGATGATCAGTCGGTTCGGGTCGCTCATCGGGGGCTCCTGGGGCCGCGTTTCCGGGGGAACTGCATGCGCACCGCCGGGCTGCCCTGCCGGCGCCCGACGCACGAGACTGCGAAGGTGGGGGGTGGGGGTGTCAGCGCGCGGGGCGCAGTCGTAGCAGGCCGAGCGCGGGGAGCGCCGGACCGGCGACGAGCGCAGCAGCGGGCACGCCGGAACGGCGGGCCGGGATCGCGGGGCTGCTGCGCAACGAAGTCATCCCCGGACTATAGCGAGCGTTGCGCGGGTCGCGCAAGTCGGCGGGCCCGGGCGGTGGGCCCACGGCGCCGGCCGCCGTCCGCAACGCGCGCGCGGCGAAGCGCGTCAGCGGGCGTCGGGCGCGGGGGCCGTCGCCTTCCCGCGCGCGGGCCCCGCGCCCTCGCCCGTGGCCGCCACCACGATCCCGGCCAGCAGCGTCGCGAAGCCGGCGAGCTGCAGCGGCGCGAAGGTCTCGCCGAGCAGCAGCCACGCCAGCACCGCCGAACCCACCGGCTCGCCCAGGATCGCGAGCGCGACGAACGTGGCCGACAGGTGCCGCAGCGACGCGTTGATGATCGTGTGGCCGGCGAGCTGCGGGCCGAGCGCCATCAGCGCGATCGGCACCCAGGCCGCGGCCGGGATCGTCCAGAGCCCCTGCCCGCCGGCGATCGCGATCGCGTTCATCGCGAGCGCGGAGGCGCCGTAGACGATCGCGACGTACGCCAGCAGCGTGAGCCGCCGGTTCAGCCCGCGTCCCACCAGGAAGTACCCCGAGATCGCGATCGCGCCGGCGAGCGCGAGCGCGTTGCCGAGCATGGGCGCGCGGCCCTCGACCGTCGCGCCGCCGCCGCCCAGGTCGGAGGCGATGATCAGCCCGCTGCCCAGCACCGCGAGCGCGATGCCGGCGCCCGTGCGGCGCGTCGGCGGCTCGGACAGCAGCCACCAGGACATCAGCCCGACCCAGATCGGGTTCGTGGTGACGAGCGCGACGCTGCTGGCCACCGAGGTGTAGCGCAGCGACGCGATCCAGGTGGCGAAGTGCAGCGCGAGGAACAGCCCCGCCACCGCCGCGATCGTCCAGTCGCGCTGCGCGAGCCCGCGCAGCTCGCGGCCGCGCAGCGCGAGCGCGAGCGGCACCACCACCGCGGCGGCCACCGTGAGGCGCCCGGCGGCCACCGCAAGCGGGCCCGCGCCGGCGTCGATCGCCCAGCGGATCAGCAGCGCCGCCGTGGAGACGATCAGCACGCCGGCGGCGAGCGCGAGGTAGCGAAACGTCATCGGTCCGGTCCCCGCGGGCGGCGGGGCGCGGTCACGTCCGCGGCAGCGTCACGCCGCGCTGGCCCTGGTACTTCCCGCCGCGGTCCTTGTACGAGGTCTCGCAGACCTCGTCGGACTGGAAGAACAGCATCTGCGCGCAGCCCTCGCCCGCGTAGATGCGCGCCGGCAGCGGCGTGGTGTTGGAGAACTCGAGCGTGACGTGGCCCTCCCACTCGGGCTCCAGGGGGGTCACGTTGACGATGATCCCGCAGTTGGCGACGAAGCAGCCGGCTTCCAGCGCGAAGTTGCCGGCCTCGGGCACGGTCAGGCAGTACGTGTCGTGCATGCCTGGAAGCTCGCGCACCGCCACCACGCGATGGTTGCGGTACGCGGGGGCCCCGCGGACCTCGGAGACCACGTCGCGGAATCGCCGGAACACCGATCTGTCGCACTCGAGCAGGCGCGCCGCTCCGCGGATCGAGCCAGCGATCTGGAGCGCCTCCCGCACGTGCTCGGCTCCGATCTCGCCGCGCATCCGGACGGCGCGCGCGATGTCGCGCTGCCTCGCCCGCCGCGAACCCTGGTCCGCGGCCCAAGCCTGGATCATGCTTAGTGAATGGAGCATGCGCTCCTCCGGGTCCGTGAATCGCCGGCGCGTCGCTTCGGAATGCCGGAGCCGGGTTTCGGCCGAAGGGTTGCGCCGCTGATCGATCAGGCGGGCACGCGTTGCCGCGTGGCGCTCGTCGCGCCAGAAGTCGCGCGCACGGGCAGACTGCTGCTCCACGAACCGGGCCCGCCATTCTGGATCCACGGCGCGCTCGCGCAGCGCCTCGCGGATGGAATCGCCGTGCGCCTGCGGATCGAAACCATCCCCGTAGCTCTCCCCGTTGTGCATCCGGATGTGAGCGGAAGCCTCCATTCGCCCGATGTTCGTCGGCCGGTTGTTTCGGCGGTCGAAGTCGCCATGGTGCCGGTGCGTGCCCGGCTGGTCGCAGTAGATCCCGGCGCGAAGGTTCCACTCGTCGGCGAGCCGGTGCGTCGGGGTCAGGAAGCCTGTGAGCGGCTGGTACGTGACCTCGTAGCCGCGCTCGAGGTGGCGATAGAGCGGCATCAGCGCGTCGCCGGGCTTCAGCGAAGCGGCTTCGGTCCAGCCGCCCTGCCGTGTCATGAACCGGTGGTCGGGGGTCGCGTGGATCCGATCGCCGGTGTCGAGCTCGACCTCGACGAGCGCGTCCCGGGCGACGAAGCGCGGCGCGTCGAGCAGAGACACGATCAGCTGCCCGTTCGGCCCGATGCTGTAGCCCCAGAACAGTTCCCCCGACTCGTGACGGCGCGCCATGTCCTCCAGCGTCGCGGCAGTGCCATCGACCAGCGCGACGCGCGTATTCCCGCGGAAGCAGCGTGCGTAGGTTGACTTCCCGAGGCACACGACCAGGGTGTCCCGCGGCACCCTGAAGTACTCGACCGTGCGCGCCAGCGCGAACGAGTTCGGCGGGATGATGCAGACCTCGCCCTCGAAGTCGACGAAGTTGCGCGCATCGAAGGCCTTGGGGTCGACGATCGTGCTGTTGATGTTCGTGAAGATCTTGAACTCGTTCGCGCAGCGCACGTCGTAGCCGTAGCTCGACGTCCCGTACGAGACGATCCGCTCGCCGCCGGCGTGCCGCACCTGCCCCGCCTCGAACGGCGCGATCATGCCGTGCTGCTCGGCCATCCTGCGGATCCAGCGGTCGGACTTGATGCTCATTCGGGGCTCGCGCGAGGGCAATCCGGGATTGTAGATCGTCCTGCCCAGCCGCATTCCGGGCGCCCGGGCCGCAGGTCGCGGGCCTGCTCCCCGGCACGCCGCGGCCCACGCCCCTTGACGACGCACCGGCCGGGACGCACCCTTCGCGGCCCCCGCCGGCGCGCGACCTATGCGCGGCGCTGCATGGGTGGCGCCCGGCCCGGTGCGGGTCGGCCCCCGCGCGACACGAACGAGGAGACGAAGGATGAATCTCGACCTGACGTTGACGGTGAACGGCCGCGCCGTGTCGCTGAGCGTCGATCCACGGACGCTGCTCGTGCAGCTGATCCGCGAGCAGCTGCAGCTCACCGGCACCCACGTGGGCTGCGACACCGCGCAGTGCGGCGCCTGCACCGTCCGGCTGAACGGGCGGGCGGTCAAGGCCTGTTCGATGCTCGCCGTGCAGGCGCAGGGCGGTGCGCTCGAGACCATCGAAGGACTGACGGGCGCCGATGGCGCGATGCATCCGGTCCAGCAGGCGTTCAAGGCCTGCCACGGGCTGCAGTGCGGCTTCTGCACGCCCGGCATGGTGATGGCCTCGGTCCAGCTGCTGGACGACGAGCCGAATCCCACCGAGACGCGGATCCGCGAAGCCCTCGAGGGCAACATCTGCCGCTGCACCGGCTACCACAACATCGTCCGCGCGGTGCAGACCGCCGCGGCGGGCGCCTGAGGAGGACCCGCGATGACCGACCTGTCCGCCTCCCCGATCGGCCAGTCGCTGCGCCGGCGCGAGGACGAGCGCTTCCTGACCGGCCGCGGCCAGTACACCGACGACGTGGTGCTGCCCGGCCAGACCCATGCCTGCTTCCTGCGCTCGCCGCACGCGCACGCCCGGATCGTGTCGATCGACACGGCGGCGGCGCGCGCGATGCCGGGCGTGGTCGCGATCTTCACCGGGCGCGACATCGCCGACTCCAGGATCGGCGGACTGCCCTGCGGCTGGCTCATCCACAGTCGCGACGGCTCGCCGATGAAGGAGCCGCCGCATCCGATCATCGCCGCGGACAAGGTGCTGCACGTCGGCGACCAGGTGGCGCTGGTCGTCGCCGAGAGCGCGCTGCAGGCGAAGGACGCCGCCGAGGCGATCGCGGTCGAGTACGAGGTGCTGCCCGCGGTGGTCGACGCCGCGCGGGCCGCGGGCGCCGCCACCGCGATCCACGAGGCCGCCCCGGACAACGTCTGCTACACCTGGGGGCACGGCGACGAAGCCGCGACGGACGCGGCGTTCGCGCGCGCCGCGCACGTGACGAGGCTGGAGTTCCGCAACAACCGGCTGATCCCGAACGCGATGGAGCCGCGCGCGGCCAACGCGGTCTACACCCGCCACGACGACAGCTGCACGCTGTACGTGGCGAACCAGAACCCGCACGTCGAGCGCCTGCTGATGGCGGCCTTCGTGCTCGGCATCCCCGAGTCGAAGCTGCGGGTGATCGCGCCCGACGTCGGCGGCGGCTTCGGCTCCAAGATCTTCCTGTACGCCGAGGAGACCGCGCTGGTGTGGGCGGCCCGGCGCGTCGGCCGTCCGATCAAGTGGACCGCCGAGCGCAGCGAGTCGTTCCTCACCGACGCGCACGGCCGCGACCACGTCACGACCGCCGAGCTCGCGACCGACGCGGACGGCAACTTCACCGCGATGCGCGTGAGGACGATCGCGAACCTGGGCGCCTACCTGTCGACCTTCGCCTCGTCGGTGCCGACGATCCTGTACGGGACGCTGCTCGCCGGCCAGTACCGCACGCCCGCGATCTTCTGCGAGGTCAGGGGCGTGTTCACCAACACCGCCCCGGTCGACGCCTACCGCGGCGCGGGTCGCCCGGAGGCGACCTACGTCGTCGAGCGGCTGGTCGAGCAGTGCGCGCGCGACCTGGGCAGGGATCCGGCCGCGCTGCGGCGGCAGAACTTCATCCGCGAGTTCCCCTATGCGACGCCGGTGGGTCTGACCTACGACATCGGCGACTACGAGGCGACGCTCGCGAAGGCGCAGCAGCTCGCCGACGTCGCGGGCTTCCCGGCCCGCAAGGCGGAATCGGCCCGCCGCGGACGGCTGCGAGGCCTGGGCTACTCGTGCTACATCGAGGCCTGCGGCCTGGCGCCGTCCAACATCGCGGGCGCGCTGGGCGCACGCGCCGGACTGTTCGAGGCGGGCGAGGTCCGCGTGCATCCGACCGGCACGGTGACGGTCTTCACCGGGTCGCACAGCCACGGCCAGGGGCACGAGACGACCTTCGCCCAGGTGGTCGCCGGCCGGCTGGGCATCCCGGTGGAGAGCGTCGAGATCGTCCACGGCGACACCGGCAGGATCCCGTTCGGCATGGGCACCTACGGGTCGCGATCGCTCGCCGTCGGCGGCACCGCGATCGTGAAGGCGGTCGACAAGGTGATCGCCAAGGGCCGCAAGATCGCCGCCCACCTGCTCGAGGCGTCGGACGCCGACGTCGTGTTCGAGAACGGCGAGTTCAGGATCGCGGGCACCGACCGGAAGGTGCCGTTCGCGCAGGTGGCGCTCACCGCCTACGTGCCGCACAACTATCCGCTGGACAGGCTCGAGCCGGGCCTGAACGAGAACGCGTTCTACGATCCGACGAACTTCACCTATCCGGCGGGCTCGTACGTCTGCGAGGTGGAGGTGGACCCGGACACCGGCGTGGTGGCGATCGAGAAGTTCACCGCGGTCGACGACTTCGGCAACATCGTCAATCCGATGATCGTCGAGGGCCAGGTGCACGGCGGCCTCGCCCAGGGCATCGGCCAGGCGCTGCTCGAGCAGGCGGTCTACGACCCGGACAGCGGCCAGCTGCTGACCGGGACGTACATGGACTACGCGATGCCGCGCTCGACCGACCTGCCGATGTTCACGGTCGACACCTGTGCCACCCCGTGCACCCACAACCCGCTCGGCGTGAAGGGCTGCGGCGAGGCCGGCGCGATCGGCTCGCCCCCCGCGCTGATCAACGCGATCACCGATGCGATCGGCGTGCGCGACCTGGCGATGCCCGCGACCCCGGAACGGGTCTGGCAGGCGCTGCGCAGCCGCACCTGAGCCACGAGGAGACGACACGATGTACAGCTTCGACTACCAGCGCCCCGCCGACGTCGCGGGTGCCGTGCGCGCCGGCTCGGCCGGGGACGCGCGCTTCCTGGCCGGAGGCCAGAGCCTCGTGCAGGCGATGCGCCTGCGGCTGTCGCAGCCCTCGGCACTGGTCGACCTGGCCGCCGTGCCCGGGCTGGACGGCGTCGAGACCGGACCCGGCACCCTGAGGGTGGGCGCGATGACCCGGCATTCGACGGTGGCCCGATCCGCCGAGGTCGCGCGCGCGATCCCGGCCCTCGCGGCGCTCGCCGCCGGCATCGGCGACCCGATGGTGCGCAACACGGGCACCCTCGGCGGCTCGCTCGCGAACGCCGACCCCGCGGCCTGCTACCCTGCGGGCGTGCTCGGGCTCGGTGCCACCCTCCGCACCGACCGGCGCGAGATCGCGGCCGACGACTTCTTCCTCGGCCTGTTCGAGACCGCGCTGCAGCCCGGGGAGCTGATCGTCTCGGTGGAGTTCCCGGTGCCCCGCGTCGCCGCCTACCTCAAGTTCAAGCAGCCCGCGTCGCGCTTCGCGATCGTCGGCGTCTTCGTGTCCGACGGCCCCGCCGGCCCCCGGGTCGCGGTGACCGGCGCCAAGGCCTGCGCGTTCCGCTGGACCGCGGCCGAACGGGCGCTGTCCGCGGGCGGCTGGTCACCCGGCTCGCTCGACGGCCTGGCGCTGGCGGACACGGACCTGAACGCCGACCTGCACGCGAGCGCGGCGTACCGGGCCTCGCTGGTCGCGACGCTCGCGCGCAGGGCGGTGGCCGCCTCGCTCGCTCCGCCCCCACCGGCCGCATGACGGCGCCGCCCGGCTCGGTCGACGACGTCCAGGCGCTGCTCGCGACGCACGGCTACGTCGCGGACCGGCGCCTGGCGACCGCGCTCTTCCTGAGCCTGCGGCTGCAGCGGCCGCTCTTCCTCGAGGGCGAGGCGGGCGTGGGCAAGACCGAGCTCGCGAAGGTGCTCGCGGACGCGACCGGCGCGCCGCTCGTCCGGCTGCAGTGCTACGAGGGACTCGACGTGGCCCAGGCGGCCTACGAGTGGAACGTCTCGCGCCAGCTGCTGCACGTGCGGCTGGCGGAGGCGGCGGGCATGCAGGCGGGGCGTCCCGAGGTCGAGCGCGGACTCTACGGGCGGGACATGCTGCTCGCGCGGCCGCTGCTGGCGGCGATCGAGTCCGAACGCCCCGCGGTGCTGCTGATCGACGAGCTCGACCGCGCGGACGAGCCCTTCGAGGCGTTCCTGCTCGAGGTGCTGTCGGACTGGCAGATCACGATCCCCGAGCTCGGCACGGTCCGCGCACGGCACGTGCCGCGCGTGGTCCTCACCTCCAACCGCACGCGCGAGATCCACGACGCGCTCAAGCGCCGCTGCCTGTACCACTGGGTCGAGTACCCGGACCTGGAACGCGAGTACGCGATCGTCGTCCGCAGGGTGCCCGACGCCCCCGCGACGCTGTCCCGGCAGGCGGTGGCGTTCGTGCAGCGCATGCGCGGCCTGGACCTCTTCAAGGCGCCGGGCGTCGCCGAGACGATCGACTGGGTGAACGCGCTGGTCGCGCTCGACCGCATGGCGCTCGACCCGGAGTCGGTCTCCGACACGCTCGGCGTCCTGCTGAAGTACCAGGACGACGTCGCGCGGATGCAGGGCGGCGACGCGCAGCGGCTGCTGCAGGAGCTCGCCGCCGCCGGCGCCGGCTGAGGGCGACGTGCGACCGCGCGATGCCGAGGCCCCGGGCCGCCTCGCCCGCAACGTCGTCGCGTTCGCACGGCTGCTGCGCGACGCGGGCCTGCCGGTCGGCATCGACCGGTCGATCGCCGCGATCCGCGCGCTGACGCTGCTCGGGCTCGACCGCCGCGAGGACGTCCGGGCCGCGCTGTCGGCGACGCTCACCAGCCGCCGCGAGCACCAGGCGCTCTTCGACGCGGCGTTCGACGCGTTCTGGCGCGACCCGAAGCTCGTGGAGCGGATGCTGGCCGCGCTGCTGCCGCGGATCGAGGGCCGCGGCCGCGCGCCGCCCGCGGCCCGGCGCCCCGCCCGGCTCGAGCAGGCACTGAGCGCGCGCGAGCGAGCGGCCCGCCCGCCCGCGGCCGAGCCCGGTTCGGACGAGGTCGAGCTGGACGCGGTGCTGACCTGGTCGGACCGCGAACAGCTGCGATCGCGCGACTTCGACTCGATGAGCGTCGAGGAGTTCCGCCAGGCGGTGCGGCTCGTGCGCGAGGTGCGGCTGCCGCTCGACCCGGTGCCCTCGCGCCGCTGGCGGGCCGCACGGCGCGGACCGGTCGACCTGCGGGCGACGCTGCGCGGCATCGCGCGCAGCCCGTCGGTCGGCTCGGTCGCCCGACGCTCGCGACGGGTGCGACCGCCGCCGCTGGTGATCCTCTGTGACGTGTCCGGCTCGATGGACCGCTACGCGCGCGTGGTGCTGCACTGGTCGCACGCGCTGGTGCGCGCACGGCCCCGGGTGTCGGTGTTCGCGTTCGGCACGCGGCTGACCGACGTGACCCGCGCACTGCGCCGGCGCGACCCGGACGAGGCCCTCGAGGCGGTCGGGCGGACGGTCGCCGACTGGGGCGGCGGCACGCGGATCGGGCCGTGCCTCGACCGCTTCAACCGCGACTGGGCCCGGCGCATGCTGACCGGCAACGCCGCGGTGCTGCTGGTCACCGACGGGCTCGACCGCGCCGACGACGGCGCGCTCGGCGAGGCTGCCGCGACGCTCGCCCGCTTCGCGCGCCGCCTGATCTGGCTGAACCCGCTGTTGCGCTACGATGGTTTCGAGCCGCGGGCAGCCGGCGTGCGCGCGCTGCTGCCGCACGTCGACCGGCACCTGCCGGTGCACTCGCTCGATCGCCTCGACGACCTCGGCCGCGCGCTGAGCGTCGCCTGACCCCGTTTCCCGGAGCCCTGTGCCCATGCAGATGACCGGACAACGCGTGCTGCCCGTACCGCCCCGCGAGGCGTGGGCCGCGCTGAACGACCCCGACATGCTCAAGGCCTGCATCCCCGGTTGCGAGTCCATCGCCGCGACCGAGCCGCTGCGCTACGAGCTGGTGATGGCCGCGCGGATCGGCCCGGTCGCCGCGCGCTTCAAGGGGCGCCTCACCCAGTCGGACGTCGTCGAACCCGAGTCGTACCGGATCGAGTTCGACGGCCAGGGCGGCGCCGCGGGCTTCGGCAAGGGCTCGGCCGCGGTCCGGCTGTCGCCGGTCGACGCGGGCACCCGGCTCGACTACGACGTCACCGCGCAGGTCGGCGGCAAGATCGCGCAGGTGGGCTCGCGGCTGGTCGACAGCGCGGCCCGAAAGATCGCCGACGACTTCTTCGCGTGCTTCGAGGCGAAGCTGGCCGAGCGCGTGCGCGCGCGCGCCGAGGCGGCCCCCGGCGAGGCGGCGCAGGCCGCGCCGCCGCTCGCTGCCGGGGGGCCCGCGGACGAGGCGCCGGCCCGGCCTGCCGACGCGACACGCGCCCCCGCGCCGGCCGACGCCGCGCAGCGCAACCGCTGGATCGGCTGGGCGATCGGCGTGGCGGTGGCGGCCGTGCTGCTGTGGTGGTTCTCGCGCTGACGCGCGACCGGAGCGGACGATGGACAGCCTGGACCTGGATGTGCTTCGGCAGGCGCGCGACTGGGCGCGCGAGGGGCGCCCCGTGTGGCTCGTCACCGTCGCCGAGACCTGGGGCTCGGCGCCGCGCCCGCCCGGCTCGCTGCTGTGCCTGCGCGACGACGGGCTGGTGGTCGGCTCGGTGTCGGGCGGCTGCGTCGAGGACGACCTGATCGACCGCGTGCGCCACGGCGAGCGCGTGCATCGGCCGACGACCCTGGTCTACGGCGTGACGAAGGACGAGGCCGCGCGCTTCGGCCTGCCCTGCGGTGGCACGCTGCGCCTGGTGCAGGAGCCGCTCGCCGACGCGGCGTGGATCGACGCGCTGCTCGAGCGCACCGCGCGCCACGAGCTGGTCGCGCGCCGCGTCGACCTGGACACCGGCGCGGTGAGCCTCGAGCCCGCCCGGCGCGGCGAGCCGTTCGCGCTCGACGGCCGCGCGATGCGGCAGGTGTTCGGGCCGCGCTGGAGGATGCTGGTGATCGGCGCCGGCCAGCTGTCGCGCGTGCTCGCGGCGATGGCGCTGCCGCTCGATTTCGAGGTGACCGTCTGCGACCCGCGCGAGGAGTACCACCTGACCTGGGACGTGCCCGGCACCACGTTCACGAAGGAGATGCCCGACGACGCGGTGCTGCGGCTCGAGCTGGACGCGCACAGCGCGGTGGTCGCGGTCACGCACGATCCGAAGCTCGACGACATGGTGCTGCTCGAGGCGCTCAGGTCGCCGTGCTTCTACGTGGGCGCGCTCGGCTCCCGGGCGAACACCGCCAAGCGCCGCGAGCGCCTGAAGCTCTTCGACCTGGCCGACGAGGAGATCGCACGGCTGCACGGCCCGATCGGGCTGGACATCGGCAGCCGCACGCCGGCCGAGATCGCGGTGTCGATCCTGGCGGAGATCGTCGCGGTGAGGAACGGGGTGGCGCTGCGGCAGAAGAAGCCGCAGGACGCGCCGGGCGAGGCCTGCCGGGCCTGACGCGGCGGCCGCGCGCTCGGCACGCGCCAGGCGACCGCAGCGGGCCGGCCGGAGCTGGAGTCGAGGCGCGCCGCGGTACCTGAATGGGGCGAGCAACCCAGGCGCCGGCGGGACGCGCGGCAGCTTCGTTCGCCGCTGCTCAGCCCCCGCCGCGCTGCGTGTGGCGGTCGAAGCGCTCGATCCACGCCCGCGCCGGCGCCAGCGCGTCCAGCGGCGCGACGAAGCGCACGCGCAGCCGGCGTACGCGCAGCAGCGCGATGCGCGTCGGCGGCAGCGGCTCGGTCTCGATGCGCAGCGTCCCCCAGTCGAAGTCGAGCGTCGCCGCGCCGCTCGCGATGCCGTGGTCGGTGCCGGTGAGCTCGGTGAGCCAGCGGGCGAGGTCGGCGGGCGTGCAGGCCATCACCCGGTCGAAACCGTGGAATGCCATCAGCGCGGCCGGCCCCCGTCGGTGACACGCCCCGGACGCGACGGCGGCGCGGGACCCCGCTCAGCCACCGGCGATCGGCGGCCAGATCGCCAGCGCCTCGCCCTCGCGCAGCACGCGCGAGGCCCGGTCCGCCGGCGACACGTAGGTCCCGTCGACCAGCACCAGGTGAACCAGCTTCGCCGGCAGGTTGAACCGGTCGATCAGCTGCTGCACGGTCGTCCCCTCGGGCACCTCGAGCGCGATCGCGTTGCCCTCGCGACGCGCGCCGTCGACCTCGCTCGGCAGGTGGTCGGACAGCATCGCGAACAGCTTGAAGGTGATCTTCACGGCGTCTGGCTTTCCCGGCGATCGACGCAGTATCGCCCCGCGGCGCGCGCGCGCCGGGGACGACCCTTCAGCGGACGGTGCCGCGCGAGCGGCCCTGGAACTGCTCCTGGGCCTGCGCGGTGGCCAGGTAGGCCTCCATCAGGCGCGTGGGATCGGCGAGCAGCCGGTCCTTCCAGGCGCCGAGCCGGATCCCGCCCTCGACCAGCCCGCGCATCACGCCGACGTGATCGGTCATGCCCAGCGAGTTCGCGCCGATCAGCACGTCCTGGTCGAACTCGAGGCGCAGGTAGCGGAAGCGGTCCGCATCCACCAGCTCGGCGTGCTCGCCGCCCGGCACGCCCTGCCACTGGCCGAACGAGGTCGACACCAGCCCGAGCGTGTCGAGCACGTTGATCTGCGTGACCACGGTGGCGTCGGCCGAGCCGCCCGACATGTTCACCGCGGCGACGTAGCCCTGGTCGACCGCGTTCGGCTGGATCGCCGACACGATCGTCTGCTTCGTCACCGGGTCGTACGCCTCGGCGCAGTCGCCGGCGGCGTAGATGCCCGGCACCGTGGTCTGCATCTTCTCGTCGGTGAGCACGCCGACCAGCGCCTTGATCGGGCTGCCGGCCAGGAACCCGATGTTCGGCCGCACGCCGGTGGCCTGGATCACCAGGTCGAACTCCTCGACCTGCCCGCCGGTGAACCGCACCTTCACGTTCGCGCCCGGCTCGATCGCCTCGACCTTCGTCGAGGTGCGGACGATGACGCCCTTGCGCTCGCACCAGGCCTTGATCATGCCGCCGGCGCCCGGCCCCATCATCCGCGGCACCATCCGGTCGCCCATCTCGACCACCGTGAGCTTCACGCCGCGCTGCGCGAGCGCCTCGAGGATGATGCAGCCGATGAAGCCCGCGCCCATCTGCAGCACGCGCGCGCCCGGCCTGGCGAGCGCCAGGATGCTGCGCGCGTCGTGCAGCGTCCAGCACGGGTGCACGAACGGCGAATCGAGCCCCGGGATCGGCGGCTTCACCGGCGAGGAGCCGGTGGCGATCAGCACGCGGTCGTACTCGAGCGACGGACCCTCGGAGAGCCGCACCTTGCGCGTGTCGGTCTCGATCGCGGACACGCGGCCGGTGACCGTGCGGATGCGCAGCGACTCGAAGTGGTTCGGGTCCTTGCGCAGCCAGGTGCCGCGCTCGTCGATGTTGCCGATCAGCAGGTACGGGATCGCCATCCGCGAGTACGCGGGGTGCGGCTCGTCGCCGATCATCACGATGTCGTCGTTCGGGCGGCGCTTGCGCAGCGTCTCCGCGGCCACCACGCCGGCCGGCCCGTTGCCGATGATCACGTGCTTCATGGATGCAGACTCCGGAAACGGACGGGGCGGCCGCGCGGGCCGCCCCGTGCGGGGCGCGCGCAGGCGCGCCCCCGGGTGGAACGGTCAGAGACCGAGGCGCGCGCGCGTCTCGGGCTTCAGCCGCCCTTCCTCGTCCCAGCCGCGGATCGCGTAGTACTCGGGGATCATCTTGTCGATCCCCGACACCAGGCCCTTGGCCGGACCGGTCTTGGCAGCCTCGGTCTTGAGGCGCTTCGGCAGGTCGTCGTCCTTGCGGGTGAAGCCGGCGCGGTTGTTGAAGTCGCGCTCCATGTTCCAGATCCGCTCGCCGATCTCGGTGAGCTTCTCCAGCGTGAACTCCTCGCCGCACGCGGCGGCCACCTGCGGCGCGAGGTCCGCGGTGGTCCACGCGAAGGTGGTGAACACGCAGATGCCCGCGGAGTCGAACGCCGCGGTCGCGTCCTGGAAGGCCTTGACCAGCTCCGGCTTGCCGTCGGTGGTCAGCGGGTCGGTCTTCACGGGAATGCCGAGGATCTCCGAGGCGACCGTGTACGAGCGCAGGTGGCAGGCGCCGCGGTTGGAGGTGGCGTAGGTCAGGCCCATGCCCTGGATGCCGCGCGCGTCGTAGGCCGGGAACTCCTGGCCCTTGACCGACATCGACAGGTCCGGGTGGCCGTACTTCGCGGTCAGGCGCTTGCTGCCCTGGCCGATCTCCTTGCCGAAGCCCTCGCCGCGCGCGGTCATCTCGGCGAGCCGGCACAGCGCCTGCGCCGAGCCGAACGGCGCCTCGATGCCCACCTGCTCCTTCGTGATCACGCCCATCTCGTACAGCTCGAACACCGCGCCGACCGTGGCCCCGAACGAGATCGGGTCCATCCCGTCCTCGTTGCAGATCAGGTTGGCGTACTGCAGCGCCTCGAGGTCGTTGACCCCCGGCGCGGCGCCGAGCGCCCAGGCCGCCTCGTACTCGAGGCCGCCCGAGGCGCCCCAGTACTCGGGCTTGTTGACCACCGAGAAGTGGGTCTGGTCGATCTTGGAGATGCGGCCGCAGGCGATCGTGCAGCCGAAGCACGCCTGGTTGGTCACCAGCTGGCTCTTGCCGTCGCTCGGACGCTTCTCGGCCATGGCCTCGGCGCCGATCCGGGACGCGCCCTCGAACTGCGAGTCGCGGTGGTTGCGCGTGGGCAGCGCACCGGTCTCGTTGATCACGTTCATCAGCACCTGGGTGCCGTAGGTGGGCAGGCCCTGGCCGGTGACCGGGTGGTCGTGGAGGATCTTCTTCTTCTCGGCGGTGACCTTCATGAAGGCCTTCGGGTCCTTGATGTTCCCGACGCCCTTGGTGCCACGCACCGCGATCGCCTTGAGCAGCTTGCTGCCCGCGACCGCGCCCACGCCCGAGCGGCCGGCCGCGCGGTGCAGGTCGTTGACCACCGCGGCGTACAGCACCTGGTTCTCGCCGGCCCGGCCGATCGAGGCGATGCGCATCAGCGGATCCTGGTGCGCCTTCTTCAGCATCTCCTCGGTCTGCCAGACGGTCTTGCCCCACAGGTGCGAGGCGTCCTTCAGCTCGGCGACGTCGTCGGTGATCGCGAGGTAGACCGGCTTGTCCGACCGACCCTCGATGATCACCATGTCCCAGCCGGCCATCTTGAGCTCGGCGCCCCAGTAGCCGCCCGAGTTCGAGCAGGCGATCGCGCCGGTCAGCGGTCCCTTGGTGATCACCGAGTAGCGGCCGCCGGTGGAGGCCATCGTGCCGGTGAGCGGCCCGGTCGCCCAGATGATCTTGTTGCCCGCCGACAGCGGGTCGACCTTCGCGTCGACCTCCTCGACGAAGTACTTGGTGGCGAGCCCGCGCTGCCCGAGGTACTGGCGCGCCCAGTCCATCTTCAGCGGCTCGGCGGTGCAGGTGCCCGCCGTCAGGTCGACTCGGAGGATCCTTCCAGCCCATGCCATGGTCGTGCTCCTCGCTCAGGCCGCCGACGGCTGGTTGCCCAGCTTGTCGGCCCACTGCTTCATCCGGTCCAGGCCGGTCCAGTTCGCGTCGATGTAGGTGATCGCGCCGGTGGGGCAGGCCTCCGCGCACGCGGGCTCGCCGCCGCACAGGTCGCACTTCTGCACCTTGCCGGTGTCGGCGACGTAGTTCACCGTGCCGAACGGGCAGGCGATCGTGCAGACCTTGCAGCCCACGCAGACGTCCTCGAGCACGATCTTGGCGCCCGTGGACGCGTCGATCTTGATCGCCTCCACCGGGCAGGCGTGCAGGCACCAGGCCTCGTCGCACTGCGTGCAGGTGTAGGGCACCTTGCGGCCGGTGTGGTGGAAGTCGAAGACCTTGATGCGGGACTTCGCGGTGTTGAAGGTGCCGTAGTTCTCGAAACTACAGGCCATCTCGCACTGCAGGCACCCGGTGCACTTGTCCGGGTTGATGTGCAGGGACTTCTGCATGGCTCCTCCGAGGATGCGCGCGAATCGTGCGGGTTCGACTTATGCGATGCGGAGCATAACCCGACCGGCGACCCGGCGACTAGCTCCCGAACGGGTGCCCGTCCGCCCGACCGATCGGCGGCCGGCCCGCCGCCCCGCGCCCTGCGACAATCCACCCGCGACTCGCCATCCGACCCATGACCGACATCGTCTCGATCGCCCTGCGCTACGACTTCGCCGACGCCGGCGAGCCGCACCTGCGCAACGCCTTCTTCGAGGTGATCGCCGCGGTGCGCAGCGAAGGCTCGATCGCCGCCGCGGCCCGCAGGCTGGGCTGGTCGTACCGGCACCTGTGGGGCTACCTGAAGGACCAGGAACGGCGGCTGGACCGCCCGCTGATCCTGTGGGACAAGGGGCGCTCGGCGCGGCTCACCCCGTTCGCCGAGAAGCTGCTCTGGGCCGAGACCCGGATCCGCGCCCGCCTCGCGCCGCAGATCGAGAACGTGGCCGCGCAGATCGGCCGCGAGCTCACGGTGGCCTTCGACGACTCGGTGCCGATCGCCACCTGCGCGGCGAGCCACGACCTGGCCCTGCCGATGCTGCGCGGGCTGTGCGAGTCGGCGCACGGCGTGCTCTTCGACCTGCGCTTCGAGGGCAGCCTGGACGCGCTCGCGACGCTGCGCGCCCAGCGCTGCCAGTTCGCCGGCATCCACCTGCCCTGCGACCGCCCGGACCTCGCGCGCCCGGGCTCGCCGATGCAGCGCGCGTTCGCCCCGCGCCTGCGGCTCGGGCGCGAGAAGCTGATCCAGGCCTGCCGCCGCGCGCAGGGGCTGATCGTCCCGCCGGGCAACCCCAGGCGCGTGAGCTCGGTACGCCAGCTGCCGAGGCTGCGGATGGTGAACCGCGCGCCCGGCACCGGGACGCGCGCGCTGCTGGACGCGCTGCTGCATGCCGAAGGGATCGCGCCGGAGTCCGTGCCCGGACACGACCGCATCGAGGCCACGCACCTGGCGGTCGCCACGGCGGTGGCTTCGGGCCAGGCCGACGTGGGCTTCGGGATCGAGGCGGCGGCGCGGCGGATCGGCGCGGACTTCGTGCCAGTGGTCGTGGAGGACTACTTCCTGGTCTGCGACCGGGCCACGCTCGAGGGCCGGGCCGCGCGCGCGGTGACCGAGGTGCTCGCGTCGGCGGCGTGGCGCGACGCGCTCGCGGCGCTGCCGGGCTACGACGCGAGCGGCGCCGGAACGATCCGCTCGCTGCGGCGCACGCTGCCGTGGCACCTGTGACCGGGCGGCGCGAGCGCCTATCATCGTGCCGATGGACACGAGGCATACCGCGGCGGTGAGCGTGCGGCTCCGGTTCGGCGACGAGGCGCGCCTCGGACCGGGCAAGATCGCGCTGCTCGAGGCGGTCGCGCGCACGGGCTCGATCGCCGCCGCGGGCCGCGAGATGACCATGTCCTATCGCCGCGCGTGGCTGCTGATCGACTCGCTGAACCGGATGTTCGACGCGCCGGTGGTGCTCGCGAGCCCGGGCGGCGCGAACGGCGGGGGCGCCTCGCTGAGCCCGCTCGGCCACGCGCTGGTGGCCGCCTACCGGGCGATGGAGGCCGAGACCGTAGACGCGGTCCGGCGGCACTTCGACGCGCTGCTGCCCCGGATGACCGCCGAGCCGGCGGCGGCCGCGGGCGGTCAGCGCACCCGCGGCGCGTAGGCGAGCGCGCGTTCGTCCAGCGCGGTGGCCTTGACCATCGCGAAGACTTCGTCGCCGACGTCCAGCGCGAGCTCGTCGATCGCCTTGCGGGTCACCAGCGCCACCAGCCGGTCGCCGCCGCGCAGCTCGAGGTCGACCCGCGCGGTCGGCCCGCCGTCGGTGTCGATCGCGCGGATCGTGCCGACCAGCACCGTGCGGAAGCTGACGTCGCGCGGCCGCTGGACCGCGAGCGCGACGTCGGTCGCCCGCACGAGCAGCCGGTGCGCCGCGCCCGCCGGCCCGAGCCGGCCGGGCACGCTGATCGGCCCGGCCGGGTGCACGAGCGAGGTCAGCCCGTAGGCGTCGTCGTGATGGGCGATGCGCGCCTCGAGCACCGACACCGCGCCGAACCGACCGGGTGCGCCGCGCCCGCCGTCCGGCGCGAGCACCCGGCCCGGCGGCCCCTGCCCGACCGCGGCGCCCTCGTCGAGCAGCACCACCTCGTGCGCGATCCGCGCGACCTCGTCGACCGCGTGCGACACGTACACCAGCGGCCAGCCGAGCTCGTCGCGCAGCCGCTGCACGTACGGCATGATCTCCTGCCGCCGCTCGAAGTCGAGCGACGCGAGCGGCTCGTCGAGCAGCAGCAGCCTCGGGCCCGACAGCAGCGCGCGCCCGATCGCCACGCGCTGCCGCTCCCCGCCCGACAGCCCGCCCGGGCGGCGCGCGAGCAGGTGGCCGATGCCCAGCATCGCGATCACGGCATCGGCGTCGACCGGCCGGCCGCGGGCGCCGAAGCGGCGCCCGTACTCCAGGTTGCCGCGCACGCTCAGGTGCGGGAACAGCAGCGCGTCCTGGAACACCACGCCGACGCGGCGCCGGTGCGGCGGCACGAAGACGCCGGCGGCGACGTCGACCAGAGTCTCGCCGTCGATCCGCACGTGGCCGGAGTCGGGCCGCAGCAGCCCGGCGATCAGCCCGAGCACCGTCGACTTCCCCGAGCCCGAGCGCCCGAACAGCGCGAGCGCGCCGCTGTCCGAGCGGAACGCGCAGGCGAGCCGGAACGCACCCCGGTCGAGCCGGACGTCGACGTCGATCATCCGGCGCCCCCGACCGTGCGGCGCACGCGGCGGGCCAGCCACTCGGACAGCGCGAGCGCGCCGATCGACACCGCGATCGCGACCGCCGTCAGGCGCAGCGCGGTGGCGTCGCCGCCGGGCGTCTGCGTGGCCGCGTAGATCGCCGAGGGCAGCGTGCGCGTCTCGCCGGGGATGCTCGACACGAAGGTGATCGTGGCACCGAACTCGCCGAGCGCCTTGGCGAAGCACAGCACGGCGCCCGCGAGCACGCCGGGCAGCGCGAGCGGCAGCGTGACCGTCAGGAAGCGCCACGCGGGCGGCGCGCCCAGCGTCGCCGCCGCGGACACGAGCCGCGCGTCGATCGCCTCGATCGACAGCCGGATCGCGCGGACCATCAGCGGGAAGCCCATCACCGCGCAGGCCAGCGCGGCGCCGGTCCAGCGGAACGACAGCACGATCCCGAACGTCGACTCGAGCCACTCGCCCACCGGCCCGCGGCGCCCGAACGCGAGCAGCAGCAGGTAGCCGGTGACCACCGGCGGCATCACCAGCGGCAGGTGCACCACCGCGTCGAGCAGCGTCTTGCCCGGGAACCGCGCGCGTGCGAGCACGGTGGCGACCGCGATGGCGAACGGCAGCGACGCGAGCGTCGCGACCGCGGCCACCTTCAGGCTCAGCCGCAGCGCGATCCAGTCGTCGGGGGAGAGGCTCGTCACGGGGCGGGTCGCGGTCTCACCGGGGCGGCGGCGGGAAGCCGAAGGCGTCGAACACGGCCAGCCCGGCGGGCGAGCGCAGGAAGTCGAGGAAGGGCTGGGCACGCGCCGAGCGGGCGCCGGCGACGATCGCCGCCGGGTAGACGATCGCGGGATGCGTGGCGGCCGGGAAGGTGTCGACGACGCGCACCCGGGGCTCGGCCCGCGCGTCGGTCGCGTAGACGATGCCCAGCGGCGCCTCGCCGCGGGCGACCAGCGTCAGCGCGACCCGCACGTTCTCGGTCTGCGCGAGGCGCGACGCCACCGACGTCCAGACGCCGAGCGACTCGAGCGCGGCCTTCGCGTAGCGCCCGGCCGGCACCGCGGCGACGTCGCCGAGGGCGAGCCGGCCGCCCTCCCCGAGCGAGCCGGCCAGCGCGAAGCCCGGTGCGATCCGCAGCGCCGGGCCGGCCGCGGTCGCCGGCGCGATCAGCACCAGCCGGTTGCCGAGCAGCCGGGTTCGCGTGCCCGCGCGCAACTGGCGCCGCGCGTCGAGCCAGTCCATCCAGTCCTCGTCGGCCGCGACGAACAGGTCGGCGGGCGCGCCCTGCTCGATCTGCCGGGCCAGCGCCGACGAGGCCGCGTACGAGATCACCGGTCGCGGGTGGCCCTGGCGGGACCAGGCGGCGGCCGCAGCGTCCAGCGCCTCCTTCAGGCTCGCGGCCGCGAAGACCACCGGGTCGGCCCGCACGTCGCCCGCGGCACCGGTCGCGATCGCCAGGCCGACGAGGGCGGACATCAGCGCGCGCGGCATCGCACATCCCGACAGCGTGTTCGGAGGTCTGTGTTATATCTCGATGGATATAACGCCCGCAAGTCCGACCCTCCAGGGGTACGCGGGCCCGCCCGCGCC
Organism: Burkholderiaceae bacterium; assembly: GCA_044359175.1. Taxonomy (GTDB): domain Bacteria; phylum Pseudomonadota; class Gammaproteobacteria; order Burkholderiales; family Burkholderiaceae_E; genus UBA4615. The sequence goes on along the minus strand of JBIKMO010000033.1, from coordinate 2,161 downwards.
GGCTCAGGTGTTCTGGACCACGATCGACGGGAACTTCGCCGTCATGTCCTTCGCGCGCTCGGCGATGCGCACCGCGACGCGGCGCGCGATCTTCCGGTACGACTCGGCGATCGTGCCGTCCGGCTCGGCGACGACCGTGGGCCGGCCGGAGTCGGTCTGCTCGCGGATGCGAATGTCCAGCGGCAGTCCTCCGAGGTATTCGACGTCGTAGTCCTGAGCCATGCGCGCGCCGCCACCCTCGCCGAAGATGTGCTCGGCGTGGCCACAGCTGGAGCACACGTGGATCGCCATGTTCTCAACGATGCCCAGGATCGGGATGCCCACCTTCTCGAACATCTTCAGGCCCTTGCGCGCGTCCAGCAGCGCGATGTCCTGCGGGGTCGTGACGATCACCGCACCGGTCACCGGAATCTTCTGCGAGAGCGTGAGGTGGATGTCGCCGGTTCCGGGCGGCATGTCGACCACCAGGTAGTCGAGGTCGCGCCAGTTGGTCTCGCGCAGCAGCTGCTCGAGGGCCTGCGTGACCATCGGGCCGCGCCAGACCATCGGCGTGTCGGTGTCGATCAGAAAGCCGATCGAGCTCGCCTGCACCCCGTGGCCTTCCATCGGCTCCAGGGTCTTGCCGTCCACCGTCTGGGGCCGGCCCGAGATGCCGAGCATGGTCGGCTGCGAGGGTCCGTAGATGTCCGCATCCAAGATGCCGACCGAGGCGCCCTCCGCGGACAGCGCGAGCGCGAGGTTGACCGCGGTGGTGCTCTTGCCCACGCCTCCTTTGCCCGAGGCGACCGCGATCACGTTCTTCACGTTGGGCAGCAGCTTCACGCCCCGCTGCACCGCGTGCGCGACGATCTTCTGGTAGACGTTGGCGCTGACGTTGGAGACGCCCGGCAGCGCGCGGATCGCGTCGATCACCGCGCGGCGAATCGGGGCGACCTGACTGCGGGCCGGATAGCCGAGTTCGACGTCGACGCTGACCTCGGCGCCGTCCACGCGCACGTTGCGCACCGACTTGCCGGCCACCAGGTCCTTGCCGGTGTTCGGATCGACGATCGCGGCGAGCGCCGCGTTGACCTGCTCGACGGTGACGGCCATGGAGCCTCCAGGGGCGCGCCGCGGCGGCACGGTGCACCGCGAAACGGGCGCTGAGTCTATCCGAAAGCGGATGACCCGCCAGCCGAAACGGTGGCCGGCGCGCGCAGGCCCCTTGCTACACTGCCGGCTCCCGCTCGTGCTCCCCGGCCCGCAGCCATGCCCCGGCGCCTCTTCGTCACCACCGCTCTGCCCTATGCGAACGGTTCGTTCCACGTGGGGCACATCATGGAGTACATCCAGGCCGACATCTGGGTGCGGTTCCAGCGGATGCGGGGCAAGGACGTGCACTTCGTGTGCGCCGACGACGCTCACGGCGCACCGATCATGCTGAAGGCCGAATCGGAGGGCCTGACGCCGCGGGAACTGGTCGCACGCATCGCCGCCGAGCGGCCGCGCTACCTCGACGGGTTCCACATCGCCTTCGACCACTGGCACAGCACCGACTCGCCCGAGAACGTCGAGCTGTCGCAGGACATCTACCGCAAGCTGCGGGCGGCCGGGCTGATCGCCACGCGCACGATCGAGCAGTTCTACGACCCGCGCAAAGGCATGTTCCTGCCAGACCGCTACATCAAGGGCGAGTGCCCGAAGTGCGGCGCGAAGGACCAGTACGGCGACGCCTGCGAGATGTGCGGCTCGGTCTATTCGCCCACCGACCTGCGCAACCCCTACTCGACCCTGACCGGCGCGACCCCGGTGCTGCGCGAGTCCGAGCACTTCTTTTTCCGGCTCTCCGACCCGCGCTGCGTCGCGTTCCTGCGCGAGTGGGCGCTCGGCGGGCGGCTGCAGCCCGAAGTCGCGAACAAGGCGCGCGAATGGCTGGACGCCGCCTCGGGCCAGAAGTCCGAGTCCGCCTCGGGCCTCGCCGACTGGGACATCTCGCGCGAGGCACCGTACTTCGGCATCCCGATCCCGGACGCACCGGGCAAGTACTTCTACGTGTGGCTGGACGCGCCGATCGGCTACCTGGCTGCCCTGAAGGCACACTGTGCCCAGCGCGGCCTGGACTTCCAGTCGTTCGTCGCCCCCGACGCAGACGTCGAGCAGGTTCACTTCATCGGCAAGGACA
>JBIKMO010000203.1:0-7882 GCA_044359175.1 Burkholderiaceae bacterium | reverse complement strand
CGGTACGGCGACCGTGGCCTGCCTGGTGGGGTCGGCCGATCGCCCCAGGCTGCTCGTATTCGACGTGGACGAGCTGAAGGTGCTGAAGAGCGGGGGCCGCGGCACGATGCTCGTCGACCTGGAGCCGGGCGAGACGCTGCTGCAGGTGCTGGTCTGCGGGGACGCGGGCGTCGTGCTGCACGGTCGCGGACGCGGCGACCGGTGGATGAGCCGTCCGATCGCCGGCCGCGAACTCGCCGCGCATCGCGGGACGCGCGGTCGCAAGGGCCGGGTGCTCGAGCCCCGCTGGAAGGATCCGCGCATCGAGCTGCCGAAGCCCACGGGCGGCTGAGACGCGCGGCGGCGCCGCCGGACCGCACGCGACGCTGGTACGCTCGGGGCGGTCGCCCACCGCCGCGCGCCGGCTCTCGTCGATGCCCGACTCCGCACTGTCCACCACCGACGGCGTGTTCTTCGAGACCCTCGCCTGCGGGCGCGACGATCTCCGCATAGGAATCGCGCGTCTGGACCGGCCGGGGCAACTCAATGCGCTCACGCTGCCGATGTGCCAGTCGATGCTGGAGCGCTTTCGCGCATGGGCGTCGGACACCTCGATCGCCTGCGTGATGCTGGCGGGCAACGGGGCGAAGGGGTTCTGCGCCGGCGGCGACGTTGCCGAGGTCGCGCGCCACGTGCGTTCGGGCGGACCGACCCGCTACGTATACGGCGATGCGTTCTTCGCGGTCGAGTACCAGCTCGACCTGCTGATCCACACCTACCCGAAGCCGTTCGTCACCTGGGCTCACGGCGTCGACATGGGCGGGGGCGTCGGCCTGTCGGTCGCCGGATCGGAGCGGATCGTCACCGAGGGCCTGAAGCTCGCGATGCCCGAGATCCACATCGGGCTGTTCCCGGACGTGGGCGGCGGCTGGTTTCTCAACCGTGCGCCCGGCGGGGTGGGGGTGCTCCTCGCACTCACCGGCGCGGTGATCGATGCGTCGGACGCGCTGTACGCGGGGCTGGCCGACCATGCGATCGCGCACGCGCGCCAGCCCGAGTTCCTGCGCGGTCTGACGGAGCTGGATTGGCGCGGGCAGGCCGCCGGACAGCGGGCGATGCTGCGTGAGTTCTGCCTCGGCTTCGCCGCGCAGGATCCGCTGCCGAGCGCCGCGGGGCCGCTGCGGCGTCATCACGACCTGATCCGGCACATCGGCCTGCAGCCGACCGCGGCGGCGGTCCTCGCCGCGCTCGCGGATGCGGCGACGCACGACCCGTGGTTCGAGTCGCCGCGGCGCAGCCTCGCGCAGGGCTCCCCGACCGCCGCCCGCGTGAGTCTCGAGTACTTGCGCCGTTGCCGGCCCTTGGGGATCGCCGAGGTGCTCGCGCTCGACCTGGTGGTCGCGAGACAGTGCCAGCGCCACCTCGACTTCCCGGAAGGGGTCCGTTCGCTGCTCATCGAGAAGACGCGGGACGCCGCATGGTCGCCGGCCCGCCTCGAGGACGTCTCCGACGCGCTGGTCGGCGAATTCTTCGTGTCGCCGGACGGGGGCTGACCGCTGGGCAGTCGTTCCGCTCGCGGTGACCCCGCCGCGAGCAGGGCGGCCCGAGGCGGCCGCCGCGGATGCAGTACAGTTCCTGTACGGACCAATGGGCCAGACGCCCGTCTGGCCCGGTCCGATGCCAGCACAGCCACTGCACGCGACGCCTGCGGTGACCACCGCGAACGTTCCGCACTCTGCCCGCGTGACCTCCGTGCGGTCCCGCCCGGATCGGCCGGGCTCGTTTCTCGCCGCCGGCGGAGACCGGACGCTGGTCGACCAGATCGTCGACTGGTATTCGGCACGCATCGACGACCGAACGATGCGCCCGGGGACGCGACTGCCGTCGATCCGGGAGTTCGCCGCCGGGCACCGGGTGTCGCGGTTCACGGTGGTCGAAGCGTACGACCGCCTGATTGCGCGGGGCTACGTCGAGTCGCGCCGGGGATCCGGCTTCTTCGTGCGCAGCCGCGATTTGGCTGCCGGGCTGGCGTCGGCGCGCGCGTGGGCGGAGTCGCCCAACCCGTCGATGGACGTGGTCTGGCTGCTGCGCAACATGTTCCGGCAGTTGCCGCCGAACGACATGCCGGGCGGGGGTGTGCTGCCCGCCGACTGGCTGGACTCCGAGCTGGTGGCCTCGAGCCTGCGCGCGCTGGCTCGCGGCAACGCGAGCGGTCTGCTGGTGTACGGCCAGCCGCAGGGCTACCTGCCGCTGCGGCAGCAGCTGCAGCTGAAGCTGGCCGAGCACGGGATCCCGGCGCTGCCCGAGCAGATCGTGACCACGGTCGGCGTGACGCAGGGGATGGACCTGGTCGCCCAGCACTTCGTGAAGCCGGGAGACACCATCCTGGTCGACGACCCCGGCTGGTTCCTGATGTTCGGGCGGTTCTCGCTGCTCGGAGCAAGGGTGGTCGGCGTTCCGCGCCGGGCGGACGGACCGGATCTGGAACGGCTGCGCGAGTTGTGCGTGCGTCACCGCCCGAAGCTGTTCGTGGTCGGATCGGTGCTCCATAACCCCACGGGCACCTCGCTCGCGGCATCGACCGCCTTCCAGGTGCTGAGACTGGCCGAGGAGTTCGATTTCCGCATCGTCGAGGACGACGTCTACGCGGACCTGCACCCTGGATCCGCGGCCCAGCCGTTCACCCGGCTGGGTTCGCTGGACGGACTGCACCGCGTGATCTACCTGGGCGGCTTCTCGAAGACGCTCGCGGCGAATCTGCGGGTCGGCTTCGTCGCGTGCTCGGAGCGGCTCGCACGCGATCTGACCGACCTGAAGATGATGGTGGGGCTGACCACTCCCGAACTGGGCGAGCGGATGGTCTACCGCGTGCTGTCCGAGGGCCACTACCGCCGCCACCTTGAACGGCTGAGGAGCCGGCTCGCCCAGGCGCGGGCGCCGGTGCTGCGCACCCTGGAACGGCTCGGATTCGCGCCGTTCACCGCGCCGATGAGCGGCATGTTCGTGTGGGCCGACGCCGGACTGGACACGCGATCGCTGGCGCAGTCGATGCTGGAGCAGGGCTTTCTGATGGCGCCCGGCAGCCTGTTCTCGCCCGAACAGCATCCGAGCACGTGGATGCGCTTCAATGTCGCCACCTCCGGCAACCCGAAGATGCTCGCGGCCCTCGAGGCGGCGCTGACCCGCGCGCGGCAACGCTTGAAATCCGGCGATCCGTCCCCATGACCGCACGGGGCGCGCGGCGCGCCCCCCGGTCATCGGGCGCGGGTCCCGTCCCAAGAACACACGAACAGAGCCATGGGTGCGATGAAGGAAACGCTGGGGTTCCAGACCGAGGTCAAGCAGCTGCTGCAGCTGATGATCCACTCGCTGTACAGCAACCGCGAGATCTTTCTGCGCGAGCTGGTGTCCAACGCATCCGACGCGTGCGACAAGCTGCGTTTCGAGGCGATCGATCAGCCGTCGCTGCAGGAGGGCGACAGCGATCTGGCGATCCGCATCGAATTCGATGCCGAGGCGCGGACGATCTCGGTCACCGACAACGGCATCGGCCTGTCCCGCCAGGAGGCGATCGACAACCTCGGCACGATCGCCCGCTCGGGCACGCGGGAGTTCTTCGCGAGCCTGACCGGTGACCGCGCGAAGGACGCGAGCCTGATCGGGCAGTTCGGCGTCGGGTTCTACTCGTCGTTCATCGTGGCCGATCGGGTGGTGGTCGAGTCGCGCCGTGCCGGCCTGCTCCCGTCCGAGGGCGTGAGGTGGGAGTCCGACGGCAGCGGAGAGTTCACGGTCGAGCCGTTCGAGCGCGCTCAGCGCGGCACTCGGGTGACGCTGCACCTGCGCAGCAAGCGCGCCGACGACGAAGACGCCGCCGACCACGGCGAGCTGCTCTCTGCCTGGCGACTGCGTTCGATCGTCCGGCGGTACTCCGACCACATCTCGCTGCCGATCCTGATGCGCAAGGACGGCAAGGCCGACGGCGAGTGGGAGACTGTCAACCAGGCAAGCGCGCTCTGGTCACGACCGAAGGCCGAGATCGAGGACGCGCAGTACCGCGAGTTCTACAAGCACTTGAGCGGAGACGCCGAAGATCCGCTCGCATGGACGCACGCGCGGGTGGAGGGGCGCACCGAGTACACGCAGCTGCTGTTCGTGCCGGCGCGGGCGCCGTTCGACCTGTGGGATCGCCAGCATCGCCGGGGCATCCGACTGTACGTGAAGCGCGTCTTCATCATGGACGACGCCGAGCAGCTGATGCCGGTGTACATGCGCTTCGTCAAGGGCGTGGTCGACTCGGCCGACCTTCCCCTGAACGTGTCGCGCGAGATCCTGCAGGAGAGCCGCGACGTGCGGGCGATCCGCGAAGGCTGCACGAAGCGGGTGCTCTCGATGCTCGAGGATCTCGCGGAGAATCGTGCGGACGATTACGCGAGCTTCTGGCGCGAATTCGGGCAGGTGCTCAAGGAGGGGCTCGGCGAGGACTTCGCGAATCAGGAACGGCTGGCGAAACTGCTGCGCTTTGCCTCGACTGCGACCGGCGCGGGCGAGCAGACTGTCTCGCTCGCCCAATACCTGTCGCGGATGAAGCCGGGCCAGGACAAGATCTACTACGTGACTGCGGAGACCGAGGCGGCGGCGCGCAGCAGCCCGCACCTGGAGGTGTTCCGGCGCAAGGAGGTCGAGGTGCTCGTGCTCTCCGACCGCGTCGATGAGTGGATGCTCTCGTTCCTGAACGAGTTCGACGGCAAGTCGCTCGTGTCGGTGGCGCGTGGCGGCCTCGACCTGGGCTCGCTGCAGGATGCCGAGGAGAAGGCCAAGGTCGAGGCTACGGCGAAGGAGTACGCGGAGCTGCTGACCCGCGTGAAGGCGGCGCTGGAGGGGCGGGTGAAGGACGTGCGGATCACCGATCGCCTGACCGACTCGCCCTCCTGCCTCGTCTCGGACGAGGGCGAGATCAGCGGCACGCTGCAGCGCCTGCTCAAGCAGGCCGGCCAGAAGGCGCCCGATCGCACGCCGATCCTGGAGCTGAATCCGGCGCATCCGCTGGTGGCCCGGATGAAGGCCGAGACCGCGAACCTCGAGGGCTGGGCGCAGCTGCTCTTCGACCAGGCGGTGCTCGCCGAGGGCGCGCAGCTGGACGACCCGGCGGGCTTCGTGCGGCGGCTGAACGAGCTGCTGCTCGCGATGTCGCTGCGTTGACATCGGCGCGGTCTGCGCTGCTGCGAGGCTTGCCGCCGGTGATCGGCGGCGAGCCTCGGCTGCTGGTACTCGGCAGCTTCCCGGGCGAGGCGTCGCTCGCCCAGCAGCGCTACTACGCGCATCCGCGCAATCAGTTCTGGCCGATCGTCGGCGACCTGCTCGGCGAGCCGCTCGCCAACATGGACTACGCGCTGCGGATCGAGCGGCTGATCGCCCGCGGCGTCGCGCTGTGGGACGTGCTCGAGGCGTGCAGGCGAGACGGCAGTCTGGATGCGTCGATCCGAACGCCGCGCGCGAACGACCTCGGCGCGCTGCTGCGCGGCAGGCCGTCGCTCGGCGCAGTCGCCTTCAACGGCGCAGCCGCCGCCCGGGCCGAGGCGACGATCGCGGCGCAGGGGCTTGCGACGTACCGGCTGCCGTCGACCAGCCCCGCTCACGCCAGCCTCGCACCCGGCGCGAAGCTCGAACGCTGGCGAGTCCTGGTCGACGACGGATGGATCCGGCCTGCGCCGGGGCGGGAGCGGGCGCGATGAGGCGACGCGACCGCGGTGGTGTGTCCTCGCCCGAGCCCGCAGGTTCGGCCGACCCGCCGATCGACCTGTCCGAATGCGACGGGGTGCGCTACCTGCACTTCGGCAGTCCGTGGATCCAGGGCGCGATGCGGATGCGCCGTCCGTTCGATCTCGAGATCGACTACGTACGGCACATGATGGGGTGGCTGCTGTTCATGGATCCGCCGCCGCGGGTGCTGCAGCTCGGGCTCGGCGCGGCGGCCCTGACCAAATGGTCCTGGCGTCACCTGGCCGGATCGGAGGTGGTCGCGGTCGAGGCGAGCCGTGCGGTCATCGAGGTCTGCCGCCGCGCGTTCGCGCTGCCGCCCGACGACGATCGGCTGGAGATCGTCCACGCCGATGCCGGCGCCTGGGTGGCCTCGCCGCGGACCCACGGTCGCTTCGGCGTCGTCCAGGTGGACCTCTACGACCGGCACGCCCGCGGTCCGGTGCTCGAGTCGCTGGCGTTCTACCGTGACTGCCGTCGCGCGATCGCAGAGCCGGGCATGCTGGTGGTCAACCTGTTCGGCGGGGACGCGTCGTCGTTCGAGCGCAACCGCGCGCGGATCGCCGAAGCGTTCGACGATCGGGTACTGGTCCTGCCACCGGTGGAGGCCGGCAACCTGGTGGTGCTCGCCTTCGCGGGACCGCCGCTTTCGGTCGATGCCGCGGCGCTCTTCGCGCGCGCGGCCGAGGTCGAGCGCCGCTGGCGCCTGCCGGCGCGGGGTTGGGCGAAGGCGCTGCGCACGGCGGTCGTGAACTCGCCGCGCATCCGCCGTTCGGGGTCGACCGTCCGTCCATCCTGATCCGGCCGTCGCCCGGGCGCGGTGCTAGCGTCCCGCGACCATGACCATGCTGCGTTCAGCACTGCCGAGCCCGGTCGAGCCGCCGCCCGTGCAATCGTCGGCACCGCCGGCACCATTGCAGGCCGTTCAAGCGGTCGCGCCGGCCGCCGCGCCACGGCCGATCGGCAAGCGCGGCCGGCGACTGACGATCGAGGAGGTGCTCGCCGCGCTTCACGAGGACGGGCTGCTCACCGCCGAGCAGGCGCGGATCGAGACCGACAACGCCCGGATGACCCAGGCGCGGCGCAACGCGCTCGTGGCCGTGGCCGAGCGCAAGCTGCAGTCGGCCCGCCAGCCCGAACGGGTGCTGGACCTGGATGCGCTCACCGAGTGGCTCGCGCGGCGTGCCGGCCTGGAGCACGTCCACATCGACCCGCTGCGGGTCGACTTCTCGCGGATCGCCGAGGTGATGTCGAGCAGCTACGCGACCCGGTTCGACATCCTGCCGCTCGAGGTGCGCAGCGGCGAGGTGCTCATCGCCACCTGCGAGCCGATGCTCGACGAGTGGGTCGAGGAGCTGCAGTCGCTGCTGCGCAAGCGGATCCGGCGCGTGGTCTCGAACCCGGCAGACATCGCGCGCTACATCGTCGAGTTCTTCAGTCTGGCCCGGTCGGTTCGCGGCGCGCACAAGGCGGGAGCGGTCAACGGGCACACCAGCAGCTTCGAGCAGCTGGTCGAACTCGGACGCAGCGGGCGCAACCTGGACGCAAACGACGCGCACGTCGTCACCATCGTCGACTGGCTGTGGCAGTACGCCTTCGAGCAGCGCGCGAGCGACATCCACCTGGAGCCGCGACGCGAGCTCGGGGTCGTCCGGTTCCGTATCGACGGCGTGCTGCACAACGTTTACCAGGTGCCCCCGGCGGTGCTGTCGGCGATGACCAGCCGCATCAAGCTGCTCGGCCGGATGGACGTGGTCGAGAAGCGTCGGCCCCAGGATGGACGCATCAAGACGCGGACCGCCGAAGGCCGCGAGGTGGAGCTGCGCCTGTCGACCCTGCCGACGGTCTTCGGCGAGAAGCTCGTCATGCGGATCTTCGACCCGGACGTGCTGGTCAAGGGGTTCACCGAGCTCGGGTTCGCGGACGAGGACCTGGGCCGATGGCAGGCGATGACCCGCGAGCCCAACGGCATCGTCCTGGTGACTGGTCCCACCGGCTCGGGCAAGACCACCACGCTGTACTCGACGCTGCGTCAGCTGGCGACCGAGGAGGTGAACGTCTGCACGGTCGAGGACCCGATCGAGATGGTCGAGCCGGCCTTCAACCAGATGCAGGTGCAGTCCGGCATCGACCTGGGGTTCGCCGA
>JBIKMO010000032.1:0-25025 GCA_044359175.1 Burkholderiaceae bacterium | reverse complement strand
CACCTCGCACGCTGGGTCTGGTGGGAGGCGTGGCCATCCCGGTCGTGCTGTCGGCGGGCTATGCCGCCATCGTGCTGGCCCACTGGCGCGCCGGGCAGGGGGGCTTCGACAGCCTCGAGTCGGTGGCGAAGCTGTTCGAAAGCCGGTGGCTGCTGCTGGCGGGCTGGGTGCACTACCTCGCCTTCGACCTGCTCGTGGGTGCGTGGCAGCTGCGCACCGCCCGTCGCGAGCGCATCGCGCACCTGCTGCTGCTGCCCTGCCTGCTGGCCACCTTCCTGTTCGGACCGGCGGGCTTCCTGCTCTTCCAGCTGCTGCGCACCGCGCATCGGGCCGGCGCGCACCCATCGACCGCCGCGCCGATCTCCGCGGCGCCTGGCCCCTTCGCCCTCGCCCGCCTCGCGGCCGATTCGCCCCGGTACACGCGGCTGGCCGTCCTGCTCGCGCTGACGATGATTCCGCTCTTGGGCGCGCACGTGATCGACGCGCGCCTCTTCCAGGGCATCGGCATCTGGATCAAGCCGCTGAAGTTCCACGCCGCGCTGGTCGTCTACCTGCTCACGCTCGCCTGCTTCGCCCGCTTCGCGTCGGCCGAGGTCAGGGGGCGACCGGGGTGGCGATGGCACGAGCGCGCGGTCGTGCTGGCCGTGGTGCTGGAGCTGATCTGGATCGGCGGGGCGGCGGCCCTGGGCACGCGGTCCCACTTCAACCACTCCACCCCGCTGGCGAGCGCGCTGTACGCGTCCATGGGCGTGGCCGCCGTCGTGCTGACCTCGGCCAGCGCGACGCTGGCCTGGGCCCTGCACCGGCACCCAGCCGGGAACGCGTCGCCGGCAGTGCGCACCGGACTGGTCTGGGGGCTCGGCCTCACGATGGTGCTGACTCTCGTGACCGCACAGACGCTGTCGGGCATGGGCAGCCACTGGATCGGCGGTACGGCCAGTGATGCCGAGGGTCTGTTCCCCTTCGGCTGGTCACGCGACGGCGGCGACCTGCGCGCCGCCCACTTCCTCGCCACCCATGCGATGCACGCCGTCCCGCTGGCGGCCGTGGCCTGCGCCCGGCTCTTCGGCCCCGCGGCGCGGGCCCCGGTGCGGCTCGCGGCCCTGGCCTACGTGGGCCTGGTCGCCCTGGTCTTCAGCCAGGCCCTGCGGGGCCTGCCGCTGATCGCGGGCTGAAGGGAGCCGCGTGCCGCCCGGGACCTTCGACGCGATGACACTTCAGGAGAACCCCGATGAAGATCCCCCATACCCTCATCCGCAACGTGCACCTCGTGGGATCGCCATTCATCGGCGCCTTCGTCTATTCCGGTGCGCTGCGCGCAAACGACGCCTTCGCGGCCCTCGTCCAGTGGGGCGTGTTCCCGCTGATGGCGGCCGGCGGACTCGCGCTGTGGCTGAGCCCGTACCTGGCCCGTCGTGCCCGCGCCCGCAGGGCGGGTGAGTGAGCGTCTTCTCACCGACCCCCACTTCGGCGAGCGCGCCTCGCCGGTGCTCTTCGCGGGGCCGCGGCGCCTGGTGCCGCTGCCCACGACGCTGCGACGAGCCCGTCCACGCGCCGCCGAACGGGCTGCCGCGCGCGCCGCACCGACGCCCGCGTGCGCACGCGCAGACGCTGGACCGGGCGGAGGCAACCCCCGAAGGCAGGTCACGGCTGGGACTCCGGGGCCGGGTCTCGCGCGCCGGGGCGCCGCCGACGGTTGCCGCATTCGCAGCGCGCCGCGCGCGGCCGCGAGGGCCGCGCACGCCGCCGCCGGTCAGCGCAGATCGGGCGCGCCCAGCGCGCGCAGCCGGGTGTCGCGCTCGCCGCGCGGCAGCGCGGCGAGCTCGCGCACGGCGGCGTAGAAGCGCGGCAGGTCGCCACCCTCGCGCGCGAGCAGCGCGCGGAAGGCCGGCAGCAGGTCGTTGTAGGCGCCCACCGCCGCGAGCTGGGGGTTGCTCGGACCGGCGGCGAAGAACCGGTCGTAACCGGCGAAGCCGCCCCACCCCGCCCGCAGTCGCGCGTACTCGTCGCGCAGCTCGGCGAAGGCCGCGGCCTTGCCGGCGCGCTTGGCGTCGTCGGTGGTGTCGGATGCGTACAGTGCCTGCAGCCGGTCCTTCGCGCGCCGCAGCATCGCCACGAATTCGGCGCGGCGCCGCACCTGTTCACGGTACGCGCGCTCGAGCTGCGGATCGGCGCGCGCCGCCAGCCAGCGCTCGACGCCGGCCTCCTCGACCGCGGTCGCGAACGACTCGTTGAAGGTCGTGTCGTGCTGCACGTACAGCAGCTGGTGGGCGAGTTCGTGGAAGATCAGCCGCGCGAGCTCGGTCTCGGGCTGGTTGACGAAGGTCGACAGCAGCGGGTCGTCGAACCATCCGAGGGTCGAGTACGCGGGCACCCCGCCCACGTGCGCCTCCAGCCCCTGGGCGCGCAGCCGGCCGGCGAACGACTCGGCGTTGCCTTGATCGTAGTAGCCCCGGTAGGACACGCAGCCGGCCACCGGAAAGCACCACTGCTGCAGCCGCAGCGACAGCTCGGGCGTGGCGAACACGTTCCAGAGCACGAACGGCCGCCCGAGGTCGGCGTACGCGGCGTAGCTGCGGTTGTCCGGCAACCCGAGCTCGCGCGAGGCGAACGCGCGGATCTCCTGCGCACGCCGCAGTCGGGCACGCAGCGCCTCGGGCGTCGCCGGGTCGGCGATCACCTCGGGCAGCGGCCGGGCGCGCCACATCAGGTCCAGGTGGCCGACCGCCGTCTGCCAGTAGTACCCCGGCCCGTCGAGGCTCGAGCAGCCCGTGGCGGCCAGCAGCGCGAGCGCCGCGACGCCGAGGCGCGCCGTGCTAACCCGCCGCAGCGCCGGCATCGGCCGCCGCCACCTCGACCAGACAGTCGTAGAAGGTCGGCGCACGGCCGAGGTCGGTCAGTGCCTGCCCGGTCACCGCGTTGACGTTGTGGCCGCCCGGGGCGAGCTTGGGCCACCACACGCCCCACGCGGTCGCGACGCCGGGGCGCGTGCGGTCGGTGACCCGCAACCGCGCGACGAACGCGCCGCGGTCATTGAAGGCACGAACCGGTACGCCGTCCTCGAGCCGGCGCGCGCGCGCATCGTCGGGGTGCAGCTCGACGAAGGGCTCGCGTTCGGCGGCGCGCAGGCTTGCGACATTGACGAACGTGGAGTTCAGGAAGTGCCGCGCCGGCGGCGAGATCATCGCGAGCGGATACCGTGCGGCGAGCGCCGGCGACGACTCGGGCGACTCGTAGGGCGGTACGTAGTCCGGCAGGGGGTCCAGCCCCAACGCAGCCAGCCGCGGGCTCTCGAGCTCGACCTTGCCCGAGGGCGTCGGGAACCCGCCGTGGGCGAACGGCGCCTCGGGCGCCTCGACCTTGAGTGCGCCGGCCTCCAGCAGCACGTCGAGGGCGGCACGCTTGGCGCGCTCGGGCGTCGACGCGCGGGCGGCGGCCGCGGCCATTGACGCAGGCATCGCCGCGGAATCCAGCCGCAGCGCCGCGGCGGCGACCGCCTCGTCCGACTCGGCCAGACACGGATGGTCCAGGCCGGTCGCCGCGGCCAGCCTGCGGAAGATCTCGCTGTTCGGCAGCGCCTGGCCGAGCGGCGCAACCGCCGGCAGGTTGACCAGCCACCACCGGTGCCCGTAGCTGCGGTGCAGATCGAAGTGCTCGAGCTGGGTGGTCGCCGGCAGCACCCAGTCGGCGTGATCCGCGGTGTCGGTCATGAACTGCTCGAGCACCACCGTGAACAGGTCCTCGCGCGCGAAGCCGCGGCGCACGGCCGTGCTGTCCGGGGCGACCGCGACCGGATTCGAGTTCCACACGACGATCGCCTCGATCGGCGGATCGGCCTGCAGCAGCGCATCGCCGATCGTCGACATGTTGATCGTCCGCGGCCGGCGCGCACCGAGCAGATCCGGGCGCTGCCACGCCGCGTGGTCGATGTTGAAGTGACCGCTCGACGACAGCAGCAGCCCGCCGCCGGCGTGCCGCCACGCACCGACCAGCGCGGGCAGCCCGGCGATCAGCCGCACCGCGTTGCCGCCACCGCGACAGCGCTGCATCCCGTAGTTGAGCCGGATCGCCGCCGGCGCGATCGTCCCATAGTCCCGCGCCAGCGCGATCACCGCGTCGGCGTCGATCCCGCAGGTGCGAGCGGTGCGCTCCGGCGTCCAGTGCGCGGCACGCGCGGCGAGCGCATCGAAGCCAAGCACATGGCGCGATACGTAGTCGGCGTCGATGCGCCCATGCGCGACCAGCTGCTGGACGAGCCCGAGCGCGAGCGCGCCGTCGGTGCCCGGCCGCAACGCGATATGGGCATCGCAACGCTCGGCGGTGGCGGTGCGGTACGGGTCGATCGCCACCAGCTTCGCACCGCGACGACGGGCCTCCTGGGCGCTGCTCCAGAAGTGCACCGACGAGGTGATCGGGTTGGACCCCCACACCAGGATCAACCGCGCGTCGACGAAACGCTCGACGTCCATGCCGACCGAGCCGCCGAGCGTCGCCGCCAGCCCGTGCACGCCGGCCGACGCGCAGATCGTGCGGTCGAGCAGCGACGCACCGAGCGCGTGGAAGAAGCGCGCCCCCATGCCGTCGCCCTGCACGAACCCCATCGTGCCCGCGTAGCTGTACGGCAGGATCCGCTCGGGATCGCGTGCGGCGATCGCGCGAAGTCGCCCGCCGATGTCGGCCAGCGCCTCGTCCCAGCCTGCCGGCTCGAAACGGCCCGAGCCCTTCGGACCGACGCGCCGCAGCGGCACGGACAAGCGGTCGGGCGCGTAGGTGCGTTCGACGTAGCGGGACACCTTCGTGCACAGCGCGCCGTGGGTCGGCGGGTGGTCCGGATCTCCGACCACCCGCACCGCGCGGCCGTCGCGCACGGTGGTGCGCAGCGCGCAGGTGTCAGGACAGTCGTGCGGGCAGGCGCCCCGAACCGTGCGTTCGGCGGCAATGCCCGAGCCCGGGGCGGGGTTGGCTGCCATGGGGTCGATGTTAAGCTAAGTCCCTTCCTGGGAACCAGGGATGGAGGACGCCACGATGATGCTCGCCGAGGGGATCCTCGAGCTGCAGGCCGAGATCCAGGCCGTGCGGCGCGACATCCACGCGCACCCCGAATTGCGGTTCGAGGAGCACCGCACCGCCGGCGTGGTCGCCGCGCGCCTGCGCGACTGGGGCCTGGAGGTGACCACCGGCGTGGGCGGCACCGGCGTGGTTGGCACGCTGCGCCGAGGCACGTCCGCGCGCGCGGTGGGCCTGCGCGCCGACATGGACGCGCTGCCGCTGCAGGAGCACAACAGCTTCGCGCACGCCTCCCGCTACGAGGGACGGATGCACGCGTGCGGCCACGACGGTCACGTCGCGATGCTGCTGGCCGCGGCGCGCTGGCTGTCGGTGCACGGCGGCTTCGACGGCGTCGTGCACTTCATCTTCCAGCCCGCCGAGGAAGGCGGCGCCGGCGCCCAGAAGATGATCGACGACGGCCTGTTCGAGCGCTTCCCCTGCGATGCGGTCTTCGGCATGCACAACTGGCCCGGGCTGGCGGTGGGGCGCTTCGCGGTGACGCCCGGACCGATGATGGCGTCGTCGAACGAGTTCGAGATCACGATCCGCGGCAAGGGCGCACACGCGGCGCTGCCGCACAACGGCACGGACCCGGTGCTGGTGGCCACGCATCTGGTGCAGGCCCTGCAGTCGATCATCACCCGCAACAAGCGGCCGGTCGAGGCGGCGGTGCTGTCGGTCACCGAGATCCACGCCGGCGACGCGACCAACATCATCCCGGACAGCGCGGTGGTGCGCGGCACGGTCCGCACGTTCACGCTCGAGACGCTCGACCTGATCGAGTCGCGGATGCGGGCGCTGACCGAACAGCTGCCGCCGGCGTTCGGTGCGACCGGCGCGCTGCACTTCCACCGCAACTATCCGCCAACGATCAACCACCCGCAGCAGACCGCGTTCGCGGCCGAGGTCATGCGTTCGCTGGTCGGAGCCGACCACGTCGACGCCGCCTGCGAGCCCACGATGGGCGCCGAGGACTTCGCGTTCATGCTGCTGGCCAGGCCGGGCTGCTATGCGTTCATCGGCAACGGCGACGGCGGCCACCGCGAACACGGCCACGGACTGGGGCCGTGCATGCTGCACAACCCGAGCTACGACTTCAACGACGAGCTGATCCCGCTGGGCGGCACCTACTGGGTGCGGCTCGCGCAGCGGTTCCTCGCAGCCGCGGCCTGACCGCCGCCGCCCCGGAGCCCCGCGACCGTGATGCTCGCCTTCATCGTGCGCCGGCTGCTGCAGGCGATCATCGTGATGGGCGTGGTCGCGTTCGTGTCGTTCTCGCTGTTCCAGTTCGTCGGCGACCCGGTGCTCGCGATGCTCGGCCAGGACGCCACCGCCGAGCAGCGCGACGAACTGCGCCGCGATCTGGGACTGGACCAGCCGATCCCGGTGCAGTTCGCCACCTTCGTGAAGAACGCGGTCCGCGGGGATTTCGGCCTGTCGTACCGGCAGGGGCGCAAAGTGTCCACCCTGATCCAGGAACGCCTGCCGGCGACGCTCGAGCTGTCGATGGTGGCCGCGGGGCTGGCGCTGCTGGTGGGCATTCCCATGGGCGTGTATACCGCGCTGCGCCGCAAGGGCGTGCTCGCCAACGTGTTCCTTGCGGTCTCGCTGATCGGCGTTTCGCTGCCGACCTTCCTGATCGGCATCCTGCTGATCCTGGTTTTCGCAGTGCTGCTCGGCTGGCTGCCGTCGTTCGGGCGGGGCGACACGGTCGACCTCGGCTGGTGGTCCACCGGCCTGCTCACGCGCGACGGCTGGTCGCACATCATCCTGCCCGCGATCACGCTGTGCCTGTTCCAGATGACGCTGATCATGCGGCTGGTGCGCAGCGAGATGCTCGAGGTGCTGCGCACCGACTACATCAAGTTCGCCCGCGCCCGCGGGCTCCAAGACCGCGCGGTCTACTTCGGTCACGCGCTGAAGAACACGCTGGTGCCGGTGATCACGATCACCGGTCTGCAGCTGGGTGCGATCATCGCGTTCGCGATCATCACCGAGACCGTGTTCCAGTGGCCGGGCATGGGGCTGCTGTTCATCCAGTCGGTGCAGGTCGCCGACGTGCCGATCATGGCGGCGTACCTGTGCCTGATCGCGCTCATCTTCGTGGCCATCAACCTGGTGGTCGACCTGCTGTACTTCGTCGTCGACCCCCGGCTGCGCATCGAGCGCCCGTCGGCGGCGCACTGATCGGGCCCGGGCGTGTACCTCGGCGACCATCCCGCGATCGGACGGCTGCGCGCCTGGCACGGGGAGTTGTCGTCGCTGCGCCGCGAGCTGCACGCGCACCCTGAGCTCGGCTTCGAGGAGCACCTGACCTCGGCGCGCGTCGCGCTCGAGCTGCAGCGCTACGGCGTGGACGAGATCCACCGCGGCGTCGGGCGCACCGGCGTGGTCGGCGTGATCCGCGCGGGCAGCGGTCGGGGCAGCGTCGGTCTGCGCGCCGACATGGACGCGCTGCCGCTCGCCGAGGAGAACGAGTTCGCGCACCGTTCGACCATCCCGGGCCGAATGCACGGCTGCGGCCACGACGGCCACACCACGATGCTGCTGGGCGCGGCGCGCTATCTGTGCGAGACCCGGGCGTTCGACGGCACGGCGCATCTGATCTTCCAGCCCGGCGAGGAGGGCTATGCGGGCGCCCGCGAGATGATCGAGGACGGCCTGTTCGAGCGATTCCCGTGCGACGCGGTCTACGCGATGCACAACTGGCCGGGGCTCGAGCCCGGTCGCATCGCAGTGCGTCCCGGCCCGATGATGGCGGCGGCCGACCGCGTGACGATCACGGTCGAGGGCAAGGGCGGCCATGGCGCGCACGCGTACCTGGCGATCGACCCGGTGGTGGTCGCGGCGCACGTCATCACCGCCGCGCAGACCATCGTGTCGCGCAACGTCGGCCCGCTGGACTCGGCGGTCGTGAGCCTGTGCTCGATCCAGGCCGGACATCCGGCGGCGATGAGCGTGATTCCCAGCGAGGCGGTGATCACCGGAACCGTGCGCTCGTTCCGCGCCGCGACCCGCGACCTGATCGAGGCCCGGCTCACGCAGCTGGCCGAGCAGGTCGCCGCCGGGCTGGGAGCCCGCGCGCACGTGCGCTACGAGCGCCTGTATCCGGCCACGGTCAACACCGAGCGCGAAGCGGGGTTCGGCGCCGAGGTGGCCGCCGAGCTGGTCGGCTCCGAGCGCGTGATCCGCGACCTGGAGCCGAGCATGGGGGCCGAGGACTTCGCCTTCATGCTCGAGCGCCGCCCGGGCGCCTACTTCCGGATCGGTCAGGGCGGGGCCGAGTCCGGCTGCTTCCTGCACAACCCTCGCTACGACTTCAACGACGCGATCCTGCCGCTCGGCTCGGCCCTGTTCGTGCGGCTGGTCGAGCGCTCGCTGCCGCGCCCGGCGCGCGCCTGACCGCCCCCGGCCCGCGCGCGCGAGATCCCGACATGACCGCCCTCCGCCCCGGCCCCCGCCTCCGCACCGCGCCCGCCGCGGCTGCGCGCTGAACCGAGCACCGACACCCGCCATGGCCGCCTCAGCGCTCGCCCGCTTCCTCGACGGGGACTTGTTCCACAGCTTCAAGTCGAGCCCGGTCGCGGTCGGCGCGGCCACGGTCGCCGCGGTGATGCTGCTCGGCGCCGCGCTCGCCCCGCTGCTGTCGCCGCAGGACCCGTTCGATCTGCGTTCGCTGGACCTGAACAATTCGCTGCTGCCGCCCGCATGGACCGAGCAGGGTCAGGGGCGCTTTCCGCTCGGCAGCGACGACCAGGGTCGCGACGTGCTGTCGACGATCCTGTACGGATCGCAGATCTCGCTGCTGGTCGGGCTGGCCTCGGTGGCCTTCGCGATGGTGATGGGCATCGGGCTGGGGCTGCTGTCGGGCTACGTCGGCGGGCGGATCGATGCGTTCATCATGCGCGTGGCCGACGTGCAGCTGTCGTTCCCGGCCATCCTGATCGCGCTGCTCATCAACGGCGTGGCCCGCGCGGTGCTGCCGCAGGACGCGAACATCGACGCGATGGCGCTGGCGGTGCTGATCGGCTCGATCGGGCTGGCCAACTGGGTGCAGTACGCGCGCACCGTGCGGGGCTCGACGATGGTCGAGAAGAACAAGGAGTACGTTCAGGCGGCGCGCGTGATCGGCGTGCGACCGGTCACGATCATGCTGCGCCACGTGCTGCCGAACGTGCTCGGGCCGGTGCTGGTGATCGCCACGATCAACGTCGCCACCGCGATCATCACCGAGGCAACGCTGTCGTTCCTTGGCGTCGGGGTGCCGCCGACCTCGCCGTCGCTCGGCACGATGATCAACAACGGCAACAACTTCCTCTATTCGGGCGAGTGGTGGCTGGTGGTGTTCCCGGGCGCGGCGCTGATCCTGCTGTGCATGTCGGTGAATCTGCTCGGCGACTGGCTGCGCGACGCGCTGAACCCCAAGCTGCAGTGAGCCCACGCCGATGACCGCCCCCCTGCTCGAGGTTCGCCATCTGCGCGTGGAGTTCCCGACCCGCCGCGGCACGCTGGTCGCGATCGACGACGTGTCGTTCGACATCGCCCCCGGCGAGGTGCTGGGCGTGGTCGGCGAGTCAGGCGCCGGCAAGTCGATCACCGGCGCGGCAATCATCGGCCTGATCGAGCCGCCGGGGCGCATCGCCGGCGGCGAGATCCTGCTCGAGGGCCGGCGCATCGACGACCTGCCGCCCGCAGAGATGCGGCGGGTCCGCGGCCGCCGCATCGGGGCGATCTTCCAGGATCCGCTGACCTCGCTGAACCCGCTGTACACGGTCGGACGGCAGCTGGTGGAGACCATCCACACCCACCTGGACTTGTCGGCGGCGCAGGCGCGCGCGCGAGCGATCGACCTGCTGAGGAGCACCGGGATCCCGGCGGCCGAGGCTCGGATCGACCACTATCCGCACCAGTTCTCCGGAGGCATGCGCCAGCGGGTGGTGATCGCGCTCGCGCTCGCGGCCGAGCCCAGGCTGATCGTGGCCGACGAGCCGACGACCGCGCTCGACGTGTCGATCCAGGCACAGATCATCGCGCTGCTGAAGACGCTGTGCCGCGAGCACGGCACCGCGGTGATGCTGGTCACCCACGACATGGGCGTGATCGCCGAAACCGCCGACCGGGTCGCGGTGATGTACGCCGGGCGGATCGCCGAGATCGGGCCGGTCGCCGACGTGATCCACCGTCCGAAGCATCCGTACACGGTCGGTCTGATGGGGTCGATCCCGAGCGTCGGCGACGAGCGCGAGCGGCTCGCGCAGATCGACGGCGCGATGCCGCGTCTCAACGCGATTCCGCGCGGCTGCGCGTTCAACCCGCGCTGTCCGCGCGCGTTCGACGCCTGCCGCGAGCGACGGCCCGATCTGGTCGAGGTCGGCGCCTCGCGGGCGGCCTGCTGGCTGCACGACCCGACCCTCGCCCCGCGAGGGGTGACCGCGTGAGACACCCTTCGGACGAGACCCCGGTGCGGGCGCCGTCGGTCGCGGCCGACGCGCCCCTGGTGGTCGCCGACGACCTCGCAAAGGTGTTCGACGTCTCCGCGCCATGGCTCAACCGCGTGATCGAGCGCAAGCCGCGCGCGCTGCTGCGGGCGGTCGACGGGGTGAGCTTCGAGATCGCGCGCGGCGAGACGCTGGCGCTGGTGGGCGAATCCGGCTGCGGCAAGTCGACCGTGGCGCGGCTGCTGGTCGGGCTGTACGCCCCGTCGCGCGGCCGCGCGAGCTTCGAGGGCGTGGACATCGCGACGCTCGGCACGACCTCCGGACGGCCGCTGCGCGCAAAGCTGCAGATGATCTTCCAGGATCCGTATGCGAGCCTGAACCCGCGCTGGAAGGTGCTGGACATCATCGCCGAGCCGATCCGCGTGCACCGGCTGATCGCCGGCGAAGGGGCGATCCGGGCACGCGTCGAGCAGCTGCTGCAGCACGTCGGGCTCGGCGCCGCGGACGTCGAGAAGTACCCGCACCAGTTCTCCGGGGGTCAGCGCCAGCGGCTGTCGATCGCGCGGGCGCTCGCGTCTCAGCCGCAGTTCCTGGTCTGCGACGAACCGACGTCGGCGCTGGACGTGTCGGTCCAGGCGCAGGTGCTGAACCTGATGCGCGAGATCCAACGCGCCGACCGGCTGACCTACCTGTTCATCTCGCACAACCTCGCGGTGGTCCACCACGTGAGCGACCGGGTCGGAGTCATGTACCTCGGCCGTATCGTCGAGCTCGCACCCAAGCGCACGCTGTTCGCGACGCCCAGGCATCCGTATACGCGGATGCTGCTCGATGCGATCCCGGACATGCAGATGACCGGCAAGCCGCGCACGCCGGTCGCCGGCGAGGTGCCGAATCCGCTCGATCCGCCGACGGGCTGCAGCTTCCATCCGCGCTGCCCGCTGGCCCACGCCCGCTGCCGCGCCGAGCGGCCGGTGCTGCGCGTGCTCGCCGACGGCGCGCGCGTGGCCTGTCACGCGGTGGAGGACGCTCGGGAGTGACCATGCCGGCGCGCCTGCTGCTGGTTGCGATCCTGGCGCTGCTCGCCGGCTGCCAGACCGACCTGCCGCTGCGCGACCTGAAGGAACGCTGGGGCGGGCCGCCGTCGCGGTTCCTGCCGATGGACGGCATCGAGGTGCACTGGCGCGACGAGGGGCCGGGCGGTCACGGACGTACCGACCCGCACGCCCCCCCCGCGCCGCGGCCGCCCGGCGTGGGCGTGACCTCCGCCGAACCGCCGCCGCCGCCGGCCCCGCCCGGTCCGTCGGCACCGATCCCGGCGCCCGCCGCCGCGGGCGTCGCCGACGCCGAAGTGCCGGCGATCCTGCTGCTGCACGGCAACGCCTCGTCGCTGCACACGTGGGACGGCTGGGCGCGGCGGCTGTCGCCGCAGATGCGGGTCGTCCGGCTCGACCTGCCCGGCTTCGGCCTGACCGGGCCGCATCCCTCGGGCGACTACACGGCAAGCGCCACGGTGGACTTCCTCGAGCGCTTCGCGGACGCCGCGGGGCTGCGGCGGTTCGTGATCGCGGGCAACAGCCTGGGCGGCTACTACGCGTGGCGCTTCGCGCTGCGCCACCCGGGGCGGGTGAGCGCGCTGGTGCTGGTCAACTCGGTCGGCTACCCGATGGAGACCGGGCTGAGCGGATCGGTGGCGCTGCAGCTCGCGCGCACGCCGGTGATCAGCGAGCTGATGCGGTTCGTGTCGGTGCGCTGGGCGATCGAGCGCAGCCTGCGCGAGATCTACGCGGACGACGCGCGGATCACCCGCGACCTGGTCGACCGCTACGAAGAGCTGATGCTGCGGCCCGGCAACCGGGCCGCGCTCGGCGACCGGGCGCGCGGCGAGCGGCGTCCGGTGGGCTGGCAGCGGCTGCCCGAGCTCCGCGTGCCGACGCTGGTGATGTGGGGCGAGCACGACCCGTGGATCCCGCTCGAGCACGCGCACCGCTTCGGGCGGGAGATCCCCCGCGCGCGGGTGGTCACGTTTCCCGGACTCGGCCACGTGCCGATGGAGGAGGACCCCGAGGCCACCGCACGCGACCTGCTGCGCTTCCTGCGCGAGGTGCCCGGCGGGGCGAGGCGCTGACCCCAGTCGGCGCCGTCAGAAGTACGTCCGGATCGCCCGCACGACGCAACCGTCGTCGTCCACGCCCCAGATCAGCCGCCACTTGTCGAACGTAGTGCAGGGGTGCGACACGCCGAACCCGATCCAGTCGCCGACCGCGAGGTCGTCTGCGGCGCCTACGCTCAGGTAGCCGTGCTGGTCGTTGTGGCCGGTCACCCGCCAGTGCGGCGGCGCGGCGAGCGGCCGTTCGTCGCGACCGGGGCGCAGGTGCCAGCGCGGCACCGGCGGACCGGCGTCGGTGCCGACGTCGCGGCGCCCGAGCGTGACGATCGCGCGGTCGGGCTCAGGACGGGACTGTACCGCGGCCCATACCTCGAGGGCCGCACGCAGCGTGCCCGCGGGCACGCCGGGTACCGCGCGGCGTTCGGCGAGCGCCTGCGCGTGCCGGCGGTACATGCCGTCGTCGTGGCTCAGGTAGCAGCCGCTGCGCAGCACCACCCGCATCGGCCGCGCCAGCCGCGGCCGCACGCCGGCGACCACCAGGTCGTAGGCCGCCGAACCGCCCGCCGACACCAGCACCTCGTCGAGGCCGTCGAACAGACCCGATTGGTCGCAGCGCTCGGCCAGCGCCGTCAGGTCGGCCATCCAGCCGCCGATCCGCGCGGCATCGCCCGCGGCGTCACCGGTCACGTGCAGCCCCTCGAACGCCTCGACGCCCGCCAGCCGTAGCCCGGGCGTCGCACGCACCGCGCGCGCGAGCGCGAGCGCGTCCCCGACGCTGCGGCAGCCGGTACGCCCACCGGGGATGCCAAGTTCGACCAGCAGGTCCAGCGGCGCACCGGCAGGCCGGGCCGCATCGAGCAGTGCCAGCTGCGCCGGCGAGTCGGTCAGCGTGACGAACCGCACCGCCGGATGCTCGGCGACCAGCCCGGCCCAGCGCCGCGCATCGCCCGCGGTTGCGATCTGGTTGGCCATCAGCACACGCGGGGCGCCAGCCTGCACCGCCAGCCGCGCCTGCCGGACGTCCGCGACCGTCAGGCCCCAGGCGCCGTCGCGCAGCTGGTCTGCGAACAGCTGTGGCGAGCAGGTGGTCTTGCCGTGCGGCGCGAGGCTCGCGCCGGTCGCCGCGAGGAAGTCGCCGAACCAGCGCGCGTTGTGCGCGAGCGCCGATTCACGCAGCACCGCCACCGGCAGCGGCAGGTCGCCGCGCAGCAGCGACAGCCGCTGCTGCGCGGCCGTCCCGAGCGGAAACGGCGCGCGTTCGGCCGGAAAGCCCTTGTCGCGCGGACCGAGCATCTCGGCGGACACCTCGGCGAGCGTCGGCATGCGCGAGCCCCTCAACCCGCCTCGGACGACTCGAGGTGGGCCACCACCTGGTCGAGGATGCGGTCGAGCGCGCGCAGCTCGTCGGCCCCCAGGCAGCCGAAGATCTCGCGGTTGCGCCGCTCGACCAGCCGCATCGTGCGCCGGCACAGCGCGCGGCCCGCCGCGGTCGGCGCGAGCAGCACCGCGCGGCCGTCGTCGCGGTCGGCGGTCTTCACGACCAGCCCGCGCCCGATCAGCGACTGAGCGGCGCGGCTGGCGTTCGCCTTGTCCAGATTCGCGCGGCGCGCGAGGTCCTTGACCGACAGCGGCGCGAACTGGCCGATCGCGGTGAGGCAGCGCGCCTCGCCGAGCGACAGCCCGAGCTGGTCGAGGTAGAGCTGCGCGCTCGTGCGATCGCTGATCTTGGTGACCAGGTGCCAGCGCCACGTCAGCGAGCGCTCGAGCGGGACGGGCCGACCGGTGGGGGCGTTGGGCATCGGGACGCGCATCGGAGGGTGGGCAGGGCGTCATGATGCCAGCGCCGCGGGCCCGGCGGAACCGGTCGGCTCGCCGACACTTGCGCGCGCAACCACCCCGGGACGCGCCGTCCACGCGCGCGGTCGCGCGTTACCCAACGGTCGGGGGCGTCGGGCTCGCCGCGCGGGCCGTCGGGCTGACCCGCGCCCGTCGGCCGCTCGGTTGCGCGGCATCCGGCTTCGGCGTATGCTTTTCGTTGCGTGCGCAACCATTCGTCGCCGCCCGCGTGCGGTGCGAGCAACGCGCGCCGGAGCCCACCCGATGCACCGCCCCGACATCACGCCACGCCGATCGCTGGTCTTCGAGTACCGGGTGCGGCCGGCCGCGCCGGTGCCCGCGCCCGGCGCGCCCGCGGTCCCGGTGGTCGTCGTCGGCGCCGGCCCGATCGGGTTGGTCACCGCGATCGACCTGGCCCGCCGTGGGGTGCGCTGCGTGCTGCTGACCGCCGATCGGCAGGTCAGCGAGGGCAGCCGGGCGATCGTCTTCACGCGCCGATCGATGCAGATCCTGCAGCAGGTCGGCGCGACCGCGGCGCTCGCCGGCGGACTGCCGTGGCGCAGCGGCAGTTCGTTCTACCGCGGCGAGTGCGTGTTCCGCATGGAGGCGCCGGAGGATCCGCAGGACCGCTTTCCACCGATGCTGAACCAGCCGCAGCCGGTGATCGAGGAGGCCCTGGTCGGGCTGGCCGAGGCGCAGTCGGGCCTGGAGCTGCGCTGGGGTCATCAGGTCACCGGCCTGCGCTGCGACGCGCGCGGCGCCGAGCTCGACGTCCAGACCGAGGGCGGCCGGTACGTGCAGCGCGCGCACTGGGTGGTCGCCTGCGACGGCGCGCGCTCGACGCTGCGCCAGCTGCAGGGCCTGCGTCTGGAGGGCGACGCCTACGAGGGCCGCTTCGTGATCGCGGACATCCGCGTGTCGCTGCCCTTCCCCACCGAGCGGCGCGCGTACTTCGATCCGCCCTGGAACCCCGGCAACACCGTGCTGATGCACCGGCAGCCTGCGGACATCTGGCGGATCGACTACCAGCTGCCGCCCGGCGAGTCGGTGCAGACCGCGCTGTCGGCGCAGTCGCTGACGCAGCGCATCGACGCGCAACTCGCGATGATCGGCCACGCGGGTGCGCGCTGGGAGCTCGACTGGTGCTCGACCTACTCCGCGCGCGCGCTCACCCTGCCCGACTACCGCTGCGAACGGGTGCTCTACTGCGGCGACGCCGCGCACCTGCTGCCGATCTTCGGAGTCCGCGGCGCGAACACCGGACTGCAGGACAGCCAGAACCTGGGCTGGAAGCTCGCGCTGGTCGCCCGCGGGATCGCACCCGAGGCGCTGCTGGGCAGCTACTCGCACGAGCGGGTCGGCGCGGCTCGGGAGATCATCGCCGAGGCCGGACGCAGCACGCGATTCATGACCCCGCCCTCCGAGGGCTACCGGCTGCTGCGCGACGCGACGCTGTCGCTCGCGCTGTCGCAGCCGTTCGTGCGACCGCTGTTCCACTGGCGCACGTCGCGCCCGCACGACTACCCGGACTCGCCGCTGAACGCGCGCTCGTCGGACCCGGACGCGTGGCCGGGCGGTCCGGCCG
Source organism: Burkholderiaceae bacterium (assembly GCA_044359175.1). Taxonomy (GTDB): domain Bacteria; phylum Pseudomonadota; class Gammaproteobacteria; order Burkholderiales; family Burkholderiaceae_E; genus UBA4615. The sequence goes on along the minus strand of JBIKMO010000032.1, from coordinate 9,007 downwards.
AGGGGGCGCTGTTCGGCAACCGGCGGCTCGGCGAGGACCGTCACTTGTTCGACCGCAACTTCGCCGGGTTTCTGCTGCTGCTGTTCGTGCACGACGGTGAGGTGCCGCCGGCGCTGGCCCGCATCCTCGAGTCCTGGCGCGGCCGCGGTGTGCCGATCGACCTGCTCACGGTCGGCCGAGGCGGCGACCTGCCGGACCCGGACGGCGGGCTGGCGGCTCATGCCGCGGTGCGCGCGCCGGGAGCCGCGTACCTGCTGCGTCCCGACCAGCACGTGTGCGCACGCTGGCCCGCGCTCGACCCCGACGACCTGGACCGGGCGCTGCAGCGCGCACTCGCGATCGACCGAGGACCGCGATGACGATCGACACCGCACGACTCGAGACCGTCTACGACCGGCTCGCCGAGACCCTGGACGCCGCACCCGCCGACCGGCGTGAACAGGTGCTCGTCAAGCTGGTGCTGCTGCTTGCCGCCGAACACCCGGACCCCGACCGGTTCGAGGCACTGACGGCCGCAGCACTGCGTGACCTTTGACTGCGCGGGAGGACCGACATGCCGATCGAGCGCATCCATCACGTGGCCTACCGGTGCCGCGACGCCCGCGAGACCGTGCAGTGGTACGGCCGTCACCTCGGGATGGACTTCGTGCTGGCGATCGCCGAGGACCAGGTGCCGTCGACCGGGGCCCATGACCCCTACATGCACGTGTTCCTGGACGCGGGCGGCGGCAACGTGCTCGCGTTCTTCGAGCTGCCCACCCAGCCGCCGATGGGCCGCGACCCGAACACGCCCGACTGGGTTCAGCACCTGGCGCTGAAGGTCGACTCGGTGGAGACGCTGCGCGCGACCCAGGCCCGGCTGGAGGCCGCCGGCATCGCGGTGGTCGGGCCGACCGACCACACGCTGTTCCAGTCGATCTACTTCTTCGATCCGAACGGCCATCGCGTCGAACTGGCGGCGGACACCGCGACGCCCGACATGCAGCGGCGGCTCGACGCGGTCAAGTGGGCGATGCTCGACGAGTGGGCGCAGACCCGGCGTGCGCCTCGGCACGCGCGCTGGCTGCACGAGCGTTCGGCGACCGAACGGGCCTGACCGGTCCGCCATCGCCCGCGACCCTCCGGATGCTGGCGATCGACCCGCGGTTGCGACTCGGAGTCCGGACGGTGACTCAGTCGTCGACCGTGAGCGCCTGGCTCTCCTTGATCTCCTCCATCACGACGTAGCTGCGTGACTCGCGCGCGGCGGGCAGCGCGAGGAGCATGTCGCCAAGCAGCTTGCGGTACGCGGTCATCTCGGGGATCCGGGCCTTGATCAGGTAGTCGAAGTCGCCGGACACGAGGTGGCACTCGAGCACGTTCGGCAGCTTGAGCACCTCGCGGCGGAACTCCTCGAAGATCTGCCCGGACTTCGCGGCCAGGCGGATCTCGACGAACACCAGCAGCGACTGCCCGAGCAGGTGCGGATTCAGCCGTGCGTGGTAGCCGGTGATGTACCCGTCGCGCTCCAGCCGTCGGACGCGCTCGCTGCACGGGGTTGCCGACAGTCCGACGCGCTCGGCGAGTTCGGCGTTCGTGATGCGGCCCTGCTGCTGCAGGGTGCGCAGGATCCGGCGGTCGATGCGGTCGAGGTCCCGGACGACCTGCGTCCGGGTTCTCACCGCGGCAGCCGAGCCGACCTCGGCAAGATCATCTCTTGTAATACCGTCATGATTCAGTGATTTCTTGTGCCGTTCAGCAATTCAATGCGTACTCATGCTACTGGATTGAGGATACTCTGGCGGAATTCACTCCTGCAAATCACGGAGGCGGCGATGCGGGTAGCAGTCCTGGGATGCGGCGTGATCGGTGCCACCACCGCGTGGTACCTGGCCGAACGCGGCCACGAGGTGACCGTGATCGACCGGCAGCCGGGGCCTGCGCTGGAGACCAGCGCGGCGAACGCCGGGCAGGTCTCGCCGGGCTACTCGACGCCCTGGGCGGCGCCCGGGATCCCGCTCAAGGCGCTGGTTTGGCTGTTCCAGCGGCATGCGCCGCTCGCGATCCGACCGGACGGCACGCTGTTCCAGCTGCGGTGGCTGGCGATGATGCTCGCGCAGTGCACCGCGCCCCGCTACGCGGTCAACAAGGAGCGGATGCTGCGGCTGGCCGAGTACAGCCGCGACTGCCTGGGCGCGCTGCGCGCCCGGACCGGCATCGCTTACGAAGGCCGCCAGCGCGGCACGCTCCAGGTGTTCCGCACCGAAGCGCAGATGCAGGCGGTCGACACGGATGTGCGCGTGCTGCGCGTCCAGGGGGTGCGGTTCGAGCTGCTGGCGCGCGACCAGCTCGCCCGCGTCGAGCCGGCGCTCGCGGCAGTCGCGCATCGACTGGTCGGTGGGCTGCACCTGCCGGGCGACGAGACCGGCGACTGCCGGCTCTTCACCGAACGGCTGGTGGCCCGCGCCAGCGCCGCCGGAGTCCGGTTCCGGTTCGGCCATGACCTGCTCGCGCTGGAGCGGGCGGGCGGGGAGATCGTCGGCGCGCGGGTGCGCGACGCGCACGGCGAGCACCGGCTGGTGGCCGATCAGTACGTGCTGGCGCTCGGCTGCGAGTCGCGGTCGCTCGCCGCCCCCCTCGGCCTGGACCTGCCGGTGTATCCGCTCAAGGGGTACTCGCTCACGCTGCCGATCACCGACGGCGCGGCCGCCCCGGTCTCGACCGTGATGGACGAGACCTACAAGGTGGCGGTCACCCGCTTCGACAACCGGATCCGCGTCGGCGGGATGGCCGAGGTCGCAGGGTTCGACCGGCGCCTGGACCCGCGCCGGCGAGCGACGCTCGAGCGAGTGGTTCGGGAGCTGTTTCCGCAGGCCGGCGACCCGGGCGCGGCGACCTTCTGGACCGGGCTGCGCCCGATGACCCCGGACGGCACCCCGGTGGTCGGCGCGACGCGCTACCCGAATCTGTGGCTGAACACCGGCCACGGCACGCTGGGCTGGACGATGGCCTGCGGCTCCGGCCGGCTCCTCGCCGACCTGATCTCGCGCCGCCGTCCGGAGATCAGCCCCGAGGGCCTCGCCCTGCAGCGCTACGCTCGGCCCGATCGGGTCCGCCCGCCGCGAGCGGGCCTGGCCCAGCCGGCCGGCTGAGACGCGGCGCCGGGCCGCGCGCGCTCAACGGGGCCGCGCGGTCAGCCGGATGTCGCCGTACCAGGCGCGCACGCTCTCGCGCATGTTGTCCGAATCGGTCAGCACACCGACCGCGATCAGCCGACCGGGCTTCACTCCGTAGGCGCGTTCGTAGTCCGCGACGATGTCCCGCCGGTACGACAGCCACTCCTTCACGCTTTCCGGCCCGCTCTGCACGACGATCTTCTGGATCCGCGACGTGTGGAAGTTACGGGCGACGGTCTCGGGCTTCCGGCCGTTGTCCCACACGTACATCAGCATCGCGTACGGCATGTCGTGCCCGGCGAGCAGCTTCACGCGTTCGAAGAACATCTGCTCCCGCAGCGGCAGCCGGGACTTGTCGCCGTCGAACGCGAGCACGATCCGCGCTGGAGCGTCGTCCATGCCGCGTTCGCCGATGTCCGCACCCGGGACCGTGCCGTCCACCCGCCAGCGCCACTCGAGGATCGGCCGCTCGTTCGGATCGAGGTCGAGCGCGTGCAGCAGTCCGGCGACCGCCGTGTCCGCAGACGCCTCGAGCACCCGTTCACCCCCGAATTCGACCATCCGGTAGCGGGTCGGCCGCTTCGTCGGATGCATGTTCCACTGCTGCCAGCCGACGGTCTCGCGCATCGCCCGCATCCGGTCGAGCGCCGAAAACGGCGTGACCACCACGTCCGGCATCAGCCGCAGTTCACGCGGCGTCGGGTCGAAGGCAGCGAACTCGGACGCCTCGTCGGCGCCGCCGAAGGCGGCGCAACCCGCGGTGGTCGCGAGCACGGCCAGCGCGAGCAGCAGTCTGCGGGACATCGTCGAATCTCCCCAGCGCCCCCCTCCGGGCGGCCTTCGAGAGATGCTATCAGCGCGCCCGCCCCGCGGCGTGCGAAACCCCTCGTTCCCGAGACGGTCCGGCCGATCGAAGCGCGGCGGGCCATCGGCGGACGACCCACCCCGCCAGCCGCGGCCGGTCGCCCGCACCGACCGCCCAGGTCGGTCGGGTGAGCGCGCACGGCGTCGCCGCCGATCGGCGGTCGAGCGCAATTCGTCACCGCCCGCCGCCGCGGCGTGCGGTTCCGCACGATCCTCGCTCGATGAACCCCGGCACCGCTCACCCACCGCCGAGCCCGCCCGCGCCGGTGCGGCCACGCCCCGCGCTCGGACCGACCTGGCTGGAGCAGGCGATCCACCGGGTGGCGCCGATCTCGCCGTGGGCGCTGCGGCTGCTGTCGATGTCGCCGGACGCCGAGGGCAGCGACGCGACGCTGAGCACGCTGATCTCCTCCGATCCGGCGCTGCTTGCGCGCGTGCTCGGCACCGCGAACTCCCGAGCCTTCATCGCCGACGGCCCGGAGATCGCCCAGGTCGACCAGGCGATCCGGCGCCTGGGCACGCGCGAGGTATGGCGGATCGCGGCGGTGCTCGCGCTGGGCGCCTGCGCGCGCATCCGCCCGCCACTGCGCGGAGCCAAGCGGGCGTTGTGGGCGCACAGCTTCATGGTGGCACATGCCGCACGCGCGGTCGCACGGGCGGTCACGCGCGAGCCGGTCGACCCCGACGGCGCCTACGTCGCCGGACTGCTGCACGACATCGGGCTGATGGTGCTGCTGTCGACCGAGCCGGAGCGCTGCGCGACGATGCTCGCCCGAGCGAGCGACCCGGCGGTGGGCTGGACTCCGGCCCTGGAGGCGGAGGTCGGACTGCCGCCCCACGCGCGGATCGGCGCGGCGATCTGCCGGCACTGGGGGCTGCCCGACGAGCTGGTCCGCCGGGTCGACGCACACGGGCGGACCCATCCGCTGGACCAGCCGGCACCCGACCGGCCGGCCGCCGCCGCGATCGAGCTCGGCCACCAACTCGCCGAGTCGGTTGCAGACCGTTCCGGGCTGCACCGGCGTGCGATCCGCGAGGACGCGCCGCTGCTGCGCACGTTCCTGCGCGTGCCCGAGGCCGAGCTCGAGCGCATCCGAGCGGCGCTGATCGACGCGGGCCCGAGGATCGCCGCGATCGCCGACGCGGCCTGAGACCGCCCGCGTCCGGCGGACGCCGCGGGCAGCGCGAAACCGAGGCTGGCCACGGACCAGGCCCAGGTGCCCGCACGGGGGCGGACCGATCTCAGTCGGCGAGGTCGGCGCCGACGTAGTAGTTGACCGCGGTTCGAGGCGACAGGTAGGCGAGCAGCGCCGGGTCGACCTCGGCCGGACGCAACGCACGCAGCACCTTCAGGTCGGGCACCTCGCGCAGGTCGACGATCATCGCTTCGGCGCGCGGTACCGACAGGTCGCCCGCCAGCACGGTCGGTCGCATCGTGTCCTCGGGGGCCACCGAGGTGACCAGCCCGGTCGTGCCGTCGGACAGCAGCACCAGCGAGCCCGGCGGCCACACGCCGAGCGACTTCACGAATCGGGCGAGCAGCGCGGCGTCGAAGGCTCCGGACTCGTTGCGGTACAGGTGAGCGAGCGCCTCGGACGGGGTCATCGAGCGCCGCGGATCGGAGGCGTGACACAGCCGGTCGAACCGGTTGGCGATCGCGACGATCCGGGTGGGCAGCGGGATGTGCTCGCCGCGCAGCCCGTCGGGCCAGCCGCCGCCGTCCATTCGCTCGTGGTGGTGCCGCACCGCATGGAGCACGGCGGGCTGGTCCAGGCCCAGCTGCTCGCACAGCGCGGTGCCGATCTCGACGTGCTGACGGTAGGCGGCCTCCTCGTGACGGTTGCGCTGCGACGGATCGGCGCGCACCACCACCGCCGGCAGCTGGACCTTGCCGAGATCGTGCAGCAGTGCAGCCAGACCGAGCAGCCGCATCGCCTCGCCCTGCAGACCGACCGAGCGCCCCAGCAGCAGCGACAGGATCATCACGTTCAGCGCATGGTGGCGGGCGCCGGTGTCGGTCGGCGCCTCGCCCATCAGGTTGACCAACGCGTGCTGGTTGCCCAGCAGATCGAGCACGATCGCATCGACCAGCGAGCGGGCATGCGCCCCGGCCTCGGCCGGCGACACGAACACCTGCGCGAGCACCGACTTCACCGCGCCCAGCGAGCGCCGATAGGCCTTCTCGCAAGTGGCGAGCGCGGCGCGGCGCGCGGCGACCCGCTCGATCCGCCGGCGGCGCTCGTCGACCTCGACCGCCTGCTCGATCTGCTCGCGGACCAGGGTCTCGGCGTCCGGCGCGGCGGGCGGCGCCGCCGGAGCGGCGGCCGGACTGCCGGCGGGTGGCAACGGCAGCGGCGTCGTCGTCGACCGCTCCGGCCAGTAGTCGACGTGCGTGATCCCCGAACGGCGCAGCTTCGCAATCTGCGCAGCGCTCGACAGGCGGAACGAATTGAACAGGAAACTGTGGTCGAACCAGCGCTCGCCGAGCGACACGTACATGCCGGGGCGAAGCTGCCGGACGTCGACTCGGACCGGCTTGCCGTCCATCCGCGGGCTCAGCCGCCGTCGCGTCCGGCACGCGCGGCGGCGAACGCGACGAACCAGTCGATCGACCCGGGATTCGACATCGCCGAGCGGTTGCACGCCCGGTCGGCGGGCTGGCCGAGCAGGATCTTCTTGACCGGCACCTCGAGCTTCTTGCCCGAGATCGTACGCGGCACCTCGGGGATCGCGATCACGTCGTCGGGCACGTGGCGCGCCGACAGCTGGGTGCGGATCGCGTCGCGCAGACGCCGCTTCAGATCCTCGGTCAGCGCGTGCGGCGGGCGAGGCACGACGAACAGCGCCATGAACGACGGCCGTCCGAGGAACTCGAGATCGATCACCAGCGCGTCCGCGACCTCGTCGAAGGCCTCGACCACGCGGTACAGCTCGCTGGTGCCCATGCGAATGCCGTGCCGATTGATCGTCGAGTCGGATCGCCCGTAGATGACGCCGGTCACCGATTCGGGGCGCGGGATCAGCTTCAGCCAGTCGCCGTGGCGCCAGACGCCGGGATAGGTGTCGAAGTAACTGTCGTAGTAGCGCCGGCCGTCGGCATCGCCCCAGAAGAACAACGGCATCGACGGCATCGGCTGCGCGCACACCAGCTCGCCGACCTGGTCGTACACCGGACGGCCCGCGTCGTCGTACGCGTAGATCGCCGCCCCCAGCCCGCGCGCCTGCATCTCGCCGGCGTAGATCGGCGCGAACGCGCAGGTTCCGAGGAACGCGGAGTTCGGATCGGTGCCGCCGGAGATCGACGCGAGCATCGCGTCCGGATGCACGTGCGCGTAGATCCAGCGATAGCCGTCCTCGGTGAGCGGGGATCCGGTCGAGCCGACCGTGCGCAGCGACGACAGGTCGAACCGTTCGCGCGGTCGCATCCCGTTCTTCAGGTTGAGCTGAACGAACGCCGGGGACAGGCCGAAGAAGGTCGCCCGCTCGTCCTGCGCGAAGCGCCACAGCGTGCCCAAGTCCGGATGTGCCGGATTGCCGTCGTACAGCAGCGCGGTGCTGCCGGCGATCAGCACCGAGACCGTCATGTTCCACATGATCCAGTTGGTCGAGGTGAACCAGAAGAATCGGTCGTCCTCGCCGAGGTCGGAGTGCAGCGTGAGCGCCTTCAGATACTCGATCGTGGTGCCGCCGTGGCCGTGCACGATCGGCTTGGGCGCACCGGTCGTGCCGGATGAGTAGACGATCCACAGCGGGTGGTCGAACGCCACCGGCTGCGGCCGCCACGGGGCCGGCCGCGCGATCGCGTCCGCCCAGCGCAGGACCGGCACGCGGCGCGCCGGACGGCCGTCATGCGCCGGCACGTCGATCGCGTCGCCCAGGGTGGCCTCCGGATCCAGGTACGGCACCAGCACCACCGCGCGCAACGAAGGCAGCTTGGCGACCAACTCGCGCACGGTGTCCAACCGCCCGAAATCGCGGCCGCCGTAGCGGTAGCCGTCGACCGCGAACAGCAGCGCCGGCTCGATCTGGCTGAAGCGGTCGAGCACGCCGGCCGCGCCCATGTCCGGCGCGCAACCCGACCAGATACCGCCGCGCGACGTGGCGGCGAGCAGCGCGACCATCGCCTGCGGCAGATTCGGAAGGTACGAGGCCACCCGGTCGCCATGCCCGACGCCGAGGCGCTCGAGCGTGCCGGCGAGCGCGCCCGCCCGCGCGGCGAGATCGGCCCAGGTGATCGCCTCGCGCTCGACCTGCTCGGACCGGAACACCACCGCGGTCCGCTGCGCCCAGCCGGGCTCGGCTGCCCGCCAGAGCATCTGGTCGGCGAAGTTCAGCGTCGCGCCTTCGAACCAGCGGGCTCCGGGCATCTTGTGCTCGGCGAGCACGCGCCGGTAAGGCGTGGCGGCCCGAACGCCGGTGAACCGCCAGATGCTCTCCCAGAACGCCTCGAGCTCGGTGACCGACCAGTGCCACAGCGACTCGTAGTCACGGAACTTCAGGCCGTACTCTCGCTCGAGCCAACCGACGTAACGCGCGAGCGCGGACCCGGCGATGCGCTCGGGCGTCGGGCGCCATAACGGCTCGGGCGCCGGGCCTGGCGCGGGTACCGGAACGGCGGCGGGATCGCTCATCGCGCACGAATCGCAACGGGTGGGCCTCAAGGTAACACGACCGCGCGCCGGGGGCGGCGTCCGCCCGGCGGCCAAAGGGGGCCGGCCGCCGCGCGCGATCAGCGACCGGCCGGCGCTAGAACCCGCTCTCGCGCAGCAGCAGCGCGATCGCGCCATTCGCCCAGTCGCGCAGCAGGCTGCGGGGTCCTGCGTCGATGACCGCCGTGCCGAGCGCCACCTCATCGATCGGCTGCGGCGGCGCATCGAGCTGCAGCCGGACCCGGTACAGCACGTCGCGCGGTGCGAGCTGACCGTCGGTCAAACGCACGGTCGGGAGCCGGCCGCCGTGATCGGCCGCGAGCATCGGATGCGGCAGCG
>JBIKMO010000202.1:0-7902 GCA_044359175.1 Burkholderiaceae bacterium | reverse complement strand
TCGACCATCTGCCGTACGTCCAGCCCGAGCACGCGGCCGGCGGCGACCGTGGCCGCGAAGTGCCCGAAGAGCGCGGTGTAGATGAACCCGCTCTCGACGATGCCGATCGAGGTGGCCACGCCCAGCCTGCAGATCGTCTCGAGGCCGGCGGCGACGCCGGCGAGGAAGTCGTCGCCGCGCACGTCGCCGCGCAGCTCGGCTGCGGCGAGCGACGCCGGCACCACCGACACGCCCGCGTGCAGCACCGCCGCGTCGTGCGTGTCGTCGTAGTCCCGCGCGTGCGACATCACGCCGTTGACCCAGGCCGCGTGGTGCGCCGGCACGCGGTCGCCGAACGCGAGCACGGTCGCCTGGGGCGCGCCCGCCCACTCGAGCGCGAGCTCGCGCACCGGCCCGACGCCCGGCGCGCTCGACCCCGCGGCCGCGCATGCGAGGGTGTCGAACACGTTGGCCCGGGCCGCGGCGACGACCGGGGCGGGCAGCTCGCGGCCGTCGAGCCCGCACGCGAAGCGCGCGAGCGTGGTGGCAAAGTCGTCGGGAAGCGCGGACGGGTCGATCGCGGCGGGGGCGGCCATGGCGGTCTCCGGCGAGGCGGCGGCCCGATTCTAGGCAGGTCGCCCCGGGCCGGCGCCGCGGGGCGGGGATTTGCGGTACGCGGGCGCGGGGACGGGTCCCGAGTCGTCGAACGTGACGCTCTCCGGGTTCAGGTCGGCGGCGCCGAGCTGAATCGTCGGCCGCGGCCGCTCGGGCCCGGTCGCGCGGACGGCGTCGACCGCCTCGAGGCGGACGCGCAGCTCACTCTCGGTGCCGCAGCCGGAGGCGTCCGCACGGGCTGCGTCATCCGGGCCAACCCCTCGACCGCGCGGTGAATGGTGATCCGCGGCAACCCGCGGGTCAGGCGGGGCGCGGGCCTTCCGCCGCGGAGGGTATGCTCTCTATACTGACCGGTAGCGCACGACCCCAGGCACCGTGGGCGTCGTGCCTCACCGACTCCCGAGCAGACGTCCATGGCCACGCGACCGAGCAAGCCGTCCTCGACCCCGACTCGCGGCGCGCGCGCGAAGGCGCCCGCGCGGCCGCCCGCTCGGGCGGCGGCGCGCACCGCGATCGAGGTGCTGCGCGGCGACGTGATGAAGTTCAAGCGCGAGCGCATCCTGCAGGAGGCCGCTGCGCTCTTCTTCGAGCGCGGCTACATGCAGACGACGATGGACGCGATCGCCGAGCGGATGGGCGCGACCAAACCGTTCGTCTACTACCACTTCGAGTCGAAGGCCGAGATGCTCGTGGAGATCTGCGAGCGCGCGACCGCCCAGGCGCTGGAGGCGGCAGAGCGGGCGCTCGGGCTCGAGGGCCCGCCCGCGGCGAAGTTCGAGGCCTTCGTGCGCGACTTCACGCGGGTGGCGCTGAGCAACCACACCTTCGTCGCGATCTACTTTCGCGAGGAGTTCTCGCTGCCCGAGGCGGCGCGCGCGCACATCAACCAGATGCGCAAGGCGCTCGACCGCAAGCTGCGGGGACTCATCGCCGAGGGCGCGGCGAGCGGCGACTTCGACGTCGATGACCCAGGCATCACCGCGCTGGTGGTGGCCGGCATGGCGAGCTATGCGTTCGCGTGGTACCGGGACACCGGCCGCCTCGGCCTGGATGCGGTCGTCGAGCAGGTCGTCCGGATGGCGATGCGCGTGGTCGTTCGGGCGTCGGCGCAGCGCTGAGTCGCGGCGTCGCCGCGAACGCCGCCCAGGGCTTCGTTCCGTGCGTGGCCGCGGCACGGCTTTACTAAAACGTAATTGAATCCTACTGGGAGGTAAGCTACGATCCGAGGCACGTGATCGGCGACCTGCAGCCGGTGGCCCGGCGCAGCGCTCGACCGTCCGACGCCAGGAGGAGACCCATGAAGCTGAAGACCCTGCTCGCCGCCGCGCTGTGCGCCGGCGCCACCGCGCTCGCGGCATTCTCGCCGGCGGCGCAGGCCCAATCGCGCGAGCTCAAGCTCGCCGTCGGCTTCCCCCAGGGGACGGCCGCCTACCACGGGCTGGACATGTTCGCGAAGGCGCTCAAGGAGAAGTCGAAGGGCGAGCTCGACGTGCGGATGTTCCCGCTGTCGCTGCTGTCGCTGCCGCAGATGATGAACGGCGTGCGCGACGGCGTCGTCGACATCGGCTTCGTGCTGCCGCCGCTGTTCCCGTCCGACTTCCCCGAGACGCACCTTGCGGTCGACCTGGCGATGCTCGGCAGCAACCCGTGGGCGATGGCGGGCGCGATGACCGAATACGTGTTCACCTGCCAGGAGTGCGTCGCCGAGCACCTGAAGAACAACCAGGTCTACCTGGGCTCGTCGTCCACCGCCGCCTACATGCTGGTGACCACCAAGCGCGCGGTCACGCTGGACGAGATCCGCGGCAAGAAGCTGCGCTCGGGCGCGGCGCCGTGGGCCCGCTGGGCACAGAGTCTCGGGGCGGTGGCGCTCACCATCCCGGGCAACCAGGTGTTCGAGGCGGTGTCGGGCGGCACGGTGGACGGCGCGATGGTCTCGGCGGCCGAGCTCAGCAACCTGCGGCTGATCGACGTGGTCAAGTTCATCACCACCGGCGTGCCCACCGGCACCTACCACGGTATCGACAACAACAACTTCAACCTGCGCACCTGGCGCTCGCTCACCGAGGCGCAGCGCCGCGCGGTGTTCGAGGCGGCCGCGGTCAGCACCGCCGGGGTCACCTGGAAGTACGTGACCGACGGCGAGAAGAACATGAAGGACTCCGCGGCCAAGGGCATCCAGATCGTCGCCGCGCCCGCGGACGTGGTGGCGCGGTCCAAGGCCTTCATCGAGTCGGACCTGGCCACCATCGCGTCGGCCGCCGAGAAGAACTCGGGCATCAAGGGCGCGGCCCAGAAGATCGCGCGGTTCAAGGCGCTGGTCGAGAAATGGGAGAAGTTGATGCCGGATCGCGCATGGACGCCCGAGGCGCTCACCGAGGTCTACTGGCGCGAGATCTACTCCAAGCTGGATCCGAAGACCTACGGCATGTGAGGCGCGGCGATGGCCCGAGACGCCGCCCGGCTCGATCCGGTCGCGACGATCGACCGGGTGCTGCTCGCGATCGCCGGCGCGGCGCTCGTGCTGATGATGCTGCAGATCTGCATCGACGTCTTCGGCAATGCGTTCTACGGCACGCCGCTGCCGCTCACCAACGCGATCGTCACGCAGTACTGGATGATCGCGGTGGCCTACCTGCCGCTCGCCGCGACCGAGTACCGGCGCGCGCACGTCGGCGTCGACCTGGTGGTGAAGCAGCTGCCGGCCGGCCTGCGCCGCGCGCTCGACACGGTCGTCCAGCTGCTGTGCCTGGGCATCTACGGGGCGCTCTCGGCGCAGGCCTGGCAGCTCGCCACCGAGCGGTTCGCGCGCAACGCGTTCCTGATGGAGCAGAGCACGCGGGTCAGCACCTGGCCGTCGTACTTCATCATCCCGGTGGGCTTCGGGCTGGTCGCGGCACTCCTCGCGCTGCGGCTCGCGTTCCGGCTGCTCGGCCGGCCCGACCCGGCGCCGCACCGTGCCGAAGGCGCGGCGGAGGCGGTCCATGACTGACCTGCAGGTCGGCCTGGTCGGCCTGCTCACCGTGGTGCTGCTGATCGCGTCGAGCGCGCCGATCGGCGTGTCGCTGATCGCGGTGTCGTACGCCGGGGTCTGGGCGATCGGCGGGCACGCGGCCGCCTGGGGCATGCTGTCGGTGATGCCGCACACGCTGATCGCGTCCTGGACGCTCAGCTCGGTGCCGATGTTCCTGCTGATGGGGTTCGTCTGCTACCACTGCCGGCTGACCAACGGGCTGTTCGACGCCGCCCGATTGTGGTTCGGGCGGCTGCCCGGGGGCCTGGCGATCGCGTCGGTGTTCGGCTGCTCGGGTTTCGCCGCGATCACCGGCTCGAGCGTCGCCTGCGCGGCGGCGATGGGCAAGATCGCGGTGCCGGAGATGATCCGGCACAAGTACGACCTGAAGCTGGCGACCGGCACGCTGGCGGCCTCGGGCACGATCGGCGCGCTGATCCCGCCGAGCATCCCGCTGATCATCTACGGCGTGATCGCCCAGGTGTCGATCACCAAGCTGTTCCTCGCGGGCATCGGGGTGGGCGTAGCCACCGCGCTGAGCTACGTCGCGGTGATCCTGGTGCGCGCGTGGCTGAACCCGGCACTCGCCCCGCGCGACGAGCTGCGCCCGACGCGCGCGCAGCACCTCGCCGCGATCCGCGAGACCTGGCCGGTGGTCGTGATGATCATCGGCGTGCTGGGCGGGCTGTTCGGCGGCTTCTTCACGTCGACCGAGGCCGGCGCGGTGGGCGCGCTGCTCTCGCTGGTCATCGCCGCCGCGAAGGGCACGCTGACGCGCGAGGCCTTCGGGCGGTCGGTGGTCGAGACCCTGGTCACCTGCGGCAGCGTGTTCATCGTCGTGATCGGCGCGAGCATGCTGACCTCGTTCCTCACGCTGTCGGGCATCGCCGAGGCGATCTCGCGCGCCGCCGATGCGCTCGAGCACCGGCCGGTGGTGCTGCTCGCGGTGATCGCGCTGGTCTACCTGTTCCTCGGTATGTTCCTCGAGCCGATCGGCGCGATGCTGATCACGCTCCCGATCTTCCTGCCGATGGTGGGCGCCGCGAACATCGACCTGATCTGGTTCGGCGCGTTCGTGGCCAAGCTGGTGGAGATCGGGATGATCACGCCACCGGTGGGGCTCAACGTGTTCGTGCTCAGCAGCACGATCGGCAGCCGCATCGCGCCCACCGACCTGATCTTCCGCGGCGTGGCCTGGTTCTTCGCGGCGGACGTCGTGGTCGTGGCGCTGGTGATCGCCTATCCGGGGATCGTGATGGGTCTGGTCCGGGCGTTCGGCTGACGCGCGGCGACGGTTCGGCGGGGCGTCGGACGCGAGGGCGCCCGGCTGCCGATGCCGCGCGCCGTGCAGCGGGGCTCCGGTCAGGACGCGCGGACGGGCTCGCCGACCACGCACACGCGGATCAGGTCGGTCACGCGGTACCGCTCCGCGGCGAGGACCCGGTTCGCGAGCGCGTCGACGCCCGCGGCGTCCAGCGGCAGCTCGTCGCGCATCGCGCGCAGGTTGGCGAGCGTCTCGTCGCGGGTCCAGTTGAACGGCTCGCCGACGGTCGTCTCGACGTGGCGCAGCGTGCGGCCGTCGGCGTGGTCCACCTCGAGCACGAAGCTGCGCGGCCCGAGCGAGGGGTCGGCGATCACGCGGTGGCGCGCGACCAGCGGCATCAGCGCCGGGTCGTCGACCCGCAGCAGGTCGGTGCCCCGCACGCCGCGCTGCGACAGCGCGAGCGCGATGCAGAACGGCGCGCTCATCAGCGTGGCCGCGACGTCCGCGAACGGGCCGGTCGAGTCGGTGCCCGGGTAGCCGGCCTCGGCCGGCGTCAGCGACAGCCGCACCGCGCGGATCGCGTCGGCGCGCAGGTCGTGGCGCTGCGCGAGCGCGATCGCTTCGCGCACCGGCGCCTGCAGGATCGCGCACACCGCGTACGGCTTGTAGGTGACGTCGAGCGTGCGCCAGCGCGTGCCGAGCTCCTCGCCGACGTGGTCGATACCGTCGGTGGTGCCCATGAACGCCGCAAAGAAGCCGGCTCGGCCCTCGAGCGCGTCCGGGGCACCGGTGCCGCCGGCCTGGGCGAGCCGCGCGGCGAGCAGGCCGTTGCGTGCGGCCGCGCCGATCTGGAACTGGTACTCCTGCGTGCCGGCGATCCAGGTCTGGTTGGTGCCGCAGGCCAGGCTCGCCGCGATGCCGATCGCGTTCGCCATCGCGTCCTCGCCCAGCCCGAGCAACCGGCCCGCGGCCACGGTCGAGGCGAACACGCCGTACAGCCCGCTCGCGCGGAAGCCGCGCACGGTGGTGCGCGGCGCGAGGCCGTCGCCGATCGCGGCCGACGCCTCGGTGCCCGCCACCAGCGCGACCAGCAGCGCGCCGCCGTCGGCGTCGAGCTGCTCGCCGAGCGCGAGCGCGGCCGGCGTCATCATCGCGCCCACGTGCGTGAGGCCGGGGAAGAAGACGTCGTCCTGCGCGCGTGCGTGCATCAGCGCGCCGTTGGCGAACGCGGCCACGTCGGGCGCCACCCGCCGTCCGTCGAGCAGCAGCCGCGCGCCGCCCGCGAGCTCGGGCTCGGCCCGGGCCCAGCGCCCGGCCGGCCCCCACAGCGGGCCGCCGGCGAGCGCGACCGCCAGGTTGTGCAGCAGCGTGACCTTCGCCTTCTCGCGGACGGCGTCGGGCAGGGCCTCGGCGTTCAGGTGCGCGGCGAAGCGGGCGATGCGGCGCGACAGCGTCATGGCGGGGCTCCCGTTCAGCCGGCGAGGCCGGGGTCGATCATCAGCTTGCCGAACACGCCGCGCTCCTGCAGCAGCGCCTGCGCGGCGACGACACCCGACAGCGGCACGGTCTGCTGGATCACCGGGCGGATCCGCCCGGCGGCGGCGAGCCGCATCACGTCGAGGAAGTCCTGGCGGGTGGCCGCGAACGAGCCGATCAGCTCGTGCTCCTTGACGAAGAGGTGCCACAGGTTCACGTCCACGTCGAAGCCGGAGTGCCCGCCGCAGGTGACCAGCCGGCCGCCGCGCGCGAGCGCGCGCAGGCTGCCCGCCCAGGTCGCGCGGCCGACGTGCTCGAACACCACGTCCACGCCGCGCCCGCCGGTGAGGTCGCGCACGCGGTCGCCCCAGCGCGCGTCGCGGTGGTCGACCACCTCGTCGGCGCCGAGTTCGCGCGCGCGGCGCAGCTTGTCGTCGCTGCCCGCGGTGGCGATCACGCGCGCGCCGGCGAGCTTCGCGATCTGTACGCCGATCACGCCGATGCCCGAGCCGGCGGCGACGATCAGCACCTCCTCGCCGATGCGCACGTCGGCGCGCCGGCGCAGCATGTGCCACGCGGTCGGGCCGGTGACGGCGATCGAGGCGGCCTGCAGGGGCGTCAGCGACGCCGGCAGCGGCATCAGCGACTGCGCCGGCGCGACCGCGTACTCGGCGTAGCCGCCGTGGGTCTGCACCCCGAAGACGCGGCCGGTGCGGCACTGGTGGGTCGCGCCGACCGCGCACGACGGGCAGCGGCCGCAGTGCAGGATCGGGTCGATCACCACGCGGTCGCCGGGCTGCCATCCGGCGACGCCCGGGCCGGCCTCGACCACGTCGCCGGCCACCTCGGTGCCCGACACGTGCGGCAGCGGGATCGGCTGCGGCGTCTGGCCGTCGCGGCTCAGCAGGTCCACCTGGTTGAGGCCGCAGGCGCGCACCGCCACCAGCACCTCGCCCGCGCCGGGCCGGGGGCGGGGCGCATCGGCGTCGAGGACCAGCTGCACGCGGCCGTCGACCTCGCGCAGCCGCACCGCGCGCATCGTGTCCGTCATCCCTTCCTCCTCGACGCGGCGAGCTTCTCGAGGTACGCGGCCTTCTTCGCCTTGAACCCCTCGGACTGGAACGCGAGCCCGTTGGCGACCGCCTCGACCGCGAGCTGCTCGCGCAGCGCCGCGCGCTCGCCGTTGCGCAGCACGAGCTTGAGCATGCGGACTGCATCGCTGCCCATCGCGCCGACGTGCGCGGCGAGCGCGTCCATCCGCTCGGCGAGCGCGGCGGCGTCCTCGACCACCTCGTTGACCAGACCCCACTGCAGCGCGCGGGGCGCGTCGACGCGATCGCCGGTGAGCGCCATGTGCAGTGCGCGCGACGGGCCGACCTGGCGCTGGACCATCCAGCTCAGCCCGAAGTCCTGGACCACGTCGAGCATGCCGGGCACCATCCAGAAGCGCGCGGCGCGCACCGACACGCGCAGGTCGCAGGCCATCGCCAGGCCCAGCCCGCCGCCGCCGCAGGCGTCGCCGTTGAGCGCGGCCACGGTCACCAGCGGCAGCTCG
>JBIKMO010000031.1:0-25070 GCA_044359175.1 Burkholderiaceae bacterium | reverse complement strand
GGTCTGCGATTCGACCAGCGAGGCGTGCGGCTTGCCCTTGTGCAGGCCCGGTGTGACCACCTTGACCATCGCCCGGCGCCCGGGAGAGGTGGGCTTGAGCTTGACGACCGGCATGTCAGCGGGCCTCCGCGAAATTGATTTCCTGGCCCGGCGCGAGGCACACGTACGCCTTGCGAACGTTGCGCCGCCGGCCCTGGAAGCGGCCGAAGCGCTTGGCCTTGCCCGCACGGTTGAGCACCTGTACGGATTCGACCCGGACCTTGAACAGCAGCTCGACCGCCGCCTTGATCTCCGGCTTGGTCGCATCCTGCAGCACGCGGAACGCGACCTGATTGCGCTTGTCCGCCAGCATCGTGCTCTTCTCGGACACGATCGGGGCGACCAGCACCTGCATCAGACGTTCGGGGTTCATCCCAGCATCTCCTGGACCTTGGCGAGCGCGCCCCGGGTGATCACCACGGTGTCGAAGTGCACCAGCGAGACCGGGTCGGCATTGCGCGCCTCCATCACCAGCACGTCAGGCAGGTTGCGCGAGGCGAGCCACAGGTTCTCGTCGACGCCGTCGGTGAGCACCAGTGCCGACCCCAGCCCCATGCCCTTCAGGCGGGCCGCGAGCAGCTTGGTCTTCGGCGCGTCGAGCGACAGGCTCTCGACCACGACGACGCGATTCTCGCGAGCGAGCTGCGAGAGGATCGCGCACATGCCGGCGCGGTACATCTTGCGATTGACCTTCTGGCCGAAGTTCTCCTCCGGAGAGTTCGGGAAGATCCGGCCGCCGCCGCGCCACAGCGGCGACGAGGTCATGCCGGCGCGCGCCCGTCCGGTGCCCTTCTGGCGCCACGGCTTCTTGGTGCTGTGCCGGACCTCGCTGCGGTCTTTTTGCGCACGGTTGGCGCTGCGAGCATTCGCCTGGTAGGCGACGACCACCTGGTGCACCAGCGGCCCGTTGAATTCGCGGGCGAATACGGTGTCCGGCGCGTCGACCGTGGCCGACGGCAGGCCCTGCGCATCGAGGAGCTTCAGTTCCATCGCGTCGGCTCCTTACTTCTTGCCGGCCTTGGCCGGATTGGCAGGCTTGGCCGCCGCCGGCGCCGCTGCCTTCGGCGGCATCGGCTTGCCGCCGCGGGCGAGCGGCGTCTTGACCGCGGGGGTCACGACGACCGCGCCACCCTTGGCGCCGGGCACCGCGCCGCGCACCAGCAGCAGCCCGCGCTCGGCGTCGACGCGCGCGACCACCAGGTTCTGCACCGTGCAGGTCTCGTCGCCCATGTGACCCGACATCCGCTTGCCGGGGAACACCCGACCCGGATCCTGCGCCATCCCGATCGAGCCGGGTACGTTGTGCGACCGCGAGTTGCCGTGCGACGCGCGCCCGGAGTTGAAGTTGTGGCGCTTGATCGTGCCGGCGAATCCCTTGCCGATCGACACGCCCTGCACGTCGACCTTCTGCCCGGCAGCGAACATGCCCGGCGCCAGGATGCCGCCCGGGGCAAGACCGCTCAGCGCATCGGTCGGGACGAGGAACTCGTGCAGTTCGCGTCCGGCCTGGACTCCCGCCTTGGCGAAGTGACCGGCCTCGGCCTTGTTCACCCGGCTCGCCCGCCGCTCGCCGAACGCCACCTGTACCGCGCTGTAACCGTCGCTCGAGACGGTCTTGATCTGGGCGACGCGGTTGCCGGACACATCGAGCACCGTCACGGGGACGGCGTCGCCGTCGTCCGTGAAGATGCGCATCATGCCGACCTTGCGCCCCAGGAGGCCAAGGCTCATGTCGTTGCTCCGTTCCCGGCTGCGATTGGCCGGGTGATGGGCCGCCGGGCGGGCTGGGCCCTCTTGGCGGCAGGGGTCGCGGCGAACGATCGCCGAAAAGCCCGAGAGTCTAGCGTGAGGAAGGGCGGCGCACAAGCCCTCGGGCTGCCCGACGGCACGAGCGCACGGCGCGGCGCGCCACAGCCGGGGGCGAGGGCGGCGCGGGGTGGACAGCGACCGTCGCGAGCGCGTTCGCACGCGGCGCGATCGCGACGTTACCGCCGGACAGCCCCTCGGCCAGGATGCCCGATTTGATCACGACCGCGAGCAGCAGCGGGGTGCCGAGTGCCTCGGCGAGCACTCGGCGGGGGCGGGTCACCGGACGCGTCGTTCGAAGGACGGGTGCCGCCGGCGTCGCGCGCCGGGTCGGGTGGGCCCGCGCGTGCCGCGCACGGCGCCGACCGGCCTCGGCGTCGCGGCGCGCTCGACACCGCTCGGCAGCACGACCGGCTGGACCGGGGTGACGATCGGGACGCTCGTCTGCCGATCCGCGACCTGGACGTGGACGCGGGAGCCCTTCACTGCGGCGGCTACCGGGTCAGCAGTCGCAGGTGACGCTCGGGGGCTCGACCGCGCACGCCACGCCCTGGCAGCAGTTGTCGGTGAGGTAGCCGAGCAGCGCGCTCATGTGCTCGTACTCGGCGCGGTAGACCACGAAGCGCCCGACGCGACGGTGGCTGACCAGCCCCGCGCCCGTGAGCTCCTTCAGATGGAACGACAGCGTGTTGGGCGGGATGCCGAGCGCCTCGGCCATCGCGCCCGGTGTGAGCCCGGCCCGTCCGGTGACCACGAGCGCGCGAAAGACCTGCAGACGCACCGGCTGCGCGAGCGCGGACAGCGAGCGGATGACGGTGGACTCGTCCATGTGTCGATGATGATGGAAGCGTTCATGCGAGGCAAGCGCGGCGCCCGACGGCTGGCTGTCATCTTGCGGCAACGCGGCGGGCCGAGCATACTTCGATACTTCCAACATCATCGAACCTCTACCGGTCGGTCGCGTGTCGCGCCCGCCCGTCTCTTCGGAAGGTCGGTCGAATGAGGGTCGGCATCAACGGCATGGGCCGCATCGGGCGGCTCGCCCTGAGGGCGGCGTTCGGGGCGGCGGAGCGCCCGGTGGACGACCCGCGCGCCGGCAACCGGCTCGAGGTCGTGCACGTCAACGAGCTCAAGGGCGGCGCCGCGGCCACCGCGCACCTGCTGGAGTTCGACAGCGTGCAGGGGCGCTGGCGCGCGCCGATCGAGGCGCCGGACGCGGACGCGTTGTCGGTCGACGGGCGCAGGATCGGATTCTCGGCGCACGCTGCACCCGACGCCATCCCGTGGGGCGAGCTCGGCGTGGACCTCGTGCTCGAATGCACCGGCCGGTTCCTGACGCCGGAGACGCTCCAGGGTCACCTGGACCGCGGCGCGCGGCGCGTGGTCGTGGCCGCCCCGGTCAAGACCGGCGACGTGCTCAACGTGGTGATCGGCGTCAACGAGCGCCTCTACGACCCGCAGCGGCACCGGATCGTCACCGCCGCCTCGTGCACCACCAACTGCCTCGCGCCGGTGGTCAAGGTGGTGCACGAGTCGATCGGCATCCGGCACGGTCAGATCACGACGATCCACGACCCCACCAACACGAACCTGGTCGTCGACGCGCCCCACAAGGACCTTCGGCGCGCGCGCAGCGCGCTGCTCAGTCTCGCGCCGACGACCACCGGCAGCGCGACCGCGATCGCGCTGATCTACCCGGAGCTGAAAGGGCGCCTGAACGGGCACGCGGTGCGCGCGCCGGTGCTCAACGCGTCGCTGACCGACTGCGTGTTCGAGATGCGGCGCGAGACGACGGTCGAGGAGGTGAACGCGCTGTTCGAGCGGGCCGCGCGCGGCGAACTCGCCGGCGTGCTCGGCTTCGAGCCGCGCCCGCTGGTCAGTGCCGACTACGCGCGCGACACCCGCAGCGCGATCGTCGACGGCCCGTCGACGATGGTCACCGACGGCACGCTGCTGAAGGTGTACGCCTGGTACGACAACGAGATGGGCTATGCCTGCCGGATGGTCGACCTCGCGTCGCTGATCCGCGAGCGCGGACTCTGACCGGTGGCGGCGCGTCCATCCCCGTCCGCGGCGCCGAGCCCCGGCGGCGCGCGCGACTACGCGATCGTGACCGCGGCGTACTGGGGGTTCACCCTCACCGACGGCGCGCTGCGGATGCTGGTGCTGCTGCATTTCTTCCAGCTCGGGTACTCGCCGTTCACGCTGGCGTTTCTGTTCCTGCTCTACGAGGCCGCCGGGGTGGTCGCCAATCTGATCGGCGGATGGCTGGCCACGCGCTTCGGCATCGCGCGGATGCTGGCGGTGGGGCTGTCGACCCAGATCGCCGGATTCCTGCTGCTGTCGATGCTGTCGCCGGGCTGGTCCGCGGCGATGTCGGTCGCGTGGGTCGTACTCGCCCAGGGGGTGTGCGGCGTCGCGAAGGACCTCACCAAGACCGCGAGCAAGTCGGCGATCAAGCTGACCGCGGGCAGCGCGTCGGGGCGTCTGTTCCGCTGGGTCGCATGGTTCACCGGCAGCAAGAATGCGATGAAGGGCGTCGGCTTCTTCGCCGGCGGGCTGCTGCTCGAGGCGCTCGGATTCCAAGGCGCGCTGTGGGCGATGGCGGCGCTGCTCGCGACCGTGCTCGCCGGGGTGCTCGCGTTCGTGCCGCCGCTGATGGGCAAGGCGAAGGCGTCGCGCTCGGCGCGCGAGCTGTTCGCGAAGAGCCGCGGCATCAACCTGCTCGCGGCCGCGCGGGTGCTGCTGTTCGGCGCACGCGACGTGTGGTTCGTGGTCGGCGTGCCGGTGTTCCTGTACGCGTCCGGATGGACGTTCACGATGGTGGGCGCCTTCCTCGCCGCGTGGACGATCGGCTACGGGCTCGTGCAGGCCGCCGCGCCGTCGATCGTGCGGCGCAGCGCGGACGGATTGTCGGCCGAAGTTCCCGCCGCACGCGCGTGGTCGGCCGCGCTCGCCCTCGTGCCGGCCGCGCTCGCCGTGGCGGTGGTCGCGGGCGTCGAGCCGCTCGAGTGGGTGGTGGTCGCAGGGCTGGGTGTGTTCGGCGTGGCGTTCGCGGTGAACTCCTCGGTCCACTCCTACCTGGTGCTGGCGTACGCCGGCTCGGAGAAGGCCGCGGAGGACGTGGGCTTCTATTACGCCGCCAACGCGCTCGGCCGCTTCCTGGGCACGCTGATGTCCGGGCTCCTGTACCAGGGGGGCGGCATCGCCTGGTCGCTGGCCGGATCGGCCGTGATGCTCGCGGCGTGCTGGGCGGTCACGCTCGCGCTGCCGTCCGGTCGAACCGTCCTGAACGAACACCCAGGGAGCCTCGACCCATGACCGACGTCGCACGCGACTCCGTCCGCAACGTCCTCTTCGTCTGCACCCACAATTCCGCCCGGTCGATCATGGCCGAGGCGATCATGAACCACGCCACACGCACCGGCACCGCGGGCCGCTTCCTGGCCTTCTCCGCGGGCAGCCAGCCGAGCGGCGAGGTCAGTCCGTACGCGCTCAGGGCGCTCGACGCGCTGCGCATCCCTCGCGGCGAGCCGCGAAGCAAGGACTGGGCGGAGTTCGCCCGGCCGGAGGCACCCGAGCTGCACTTCGTGTTCACGGTCTGCGACCGGGCCGCGGGCGAGGCCTGCCCGGTCTGGCCGGGCCAGCCGATGACCGCGCACTGGGGCGTGCCCGACCCGTCCGCGGTGCAAGGCACCGACGGGGAGCGGCTGAAGGCCTGCATCGACACTGCCCACGTGCTCAAGCGCCGGATCGACCTGATGCTCGCGCTGCCGCTGGCTTCGCTCGACCGGATGGCGATCCAGCGGGCGATCTCCGAGATCGGGCGGCACTGAGCCCGAATCGACCGACGCCACCCATGGGCACGGCAACGCGACACGCTGCCCCGAATCCGGTGACCGTGACGTCCCGGTCGTGCGCCTGCGGCGGATCGGCCCGCCTGAGCTCGCCGCGCCCAACCGCGCGGGCGAGGTCGCGAGCCGGCGCGACGTCCGAACCGCGTCCGGCGGGATTCGCCAGACGCGTCAGGCCGCCCGAACCGCCAAGGGGTCGCGGAAAGGGCGCCAAGACGCGAGGAACGGCGCGACCGCCTCCGCGGCCAGCGGCCGGCTGACGAGATACCCCTGCAGCAACGCGCAGCCGCGCTCGCGCAGCATCGTCGCCTGTCGCGGCGATTCCACGCCCTCGGCCACCACCGACATGCCGAGTGCGCGTGACATCGCGAGGATGGTGTCGACGAGTACCTGCGCTGCGTCGTCGTGCACGAAGTCGTTCACGAAGCTGCGGTCGATCTTCAGGCTGTCGAACGGAAACCGCCGCAGGTAGCCGAGCGCGGAGTAGCCGGTGCCGAAGTCATCGAGCGCGGTGCGCAAGCCGCGCTCGCGCAGCGCGTTGAGCGTCGCCACGGCGGCGGCGGTATCGTCGACCAGCACCGACTCGGTGATCTCGAGCTCGACGCGACCGGCGTCCAGCCCCCGGGTCGCCTCGACCACGCGGTCGACGAACCCGGGCGCAGCGAGCTGCGTCGGCGACACGTTGATCGACACGCGCACCGACCGCGGCCACGTGCGGGCCTGCCGGCACGCCTCAGTCAGCACCCAGTCGCCGATCGCGGGCATCGCGCCGCTGGACTCGGCGATCGCCACGAACTCGGACGGCCACACCTCGCCGTGCGTCGGGTGACTCCAACGAAGCAGCGCCTCGAAGCCCACGACCGTGAAGTCCCGAGCATCCACCTGCGGCTGATAGACCAGCGTGAACTCGCCGCGCGCGACCGCGCCCGCGAGGTCGCGCGCGAGCCCGCTGCGACGCCGTGCCGCCTCGGCAAGGGCCGCATCGTAGAAGCAGGCTCGCTGGCCGCCCGCCTGCTTGGCGGTGTACATCGCCGCATCGGCATGCTGAAGCAGCAGGTCGACATCGGTGCCGTCGCCCGGCGCGATCGCCACGCCGACGCTGACGCGCAGCGGGACCGGGTGCTCCTGCACCCTCGGCGCAGGGGTCAACGCGGCGAACAGTCGATCGAGCATCGGCCCCAGGTCGTCCTGGCCGCGGACGCCCGGCACCATCAACGCAAACTCGTCCCCACCCAGTCGAGCGACCGCGTCCTGGCGTCGCACGACCGAGCGCAGCCGATCCGCGACCGCCTGCAGCAGCAGGTCGCCCGCGGCATGGCCGCGGCTGTCGTTCACCTGCTTGAAGCCGTCGAGGTCCAGCACCAGCACCGCGAGCGCGCTGCGTTCGCCTTGCGCCGACTGCAGCCCGGAGTGCAACCGCTCCCGGAACTGCGTCCGGTTCATCAGACCGGTCAGCGGGTCGTTGTGGGCGAGCCAGCTCAGCCGGCGGTGAGCGAGCTGCCGCTCGGTCACATCCGCGGCCACGCCTCGCCAGCCCCGAGGCCGACCGCGCTCGTCCAGCAGGGGGCGCGCGCTCAATGACCACCATCGCGCGTCGCCCGGGCCGCGCGACACGCAGATCAACCTGTCCCGAAACGCGGTCCTCGCGGCGACGATCGCCCGGATCTCGCGCCAATGCGCGTCGGCCTCTTCGGTCGCGCGCGAGCACCGGCCGACAAGCGCACTCGCTCGCACGCGGGCCAAGCGCTGCGCGGGCACGCCGAGCGCAGCCGACAGCCGAGGACTGACGTGCACGAAGCGCCCGCGCGCATCCGTCTCCCACAACAGGTCGCTCGCGTGCTCCTCGAAGTCGCGCATCAGCAGCGCGATCAACTCCCCCTGCCGCTCCGCCCGGGCCTCGGCGACCAGCTGCGCCCCCAGGGTCCGCGCATACGCCCACACGCTGCCGATCACGATGGCGCAATACGAGGCCAGCATCACCGCCGCACCGAGCCCCGCGGGAGCATCCCAGCGCAGCATCGCGATGATGCCGCCGACGCCGACCACCAGCACGTAGAGCGTGGCCGCCAGAGGTACGCCGGACAGCACGAACCCGCCCGCGCCGATCATCCCGGTGGTGAGCATCCCCAGCAGGAACTGGCCTCCGGGATCGAGCCGCGAGAACTCGACCGCCGGCAGGACCGCCCACAGCGCGGCGGCCACGCCGGCGCGTGCGATCCAGCGCCGCATCGTGCGCGGCGACGCGGTCGTGCGCACCTCCCGGTAGTTCAGGCGCACCCAGCCGTACAGGACCCAGAGCGTCACCACACAGACGAACACCGCCCAGATCCCGACGAAGTGTCCTTCGGTCTGCGGCAGCAGCACCCACACCGTCAGCAGCGTGCTGAGCACGTAGAACGCCATCGCAAAGGGCGTCAGGCGTCGCACCGCATGCAGCTGCCGCGCTCGGAAACGGGGCGCGTCCCGGTCGCCCTCGTCGTACAGTCGCAAGGCCCGGCACCACGTGCGAGCCCTGCTGCGCATCGACGATGGCACGACCGCGCCGACCCTGGCCGATGCCCCCGATTCGCCCGCGGTCCGCGTCGCGCCGGCGGGCGCGACGAACGCACTCGCAGCAGGATCCAGGCGCGGCTCAGCGGGGGCGTGGAGCATGATCGTGTCCGGTGCGCGATCGCGGGCGTGCGCCCGCGGCGGCAGTCACCCGAAGGGACCCGGTCGACTCGGTCACCTATCGACGGATACTGATCGCACCGGCGCGACCGCCGCGCCCAGGACTGGATCGGCGGACGACCGCGGGCGACGCGCGGGAAACGGCCATGCCCCGGATCGACCGGCGAGACGGCTACGGCCGCGTTACGTCCCGCAGCCGGGTCATGGTCTTGGCCATCGACACCGCATCGTCGCGCAGCGTGTCGAGGTGGCTGCGCATCTTGCGGGCCGCCTGAGCCTCGTCCATGTCGAAGATCGACCGGATGATCTCCTCGTGCTCGCGCATCGTCAGCGCGATCAGCCCGGGATGGAACGTCGCTTCACGACGGTACACCTCAAGACGGTCGCGCAGCGCGACCGTCTGCGCAGCCAGGTAGCCGTTGTGACTCGCTGCGTATACGCATTCGTGGAACCGGGCGTTGGCCGCGTAGAACGTCGTCGGGTCGCCACGGGCCGCAGCCTCGGCACAGCGCTGGTGCGCCGCGCTCAACCGCTCCCGGTCCTCGGCAGTGTGGCGCACCGCAGCGAGGGCCGCGCAGGCCGACTCGAGAAAACTCATCGCCTCGAACATCTCGGCGAGGTCGGTGATGCTCAGCTCGGAGACGAAGGCGCCGGCGTGCGAGCGCAGCGTCACCAGCCCCTTCGAGGCAAGCTGCTGTAGCGCCTCGCGGACCGGGGTTCGCGAGGCGCCGTGACGGGAGGCGATCGCATCCTCGTTCAGCTTGAGCCCGGGCGGCAACCTGCCGGTCAGGATCTCGCGCTCGATCGTGTCCCGAATCACATCGACGCGGGTCCGGTCGGTCGGTGCACCTCGACGGATCCCGGTGCGAGCCAAGCGCACCCGTGTCGGCCCCTTCGGCGATCGTGCGGCCTTGGTTCTCTCCACGTCCTTCCACTCGAGCGATCGGGAGGCCGCTCGGCCTCGGCGCCGTGCGACGCACGGACGCGAGACCCGAGTGTACACGGAGCTCGGGCCCATCCGGTTGACAGCGTCGCTCTTCGTATGCATAAACTGCCATATTGTGTACACGACGGCGCGTGCCGCATCACGCCCGGGAGCCCCCGATGCCGCTCGCACGCACCCAGGACGGGTTCGAACTGCACTACGAGGAGGCCGGCCGTGGTACGCCGGTGGTCTTCGTCCATGAGTTCGGCGGCGACCACCGCAGCTGGGAGCCGCAGATGCGGGCGTTCGCGCGCCGTCACCGGTGCATCGCCTTCGCTGCGCGCGGCTACCCTCCCTCGTCGGTGCCGGCGGACCTCGAGCGCTACTCGCAGGCGATCGCAGTCGAGGACATCGTCTGCGTGATGGACGCCGCCGGCGTGCGCGACGCACACGTCGTCGGCCTGTCGATGGGTGGGTTCGCCGCCCTTCATCTGGGGCTACGCCACCCGGCGCGCGCGCGGTCGCTGGTGGTCGCTGGTGCCGGCTACGGCGCCGAGAAGGCGTTCGAGGCGTACTTCCGCGACGTGTCGCTCGAGGTCGCCAGGCAGTTCGAAGCCCAAGGCAGCCAGCAGTTTGCGAAGACTTACGCGCTCGGGGCCTCGCGCGTGCAGTTCCAGAACAAGGACCCGCGCGGCTGGTCGGAGTTCGCCATGCAGCTCGGCGAGCATTCGGCACTCGGCTCGGCGAACACGATGCGGGGGGTGCAGGCGCGCCGTCCTTCGATCTACGACCTCGAGGACGGTCTGCGATCGATGGCCGTGCCGACGCTGGTGGTGGTGGGCGACGAGGACGACCACTGCATCCAGCCGGGCGTGTTCCTGAAGCGCACCCTGCCCGCATGCGGCCTGTTGATCCTGCCGAAGACCGGGCATACGCTCAATCTCGAGGAGCCCGAGCACTTCAACCGGTTCGTCGCCGACTTCCTCGCCCTGGTCGAGGCAGGACGCTGGGAGCCGCGAGACCCGCGGGCCCGTCCCTCCGAGATCATGAAGACCCGCTGAGACGCCCGGTGAGCGCGACGCGAGCGACGTTCGCCGCGGGCGTCGATGCCAAGCGGCTGTGGGGACGGCACGAGGCGCTCGCCCGGTACGGGGCCACCGGCTCGGGCGGCGTCAACCGCCAGGCGCTGTCGGCCGCGGAGATCGGGGCCCGACGCGCGCTGATCGCGATGGCGGCGACGCTCGGGATGACCCCATGGACCGATCCGGCCGGCAACCTGTTTCTGAGGCTGCCCGGCACCGACCCGTCGAGCGCCCCGGTGGTCACCGGATCGCACCTGGACAGCCAGCCCGCGGGCGGGCGGTTCGACGGCATCTACGGCGTCCTCGCTGGGCTCGAGGCGATCGCCGCGCTGCGCGCGGCCGGCGTCATGCCGCATCGGCCGATCGACGTGGTGTCGTGGATGAACGAGGAGGGATCGCGCTTCGCACCCGGCATGATGGGCTCGGCCGCGTTCGCCGGTGCGGTGCCGCTCGCGGCGCTGCTCGAGGTCACCGACGCCGAAGGCGTCCGGGTACGCGATGCGCTCGCGCAGGTCCGCGCTGCGTTTCCGGACGTACCCGAACGGCCGCTCGGTGGCCCGGTACACGCGTACGTCGAGGCCCACATCGAACAGGGACCGGTGCTCGAGCGTGCAGGCGTGCCGATCGGCGTGGTCACCGGCATCCAGGGCAAGCGTACGTTCCGGGTCACGATGCGTGGCGCACAGGCGCACGCCGGCACCGCGCCCCACGCCGAGCGCCGCGACGCGCTGCTGGCCGCGACCGCCGCGATCCAGGCGCTCGCCGCGGCGATGGAGGACCCGCAGGACCTCGTCCGCTTCACCGTCGGGCGCCTGGTCGTGACGCCGAACGCCCCGTCGGTGGTCGCCTCGCGCGCGGTCTTCTCGGTGGATCTGCGGCACCCTGATCCGCAGCAGCTCGCGGCGCTCGGCGACGCGGTGCCAACGATTTGCGCTCGGCACGCCGGACGCTGCGAGCTCGAGATCGAGCCGCTGGTCGACGCGACCGCGACCACCTTCCCGGAGCCGATGCGCGCGCGGGTCCGCGACGCGGCACGCCGCTGCGGCCACGCGTCGATCGACCTCCCGTCAGCCGCGGGTCACGACGCGCGCTACCTGAGCGCGATCTGCCCGTCGGCGATGATCTTCGTACCGTGCAAGGACGGCATCAGCCACGACGAAGCCGAGTCGGCACGACCGGAGGATCTTGCCGCCGGCGCGCGCGTCCTCGCCGAGGTGCTGGCCGAACTCGCCGCCTGAACTCCTTGCGCAGCAGCGCCTGCGGTCAATACAGCGACGGCAGCGCCCTCGGCTCGCGCGCCTCCCGCACGGCCGCCGGCAGCGCTCGGGCGAACGCCTCGGCCCAGGTGCGCGGGACGCTCACGCTCACCTTGACGAAGCGATGCCCGAAGCGCTGCGTGTGGTAGGCACCCTGCCGGATCTGGATGCCGCGCTCGCCCATCGCCCAGACGATCGCCTCAGGGCGCAGCCCGGTGGCTTCGCATTCGACGACCAGGAAGTTCGCCTGCGACGGATACACCGGCACCGACAGGCCGGGGACCTGCGCGCACGCCTGGCGCACGATCGCCTGGTTGCCGCGCTGCAACCCCTGCACCTGGGCCATCCACTCGGCCTTCACCGACAGACCCGCGAGCGCGGCGCGCTGCGACAGCACGTTCGCGCCGAGCGGCGCGATCGACGCCGAACCAATGCGCTCGATCGTATCGGGCGTGGCCACGACCGCACCCAGCCGCAGCCCGGCCAGCCCCAGCCACTTCGAGAAGCTGACCACCGTGACCGTCCCCTCGGGATACAGCGACGCGGCCGGCAGGTGGTGGTCCGCGAAATCCCGGTACGTGCAGTCGTGGACGAGCGTCGCCCCGACCCCGCGGGCGATCTCGACGAACGCCTCGATCTCCTGCGGCGTCGCGCAGGTGCCCAGCGGGTTGTTCGGGTCGACCAGGTAGATGACGTCGGTCCGAGGGTCCACCGCCTGAGCGAGCCGCTGCGGCGACAGCCGCCAGTCGTGCTCCGCGCCGTAGATCGGGATCTCGACCACCTCCATGCCGGCCTGACGCGCGAAGCCGAGCGGCCACTTCCAGCTCGGGTCGGTGGTGACGAACCGCCGGCCGGGACGGCACAGCGCGCGGCACACGGTGCCCAGGCCTGCCACCGCGCCATCGGTGATCAGCGCCGACAGCCCGGGCACGCCCAGGTCCGAGACCACTGCCTCGCGTAAAGCCTCGATCCCCGCCGGCGGCGCGTAGGCGTGGAACGTCTCGTCGTCGACCGCACGGTGCAGCGCATCGCGCACGACCGGATGCATCGGAACGTGGTTGGTGTTCTGTCCCATCCAGACCAGCCCCGGCTGCGAGAACAGGCGGTCGAAGTGACGGTTGCGCAGGTCGAAATCGCCCATCGCGGCCCTCAGATGATCGATCCGCGCGACGCGATGCCACCGTCGATGGTGACGATCGTGCCGGTCACGTAGCCGGCGCGCGGCGAGGCGAGGAACACCATCAGGTCGGCCACCTCCTGCGCGGTGGCCGGGCGTCCGCCGGGGTACATCCGGTGCAGCTCCTGCCAGCGGCCCTCGTCGCCGTGCAGGTCGACCGCGCGGCGCTTCATCAGCTTGACCATGCGGTCGGTCGCCACCGGCCCGGGATTGACGCCCACCACCCGCACGCCGTGGTCCAGGCTCACGCCCCCGAGCGCCCGGGTGAATGACATCAGCGCGGCATTGCCGGTCGAACCCATGATGTAGCGTGCGTCCCAGTTCTCGCCCGAGTTGCCGATGTCGTTAACGATCACGCCGCTGCGGCGCCGGCACATCTCGCCATAGATCGCCCGGGTGAGCGAGATGTAGCCGAACACCTTCAGGTCGAAGCCGCGCCGCAGCGCGGCATCGTCGACCGCGTCCAGCGGCCCGGCGGGGATGTCGCCCGCGTTGTTCACCAGGATGTCCGGCACGCCGGCGCGTTCGGCGAGCTCACGCATCCGCGCGTCGTTCGACAGGTCCATCGCGTAGGTGCGGATCATGACCCCGCACTCGGCGGCGATCGCCGCACCCGCGGTCTCCAGCAGGTCCGGGGAGCGCGCCGCCAGGTGCAGGCTGCACCCCTCGCGCGCGAACGCCCATGCGGTCGCCAGTCCGATGCCCTTGGACGCCCCGGTGATCAGGACGCTCTTGCCCTTCAAGCCCAGCTCCATGATTTCCCTCCCCCGATATCCCGAATGGATCGCCGATGACGCACGCGGCCGGTCCACTAGCCGTAGCGCGCGCCGCCCGCAAACCAGTCGTCGAAGCGAGGCGCGGTACGCACGATGATGCTGCGCGCGCGCATGTGCTCCTTCAGCGCCGTCCAGCCGTTCTCCTTGCCCCAGCCGCTGTCGCCCCAGCCCCCCCAGACCGACCTGGGGTCGTTCTTGTGATGGTCGTTGACCCACACGACCCCGGCGCGCACGGCGGCGGCGAACCGGTGCGCGCGGGCGACGTCGCGGGTCCACACCGCGGCACCGAGCGCGAAGTCGCTGTCGTTGGCGAGCGCGATCGCGTGCGCCTCGTCGTCGAAGGGCGTGACCGAGACCACCGGACCGAACACCTCCTCTCGGAACAGCCGCATCGAAGGGTCGACGTCAACGAACACCGTGGGCGCGACGAAGTGACCGGCACGCAGCCGTTCTGGAAGGCCGGCGGGCGGGCCACCCCCGCACGCGAGACGCGCACCCTGCCGGGTCGCGTGAGCGACATGGTCGATGCAGCGCTCCCGTGCGGTGGCCGAGATCACTGGCCCGACGTCGGTCGCGGGATCGGCCGGATCACCGACCAACAGCGCGGCCGCGCGTCGCGCGAACGCCTCGACGAAGCGCTCGTACACCGGCCGGGCGACCAGGAACCGCGAGCCCGACACGCAGGTCTGGCCCGAGGCGACGAACGCGGCGAACAGCGCGCCGGCGACCGCCTCCTCGAGCGGGACGTCATCGAACACGACCACCGGGGTCTTGCCGCCCAGCTCGAGCGTGCACGGGATCAGCCTCGCCGCGGCCGCAGCCGCCACCCGACGTCCGGTCGCAGTGCCGCCGGTCAGGTCGATCATCTGCACCGCCGGATGGGCGCAGACTGCCTCGCCGGTCCGTGCTGCCCCGGTCACGACGTTGAGCGTGCCCGCGGGCAGTCCCGCCTCGCGAGCCCACTCAGCGAGCACCAGCGGCGAGACCGGCGCCAGCTCCGAGGGCTTGACCAGGCAGGTGTTGCCCGCCGCCAGCGCCGCGGCGAGCTTCTTGACCAGGATGAGCACCGGGTGGTTCCACGGCGTGAGCAGCGCGCACACGCCGACCGGCTCGTACGCGGTCAGCGTGACGAACCCGCCCTTGACTCGGTTCGACTGGCCCTCGAGGCCGCAGGCGATCGCCCCGAAGTACTCGAGCCACTCCGGGATCCGGCTCATCTGAGCGGCCATCTCGCGCACCGGACGGCCGGTCACGGCCGACTCGAGGGTCGCGAGCGCACCGATCCGCGAGCGCAGGAGTTCGGCGAACCGGCCGAGGTGCCGGCCGCGCTCCAGGGGCTCGAGCGCACGCCACGCAGGCCACGCCGCCGCCGCCGCTCGCGCGGCCGCGTCGACGTCGGACGCGCCCGCCTCCGGCACCTCGGCGATCGGCTCGCCGGTCGCCGGGCTCGACACCAGGAGGGTGGTCGTCGATCGGGCGTCCTGCCAGACGCCGCCGTAGTGCAGTCCGTATCGGGTCACGTGGCTCGCTCCGGGGTGCGCGGCGGGGCCGGGGTGGGCGGCAGGGCCGCGGCCGGGCGATTCCCGGTCAGGCACGACACGCCGACCGGCTTGATCGGCAGCCGCGGCTCGAGGTTGTCGAGGCCGGCCGTCGAGCGGCCGAGCCGGTGCGCGATCAGTCGCGTGACCGGCCAGGCGCAGATACGTCCCTGGCAGCGGCCCATGCCGCATCGGGTCCAGCGCTTGACCGCGCTCACGGTGTGCGCGCCAGCGTCGATCGCCGCGTCGATCTCGGCCCGCGTGACCCCTTCGCACCGGCACACCGGAGTGCCGGGTTCAGGCAGTGCGGCGAGGCCGGCGGGCGGCTCGAACGTGCGCGCGACCAGCGCGGCGAATGCCTCGGCGCGCGCGCGCCGACGGGAAGCGTCGGCAAGCTGGGCGAGGGCGCCCGGTGCGTCAAAGCCGAGCGCGCGGGCGGCGCACGTGCCGGCGATCGTGCCTTCGGCCGAGGCTCGTGCGTGCCCCCCCAGTCCGGTCACCTCACCGGCCGCGTACACCCAGTCCAGCGAAGTGCGGCCGGTGGTCGGGTCGGTCAGCAGCACGTGCCCTCCGCGGGCCTCGTCGTAGCGGGCCTCGCAACCGAGCACGCGGCCGAGCTCGGACTGGACGCGAAAGCCGAACGCGACCGCGAGCGCGTCGGCCTCGTGCACGCGCTCGGTACCCGGCACCGGGTCGCCCGAGGGGCCCACGCGCCGCGTGACCACCTGCGCAACCGTCAGCGGTCCCGAGACCTCGGTCACCACGCGTCCGAGGTGGATCCGCACGCGGTGCGCCGCCAGCGCCGCGAGCAGCCTCGTCAGCTCCGGCCAGCGCGACGGGAAGCCGAGCAGGCCGGCCGCCGCCGCACGATTCGGCGCGGCCGACTCGACCAGCTCGACCGCAGCGCCGGCCCGTGCGAGGTCGGCGGCCACCACGAGCAGGAACGGCCCGCTGCCGGCGACCACGACTCTGCGGCCGGGCAACACCGCATGCGCCTTCAGCATCGCCTGAGCCGCGCCAGGTGTGGTCACGCCCGGCAGCGTCCATCCGGGAAACGGCATCGCGCGATCGTGCGCGCCGGCGGCGATCACGAGGCGCCGGGCGCGGACCTCGATACCTCGGCCCGCGACGTCCACCGACAGCGTGCCGTCCGGATAGCCGGCCCAGACGGTCGCGGACTGCATGAACTCGACGCCGGCGTGGGCGGCCTGCGCCGCGAGCGTGCCGCCGCGACCGGTCGCGGCGCCGGGAACGGTCGGCCCGGCCGGCTGCCGCAGGTACTGGCCGCCGGCGCGCGCGTACTCGTCGATCACGAGCACCGACGCACCGCAGCGCCGCGCCGCGATCGCCGCCGCGAGACCTGCAGGCCCCGCCCCCACGATCGCGACGTCGGTCGTGCACCCGTACGGGTCGCGGATCGGATCGGCCACGCGGTGGTTCACGCCCGTCTCAGCCCCGGCAACGCACCGACATGCCGTCGCGCACCGCAGCGAGGCAGGCGCGCTGGTCGGGCCTGCCGTCGATGGTGACCAGGCAGTCGAAACACGCGCCGATCCCGCAGAACACGCCTCGCGGCATACCGTCCGGGCCGGCGCGCAGCCTGCGGCGGCCCGCCGCGAGCAGCGCGCTCGCTACCGAATCGCCAGCGCGCGCCTCGAACGGCTCACCGTCGACTTCGATGCGGACCACCAACATCCGGGCACGTCGCGCGTCGGCGTCGGTCATCGCCGGTCCTCCGCGGCGACCAGTGCGAACCGGTCGGGCGCGTACGGCGCCAGCGGCAACGGCGAGGGCCGATCGCAGACCAGTGCCGCGATCATCCGCGCGACGATCGGCGCCCGGTTGAAGCCGGTGCCGTTGTCGCCCGCCGCGATCAGCAGGCCACGAACCTCTGGCACCGGGCCGACCAGGAAGCGATCGTCCGGCGTCACCGCCTCGTACGCGCTCCAGGACCGGAGCACCGGCACGTCGGCGAGGCCAGGGAACAGCCACAGCAGCATGGCGGCCGAGTCCTGCACGAACCGCCGGTCCACGCCGCGGTCCGATTCCTGCCGGCCATCCGAGCCCACCCCGCCGGCGAGCACCGTGTTGAACAGGATCTGCCCGGAGGCCGCTTGCTGGATCTGCGTATAGCCGGCCTCCACGCCGCCGGCCGATTCGCACGCGCCGACGACGCACGGGATGGTCGGCGGCATCGCCACCGTCGCCAGGCACTGCGCCTTGCGCGGCACGATCGCGATCTGGCTGCCGGCCATCGCCGCGACCCGTGCCGACCACGGACCGGCGGCGACCACCACCCAGTCGGCCGACAGCCTGAGGGCGCCGGCGTGCACCGCGACCACCCGATCCGCGACGGTTTCGATCGCATCCACGGCGGTGCCGGGCAGCACCCGGCAGCCGCGGCGCGCAGCCGCCGAGACGAAGGCGCGGCATGTCAGGAACGGATTGACCGTCGCGTCGCGGGGCGACCAGGTCGCCGCCAGGATCGGGCCGGTAAGCGCTGGCACCCGACTGCGCACCGCCTTCGGATCGAGGATCTCCGACTCGAGCCCGAAGGATCGCTCGAGCTCGACCCAGCCTCGCGCAACCTCCAGCTCGGCCGCGCTGCGCACGAACCGCATCTGCCCGCCCACCGAGTACTCGAATCCCAACTCGAGCTCGTCGACCAGCTCCTGCCAGCGCTGGCGTGCATGGATCAGCAGCGGCAGCTCGTCCCGCGACAGCATGTGCGTGCCGATGCACGCGAGGCTGCCGCCGGTCACCGCGCCGCCCAGGTCCCCCCGATCGAGCAGCGCCACCCGCAAGCCGGCGCACGAGAGCTCGTAGGCGGCCGCGCAGCCGACCACCCCCGCGCCGACGACGATCACGTCGAACCTGGCCGCTCCGTTCATGCCACAGGCGCCGGATAGCGCGGCGCGCGGCGCCAGAACTCGGCGCGAACCACCCGCGCCGGATCCACGGCGACCGGGTGACCGAGATCGGTCATTGCCCGGGCCGCCCGCTCGACGTGGGCCGGGTCCGGGTAGCCGAGCCCGTGCTCCGGCGCACAACCCGCACCAGCGAGCGAGCGGATCACCTCGAGCTGGTGCGCTTGCGCGTCGCGCCTCAGCTCGGGCCGCGCGAGCAGGCAGGCATCGACCGCGCCCCGGGGGTCGGCGAAGGCGCGCGCCCAGCCGTGCAGCACCGCGTCGACCACCTGCTGCACCCGCTCGGGCTCGCGATCGGCCAGCCGCCGCGTGGTGAACAGCCCATCCTTCAGCAGCGACGCGCCGACCTGCTCGGCGCGGAACAGAACGAGATCGTCGCACCGCCCCTCGCCCTCGGTGACCTCGTGCAGCTCGTGATAGACGGTCATCTGCGCGCAGTCCACCTCGCCGCGCCGGAACGGCGCCACGGTGTCCGGCATCGGCACGCGCGCCACCGCCTGGGGCGGCACGCCGGCACGCTGCAGCATCCAGCGCAGCTCAAGATCCTCGTTGCCCGGCCACACCGCAATGCGTCGGCCGCGCAGGTCCTCGAGACACCCGATCCCGTGCTCGCGGTGGGCCGGATAGACCAGCGCACTCGCCTGCTGGATCGTGAGCAGCATCACGCCGTCGGCGGCCCGGCTCGACTCCAGCAGGTGCGACGGGCTGGCCACCGCGAACTCCGCGTCGCCCGAGAACAGCGCCTCCAGCGGCCCGATGCCCGGCACCATCGCGGACGTGCGCAGCACCGCCCGTCGCCCGCCTTCGGGGTCAGGGTGCTCGGCCAGCAGGTAGCCCGCGAACTGAGCCTGCGGATGCCACAGCAGCCGGATGCGAGACGCTTCGTTCGGGCCCGGGGCGCTCATCGACACATGCGCTCGGCGGATGACGATCTGTGGACGGATGTATTGCGTACGTTCGGATGCGAACCGTATCATGCGATGCAGTCTTCGTATACGTTCGAGCGCGCGCCGCACGTCCACCCGCCCCCCGGCGCGACCCCAATACCGTCTGGAGAGATGACCATGACTGATGCGATCAATCGGCGCCGCTTCGTCTCAGGGGCCGCCGCCCTCGGCAGTCTGGCCGCGCTGCCGGCGGCGGTCGCACAGGCGCCGACCCCGATCACGGTCGCCGAGAGCGAGGGCCACGGCTGGAGCGTGGTGTTCGTCGCGGGCGCGCAGGACACCTGGGGCCGGCACGGGCTCAGGGCCGAGGTGGCCAAGTTCACCGCCGGCCGGCTGGCGATGGAGGCGGTGCTGGCCGAGAAGGCCCAGTTCGCGACCACGACCGACAGTCCCACCGTGCTCGCGGCGATGCGCGGTCTGAAGCCGATCATCGTCGCCGACTTCAGCCGTTCGTCGCGCGAGATGCTGGTGGTCGCCCGCAACGACCGGGGCGTCGGCGATCCGAAGGGCTTGCGCGGCAAGCGGATCGCCACGCAGGTCGGTACCAGCGGCCACTACTTCCTCAGCAGCTACCTGAAGCTGCACGGCCTCGGGCTGCGGGAGGTGACCCTGGTGAACATGCGCGGCCCGGAGATGGTGACCGCGCTCGTCAAGGGCGACGTCGACGCATTCGCCTGGGACTGGCGGACCGCTCAGATCGCCGAGCAGCAGGCCCCCGGGGTGACCCGCGTGCTGCCGATCGATGGCATCGAGACCATCTGGCAGAACCATCTGATCCTGGTGACGAACGAGAAGACCGTTCGGGAGATGCCCGGGGTGATCGAGCGGGCGGTGCAGGCGCTGTTCGCCGCCGAGGCCTCGATGAAGGCCGACCCCGCCCGCGCGGTCGCCGACGTCGCGGCGCGCACCGCCACCTCGAAGGAGGCCACCGAGGTCGGCATCAAGCTGCTCGACATCGAGGTCAACCTGAGCGACCGGCTGGTTCGCGACATGGTCGCCAACGCCGAGTGGGCGATCGAAGCCGGGCTCGCGCAGCGTCCGAAGGAGGACCTCGCCAAGTTGTTCCGAAGCCTGGTGCTCGACGCGCCGATGCGAAAGATCCGGCCGGAACGCGTTCAGGGACTGTAGCCGCGGAGCGAGGATGAGCGCCACGGTCGAGGTCCGCAACGTCTCCAAGCTCTACGCGTCGCTCGGCAGCGAGCCGTCGTGGGCGCTTCAGGACGTATCGCTGCAGATCGGCGCCGGCGAATTCATGTGCGCGATCGGGCCCAGCGGCTGCGGCAAGACCACGCTGCTGAACATGATCGCCGGCTTTCTCGAGCCCACGCGCGGCGCGCTGACGCTCGACGGCGAGCCGATCGTCGGACCCGGTCCCGACCGCGGTGTCGTCTTCCAGGAGTACGCGCTGTTCCCCTGGCTGAGCGCGCGCCGCAACGTCGAGTTCGGGCTGCGGCGGCAAGGCCTGAGCGCAGCCGAGCGCCGCGAGCGCGTCGACCGGTTCCTCGCGCTGGCCGGCCTGAGCCATGCGGCGGAACGCTATCCGTTCGAGCTGTCCGGCGGCATGCGGCAGCGCGTCGCGGTCGTGCGCGCACTGGTGACCCGTCCGCGTATCCTGCTGATGGACGAACCCTTCGCCGCGGTCGACGCGATGACCCGGGCGACGCTGCAGGAGGAGCTGCTGCGGATCTGGCGCGAGCTCGGCCTGAGCATCTTCTTCATCACGCACAACATCGAGGAGGCGGTGTTCCTTGCGCAGCGCATCGTCGTGATGAGTCCGTTCCCTGGCCGCATCAAGGAGATCGTCGACGTGGCCCTACCCTATCCTCGAGACCGCGGCTCGCCCGAGTTCGGCGCGATGTACTCGCGCGTGAGCGGCGCGTTCCACGGCGACCCCGAGCGGGACGCGTCATGAGCGCGACGCTGCGCGACGACGTGATCGCGGCCCCGACCGCTGGAGCCGCCAGCCTGCCCGCGTCCGAGCGCGCCGCGATCGAGCGCGAGTTCGCCGAGTCGCAGCGCGACGCCGGACGTCGCAGGCTTCGCAACCAGATCGCGTTCAACGTGCTCGGCGTGCTGCTGTTCCTGCTGCTGTGGGAGGTTGCGCCGCGCGTGGTACCCGGCATCAACCTGCAGATGTTCCCGCCGCCGTCGCACGTGGTCGGCACGCTGGGCGAGATGATCGCCAGCGGCGATCTGGTCAAGCACATGGCGGTGAGCCTGCAGCGCGCAGTCTCGGGCTTCCTGATCGGCGGCTCGCTCGGCGTGCTGATCGGGCTGATCACCGGACAGCTCGTACCAGTGCGCAACCTGCTCGACCCGGTGCTGCACGGCCTGCGATCGATCCCGGCGATCGCGTTCGTGCCGCTTGCGATCGTCTGGTTCGGTCTGGGTGAGATGTCGAAGGTGGCGCTGATCAGCTGGGGTACGTTCTTTCCGGTCTGGCTCAACACCTTCATCGGCGTACGCGACGTCCCGAACGTGCTGCTGCGCTCAGCCGCGAGCCTGGGTTGCCGCGGCAGGGACGCGATGTTCCACGTCGTATTGCCGTCGGCGCTGCCGTTCATCCTCGCGGGCCTGCGCCAGGCCACTGCCACCGCCTTCGTGATGCTGGTCGCCGCCGAGCTGGTCGGTGCGAGCAGCGGCCTCGGGTTCCTGATCTCGTTCTCGCACCTGGTGTTCCGCGTCGACATGATGTTCGTCGGGCTCATGGCGCTGGGCGCGCTCGGCTTCACCGCCGACCGGATCTTCGTCGCGCTGCTGCCGCGGATCTTCCCCTGGTACGGAGGCGACGCCCGGCGATGAGCTCCGCCCCCTCCGAGGCGGACCTGCTGCTCACCGGCGGGCGCGTCCACACGGTCGACGACGCCGACCACATCGTCGAGGCGGTCGCGATCCGCGGCGGACGGATCGTCGCCGCTGGCACCACCGCGGCGCTCGCCGCGTTCGCCGGCCCGCGCACCCGTACCGTGCACCTCGGCGGCCGAAGCGTGGTGCCCGGTCTGATCGACGGACACGCGCACATGGAGCGCGAAGCGCTCAAGCGGCTGCGGCCCAGCCTCGCGGGAGCGTCCTGCGTTGCCGAGGTTCTCGCGCGGGTGAGCGCCGCCGCGGCCGCGACACCCCGGGGACGGTGGGTGGTGACGATGCCGCTCGGGGATCCACCGTTCTTTTTTGGCGGGCCGGACGCGCTCGCCGAGCGGCGACTGCCCACCCGCGCCGAACTCGATGCGGCAGCACCCGACCATCCGGTCTGCATCCCAGGCGCGTTCGGCAACTGGGGGCGGCCGCCCGGCTGGACCGTGCTGAACTCGGCGGGCCTCGCGTCTGCGGGCATCACCGCGGCGAGCCGCCCGGCGTGCGACGGCGTCCGCGTCGAGCTCGACGCCGCGAGCGGCGAACCCACCGGCGTGATCGTCGAGGACAACTACCGGCCGAGCCTCGAGTTCGACCTGCTGCGCGATCTGCCGTGCTTCGACTACGGGCAGCGACGCCAGGCGCTGCTCGACAGCATCCCCATCTACCAGGCGCTCGGGACCACGAGCATCTACGAAGGCCACGGCTCCGCGCCTGAATCGATCGCGATCTACCGGGATCTGTGGGAGCGCGGCCAGCTCACCGTGCGCACCTGCCTGTGCGTGAGCCCAACCTGGTCCGACCTGCACGAGGCCCGGCTGGCGATGCGCGACTGGCTCGCGTACGCGCGCGGCCGCGGGATGGGGGATCCATGGCTGAGGATCTGCGGCGTCTACCTGGGGCTGGGCGGTGACCCAGCGCATGCGGCGCTCGCGCGTGCGGCGCTGCCGAACACCGGCTGGACCGGTTACGTCGAGTGGGCCCACGGCATCGCCGAGTTCCGCGAGCTGGCGACGATCGCGGCGAGCCACGACCTTCGTGTGAACGCAGTGGTCGGTGAGCGGCTGCCGGAGGTGCTCGACGCGCTCGAGGCGGTCGACCGCGCCTACCCGCTGCGAGACCGACGCTGGGTGATCGAGCACATTGGACGGATGCGTCCGGACGATCTGCCGCGGATCCGGGCACTCGGGCTGATGGTCACGACCATCCCCACGTACTCGCTGTGGAAGGACGGGGATGCGTACCTCGACGACCCTGACGGCGGCGCGTGGACGCTGCCCCATCGGGCGCTGATGGCGGCCGGCCTGCCGATCGCCGCAGGCACCGACAACGTGCCGTGCAGCCCCTTCTGGCCGATGTGGGCGGCGATCGCGCGCGTCGAACGCACCACCGGTCGCGTGCTGGGCACCGAACAGGCCCTGGACCGCCGTCAGGCGCTGCGACTGATGACGATCGAGGGCGCGCGGCTGTCGTTCGAGGAAGACGTCAAGGGCTCGATCGAGCCCGGCAAGGTTGCCGACCTCGCGGTGCTCGACGCCGATCCGACCGAGGTCGCGCTGGACGCGTTGCGCAACGTCTCGTCGCTGATGACCGTGGTCGGCGGTCGGATCGTCCACCACCGGCCCTGGAACTGACGGCATCCCGCCGCGTCCGACCGGCTGACCGAGGAGTCCGCATGAGGGATGGCGTTCGGATCGGAATCGTCGGCGGCGGCCGGGTCACGCGTATCCTCCTGGGCGGCTGGGCCCGCGCCGGCCGGATGCAGGCCGAGGTGGTGGTCGCCGACCCGGATGCGGACGCGCGCGCGCGGTTGCTTCGGGATCACCCGTCGGTGCGAGTGACCGCGACCGCGGAAGACGCCGCGGTCGCCGACTGCGTGCTGCTGGCGGTGCACCCGCCGGTCGTGCCAGCTGCGCTCGACGCATTGCGTGGCCGCCTGCGTGCGGACGCGTTGGTGGTCTACCTCGGCTCCAAGGTCACCCTCGCGCGGATGCGCGAACGGCTGCATGGGCACGGCCCACTCGCACGCGTGATCCCGAATGCGCCGTCGATGGTCGGCGCCGGACACAATCCGCACGCGTTCGCCGCCGAGGCCGTCGGGGTGCAGCGCGAGCTGCTGCGCGGGCTCTTCGAGCCGCTCGGGCGCTGGATCGAAGTCGACGAGCGCCTGCTCGAGCCGTACGTGCTGCTGACCGGCATGGGACCGACCTACCTGTGGCCGCAGCTGCAGCAGCTACTCGACTCGGCCCGCGGCATGGGACTGGACGATGCCGCGGCCCGCGCGGCGCTCGAGGACATGGTGGTCGGCGCCGTGCGCACACTGCTGC
This sequence comes from Burkholderiaceae bacterium, assembly GCA_044359175.1. Taxonomy (GTDB): domain Bacteria; phylum Pseudomonadota; class Gammaproteobacteria; order Burkholderiales; family Burkholderiaceae_E; genus UBA4615. The sequence goes on along the minus strand of JBIKMO010000031.1, from coordinate 893 downwards.
ACGACGGGCTGCCTCCCGAGGACACAATGGACCTGGTCCCGGTACGACCCCTGGATCCGGACATGCCGGCGATCCTGGACGCGTATCGCGGACGGCTCGCCGAGGTCCTCGCTCGGATCCGGCCCGAGGGCTGACGGCCTGCCCGACCAGCCGCGGTGCCGCGGGGACCGACGGGCGCCGACGGCACCGCTTGCCCCGAAAACGCACCGGGCCGCGCGCAGGCGGCCCGGGCTCCGGACGGCGCGGGCTCGCGCCCGCCCGCGCTCACTGCAGCTTGATCTCGACGTCCACGCCCGCCGGCAGGTCGAGCTTCATCAGCGCGTCCACGGTCTTGTCGGTCGGATCGACGATGTCCATCAGCCGCTGGTGGGTGCGGATCTCGAACTGGTCGCGCGAGGTCTTGTTCACGTGCGGCGAGCGCAGCACGTCGTAGCGCTGGATCCGGGTGGGCAGCGGCACCGGGCCGCGCACGACCGCGCCGGTGCGCTTGGCGGTCTCGACGATCTCGGCGGCGGACTGGTCGATCAGCTTGTAGTCGAACGCCTTCAGGCGAATCCGGATCTTCTGGCTCTGCATCTCATTCCCCGAAAAGAACGTTGGCGCGGTTCGTGTCGTCGCGAGCCGTGCCGGTTAGCGGTGCGACGAAGTCGTGGAGCAGGCGTAGCGAGCAGGCCCGAGTCGGCGTCGAGAAGCGCAGCCGTACTTGACGTACGGAGAGCATCGCAGGCGCAGAATCGGGACGCGCAGTCGCCTGATCCACGGCTTCGTCATTCGAAGATCTTGGCGACGACGCCGGCGCCGACGGTACGGCCGCCCTCGCGGATGGCGAAGCGCAGGCCCTGCTCCATGGCGATGGGCGCGATCAGCGTGACCACCATCTTCACGTTGTCGCC
>JBIKMO010000201.1:0-7945 GCA_044359175.1 Burkholderiaceae bacterium | reverse complement strand
GTCCTCGCTGCGGTTGTGCGGCCGGAACCACGCGCTCTGCGTCAGCCGCGGCTCGAAGCCGAAGGCCGCGCCCTTGTACGACAGCAGCCGGTCGTGGAAGTCCTGCGGCGTGGTCCAGAACGAGGTCACGATCGACGCCCGCAGCCCCGGCAGCACGGTGCGCTCGAGCGCCTGCGCGATCGCGTCGCGGTACGCGGGCGCGCGCGCCGCCCAGTCGACGCCCGCGTCCAGGTGCGGCACCGGCGACAGCACGTAGAACGCGTCGTGCCCCGCGGGTGCGACCGACGGGTCGGTGGCGCTCGGGCGGTGCAGGTACAGGCTGAAGTCGTCGGCCAGCCGCTTGCGCCCGAAGATGTCCTTCAGCAGGCCCTCGTAGCGCGGCCCGAGCACCATCATGTGGTGGGGCACCTCGTGCCACTGCCGGTTCGTGCCGAAGTACCACACGAACAGGCTCATCGAGTAGTGGCTGCGCTCGATCTTCGCGTCGGTCCAGGTGCGGCGGTGTTCGGACGCGACCAGGTGCCGGTAGGTCCACGCCGCATCGGCGTTCGACACCACGATGTCGGCGGCGATCCGCTCGCCGCCTTCGAGCTCGACGCCGCGCGCGCGGCCGCCCTCCACCACGATGCGCGTCACCGGCGCGCCGTAGCGGATCGTCGAACCCTGACCCTCGATCAGGCCGACCAGCCCACGCACCAGCGCGCCGGTCCCTCCCATCGCCCAGTGCACGCCGTGCAGGCGCTCCAGCGGCTGGATCAGGCTGTACGCGCAGGTCACCGAGAACGGGTTGCCGCCGATCAGCAGCGGATGGAAGCTGAACACGATCCGCAGCCGCGGGTCGCGCAGGTGCTTGGAGACCGCAGCGTGAATGGTGCGCCACGCGCGCATCCGCACCATGCCGGGCACCGCGCGCAGCAGGTCGCCGAAGGTCTCGAAGGGCATCGTCGCCATGCCCTGGAAGCCGATCTCGTAGCAGCGCTGCGCCTCGAGCATGAAGCGCTCGTAGCCGGCGACGTCGCCCGGCGACAGCCGCGCGACCTCCCGCCGCATCCGCTGCGGGTCGCCGCTGTAGTCGAACCAGCTGCCGTCGTCGAAGCGGATCCGGTAGAAGGGCTCGAGCGCGCGCAGCTCGACGTCGTCCTCGCGGCGTCGTCCGCACAACGCCCAGAGCTCGTCGAACAGGAAGGGCGCAGTGACGATGGTCGGCCCGGCGTCGAACGTGAATCCGTCGCGCCGGTGCACGTAGGCGCGCCCGCCGGGACCGTCGAGCTTCTCGAGCACGGTCACCCGCCAGCCGCGGGCGGCCATCCGCACCGCGGCGGCGAGGCCACCGAACCCGCTGCCGATCACGACCGCGTGCGGCCGGTCGGCGCCGGTCCCGGTGCCGGTTCGCGGTCGCGCCGCGATCGGGGGTGCGCCGCCGAGCGGCGCCCTGAGCAGTTCCATGCGGCCTCCTACGTCGGATCCAGTGTAAGGCAGAGTTGACGCTCTTGCGTGTCAGCGTCAGACTGGGCCATGGACCGGCCGTCCCTCTCGACCGTCGCCGAGCTGCTCAAGCCGATCACCTGGTTCCCGCCGATGTGGGCGTTCGCCTGCGGCGTGGTGGCCTCGGGTGCGTCGCCCGCCGCGGTGTGGCCGCTGGTGCTGGTGGGCGTGCTGCTGGCCGGGCCGCTGGTGTGCGGCACCAGCCAGGCGGTCAACGACTGGTTCGACCGGCACGTCGACGCGATCAACGAGCCGCACCGGCCGATTCCGTCCGGGCGGATGCCCGGGCGGTGGGGCCTGTACGTCGCGCTCGCATGGACCGCGCTGTCGCTCGCGGTGTCCTCGTTGCTCGGCCCGTGGGGGTTCGGCGCGGCGGTCGCCGGGCTCGCGCTGGCATGGGCCTACAGTGCACCGCCTGTGCGGCTGAAGACCAACGGCTGGCTCGGCAACGCCGCCTGCGGCGTCTCGTACGAGGGGCTCGCCTGGCTGACCGGCGCCGCGGTGATGGCCGGCGGTGCGATGCCCGACGGCCGCTCGATCGCGCTCGCCGCCCTCTACAGCCTGGGCGCGCACGGGATCATGACGCTCAACGACTTCAAGTCGGTCGAGGGCGATGCCCGCATGGGGGTGGGCTCGCTGCCGGTGCGACTGGGGGTGGCCGCGGCCGCGCGCGTCGCGTGCTGGACGATGGCCCTGCCGCAGGCCGCGGTGATCGTGCTGCTGCTGTCCTGGGGCCGACCCGGCCACGCGGCGGCCGTGGCCGCACTGCTGGTGGGCCAGATGCTGATGATGCGCCGCTTCCTCGCCGATCCGCGCGCGCACGCGCTGCACTACAGCGGCTTCGGCGTGCCGCTCTTCGTCGCCGGCATGATGGTGAGCGCGTTCGCGCTGCGCTCGCTCGGGGGGGACTGACCGATGCAACCGACACCGTTCGGCTGGAGCAGCATCGTCCGGCTCGGGTTCGTTCAGATGGCGCTCGGCGCGATCGTCGTGCTGACCACCTCGACGCTGAACCGCGTGATGGTGGTCGAGCTCGCGCTGCCGGCGCTGTTGCCCGGCCTGCTGGTGGGCGTGCACTACGCGATGCAGGGGCTTCGGCCGCGGATGGGCTGGGGTTCGGACGTCGGCGGTCGGCGTACGCCGTGGATCGTCGGCGGGATGGCGGTGCTCGCGCTCGGCGGCGTCGGCGCCGCGTCGGCCACCGCGCTGATGACGCAGGATCCCGTGCTCGGCGTCGTGGCTGCGGTGCTCGCGTTCATGACGATCGGCGCTGGCGTCAGCGCGGCCGGCACCTCGTTGTTGGTGCTCCTCGCCAAGCGGGTGCCCGAGCCGCGGCGCGCGGCCGCCGCGACGATCGTCTGGGTGATGATGATCGTGGGCTTCGCGGTGACCGCCGGCATCGCCGGCAAGCTGCTCGACCCGTATTCGCCCGCGCGGCTGGTGGCGGTCACCGCCGGCGTCAGCGGGATCGCGATGGTGGTCACGCTGCTCGCGCTCGCCGGCCTCGAAGGCGCGCCCGCACGTTCGACCGAGCCGGCGCGCGGCGCGCCGCCGCGGTTCGTCGAGGCGCTCGCGCAGGTGTGGTCCGAGCCCCCGGCACGTCACTTCACCGTGTTCGTGTTCGTGTCGATGCTCGCCTACAGTGCGCAGGACCTGATCCTGGAGCCGTTCGCCGGCACGGTCTTCGGCTTCACCCCCGGGCAGTCGACGCAGCTCGCCGGTGTGCAGCACGGCGGTGCGCTCGCCGGCATGCTGCTCGCGGCGTTCGCCGGCAGCCGGCTCGCGGGCCGCCAGCTCGGGTCGCTGCGCGCGTGGACCATCGGCGGGTGCATCGCCTCGGCGATCGCGCTGGCCGGACTGGTCGCCGCCGGACTGTCGGGTGGCGCCTGGCCGCTGGTGCCGAACGTGTTCCTGCTCGGCCTGGCCAACGGCGCGTTCGCGATCGCGGCGATCGCCTCGATGATGCGGCTGGCCGGCGAAGGTCGCGCATCGCGCGAGGGCGTGCGGATGGGCCTGTGGGGCGCCGCGCAGGCGATCGCCTTCGGCCTGGGCGGCCTGGCGGGTGCCGCCGCGAGCGACCTCACGCGCTGGGCGCTCGGCTCGGACGCGCTCGGTTACGCCGCGGTCTTCGGCGCCGAGGCGCTGCTGTTCGTCGCCGCGGCGCGGATCGCCGCCGGCATCGGCCGCTCGGGCAGCGGCGAGTTCAGGATCGACCCCGCCGATGGGCGACCGCATGTGCGGGCCCCCGGCGAGCCGCAGCCCGCGGCCCTCGCGAGGAACTGACCGACATGGAAACCTTCGACGTGGTGGTGGTGGGCGGAGGCCCCGCGGGGGCGACCGCGGCGAACGAACTCGCGCGGCGCGGCCGACGGGTGCTGCTGCTGGATCGCGCCGGTCGGGTCAAGCCCTGCGGCGGCGCGATCCCACCCCGGCTGATCCGGGACTTCGCGATCCCGGACTCGCAGCTGGTCGCACGCGCGACCAGCGCGCGGATGGTCGCGCCGTCGACCCGCCAGGTCGACATCCCGATCGAGGGCGGCTTCGTCGGCCTGGTCGACCGCGACCGGTTCGACGAGTGGCTGCGCTGTCGCGCTGCGGAATCGGGCGCGGTGCGGCGCAGCGGGGTGTTCGAACGACTGGACCGCGACGCCGACGGCGTGACCGTGATCCGCTACCGACGCCGTGAGGGCCAGCGCGTCGGCGAGGGCACGCCCGAATCGGTCCGCGCGCTCGCGGTGGTCGGGGCCGACGGCGCGAACTCTGCGGTCGCGCGCCAGGCGATGCCCGACGAGCCGCCGCCGCCGTTCGTGTTCGCGTACCACGAGATCGTGGCGCGGCCCGAGCGCCCGCCGCCGGGCTACGACGGCGCGCGCTGCGAGGTCTGGTACCAGGGCCACCTGTCGCCCGACTTCTACGGCTGGGTGTTCCCGCACGGCGACACGCTGAGCATCGGCACCGGCAGCGCGGACAAGGGATTCTCGCTGCGCGAGGCGACCTCGCGTCTGCGCGGCGCGTGCGGCCTCGAGCGGGCCGCGACGCTGCGCCGCGAGGGCGCGCCGCTGCCGATGAAGCCGCGGCGCCGCTGGGACGACGGGCGCAACGTGGTGCTCGCCGGCGACGCCGCAGGCGTGGTCGCACCGGCCTCCGGCGAGGGCATCTACTACGCGATGGTGGGCGGCCAGCTCGCCGCAGACGCGGTGCACGCGCTGCTCGAGACCGGAGACGTCCGCGTGCTCGCGCAGGCCCGCAAGCGCTTCATGAAGGAGCACGGCCGGGTGTTCTGGGTGCTCGGCCTCATGCAGCGGTTCTGGTACTCGAGCGACAAGCGCCGCGAGCGCTTCGTATCGATGTGCCGCGACCGCGACGTGCAGCAGCTGACCTTCGACGCGTACATGAACAAGCGCCTGGTGCGACGCAAGCCGGTTGCGCACCTGAAGATCTTCCTGAAGGACGTCGCGCACCTGCTCGGCATGGCGCGGGTCTGAGCGCGCGCCGGACGCGGCGCCAGCCCGGTCCCGGGTGGGAGGACCGGCGCCGCCGCGAGGGCGCGCCGACGCCCCGATCAGTCCGGCTTCAGTCCGAGCTGCCGAACGAGCGGCACCCAGCGCGCGGTCTCGGCCTGCAGCAGCGTCGCCATCGTCTCGGGGGGTCCGCCGACCAGCGTCGCCCCGAGCTGATCGACCAGCCGCTCGCGCACCTCGGGCAGCGCGAGCGCGCGGTCGAACTCGCGGTTGAGCCGCTGCACGACCTCGCGCGGCGTGCCCGCGGGCACCATGAAGCCCGAGAACGCGGTGGCCTGCAGCCGTGGGAAGCCGAGCTCGGTCACCGTGGGCACGTCGGGCAGCATCGGCAGGCGAGTCGGGTGCGTGGTGGCGAGCGGGCGCAGGCGGCCCTGTTTGATCGGGCCGATCGACGTCGAGATCGGGTCGATGATCATCGGCACGATACCGGCCGACGCGTCGTTGATCGCCGGGCCGCTGCCGCGGTACGGCACGTGCACGAACCGGGTCCGGTACTCGGCATTCGAGACCTGGCCCACCAGGTGCATCAGCGTGCCGTTACCCGGCGACGCGTACGGCACGTCGGCCGAGCGCGCCACCTCGATCAGCTGCGCGAGGGTACGGTGCGGCTGTGCTTCGTGCACCGAGATCAGGAAGCCCTGCGAGGTGAGCAGGATCACCGGCTGCAGGTCCTTCAGCGCGTCGTACGGCAGCCGGTCGTACAGGCCCGGGTTGGTCGCGATCGGCGCCGACACCATCAGGACCGTGTAGCCGTCGGGCTTCGAGCGCACGCCCGCCTCGGTGCCGATCACGGTGCCGCCGCCGGGCCGGTTCTCGACCACGACGTTCTGGCCGACCGACTCGCCGAGCGGCTTGCCGAGCACGCGCGCCATGATGTCGGTGATGCCGCCGGGCGCGAACGGCACGATGATGCGGATCGGCCGCGCTGGGAAGGCCTCCTGGGCGCGTGGCGCGGCGACCGGGGCCGCGGCGAGCGCGAGCAGGCTCGCGAGGGTGCTGCGTCGGTTCATCGGGGTGTCTCCTCCTCGAGGTGTCGTCGGGTGGGCGCGGCGCTCAACCCGCCCTCAGCGGCGCGAAGAACGCGCGGATCTCCTCGGCGAGCGCGCGCGGCTGCTCGAGCGCCGCGAAGTGCCCGCCGCGCGGCATCGTCGTCCAGCGCCGCAGGTCGGTGAACACGCGCGCCGCCACCGAGCGCGGCGGGCGCAGGATCTCCTTCGGGAACTCGCAGTAGCCCGCCGGCACGGTGATCGTGCCGCGCACCGGCCACGGCGCGTGCATCCGCGCCCAGTACGGCCAGAACGACGCGCCGATCGCGCCGGTGAACCAGTACAGCGATACGTCGGCGAGCATCGTGTCCAGCGGCACGGCCTCGCGGGGATCGCCGCCATGATCGGTCCACGCGTGGAACTTCTCGAGGATCCACGCGGCCAGACCGACCGGCGAGTCGGCGAGCGCGTAGGCCAGGGTCTGCGGCCGCGTGCCCTGGATCCACTGGTAGCCGGTCTCCTCCCTGAGCCAATGCTCGAGCTCGCGAAGCCAGCGGGCCTCGTCGGGCGTGGGCTCGGCGACCGAGGCCGCGTCGCGCCGCACCGGCATCAGGTTCAGGTGCACGCCGATCGTGCTCTCGGGGAACTCGGCGGCGATGCAGCTCGACACGAAGCTGCCCCAGTCGCCGCCCTGCACGCCGAAGCGCCGATAGCCGAGCACCGCGGTCATCAGCCGGTGCAGCACGCGCCCGATCTCGTCGACCGCGAAGCGCCGCTGTCCGGGCTCGAAGGACAGCGGGTAGCCCGGCAGCGAGGGCGCGACCACCGTGAACGCGTCCTCGGCGCGGCCGCCGTGCGCGGCCGGATCGGTGAGCAGCGGGATCAGCTCGAGGAACTCCAGCACCGAGCCCGGCCAGCCGTGCGACAGCAGCAGCGGCATCGGTTCGGGCGCGCCCGGCGCGCGCACGCCGGGCACGTGAAGGAAGTGCAGGCGCACGCCCGGCAGCGCGGCCCGGTACTGCGGGAACGCGTTCAGCCGCGCCTCGTGCGCGCGCCAGTCGAACCCGTCGCCCCAGCGCGCGAGCGCCTCGCGCACGAACGCGAGCGAGGTTCCGGTGGACCAGGGCGGCGTGTCGGGCGGTTCATCCGGCAGCCGCGTGCGCGCGAGCCGCTCGCGTAACTCGGCGAGCCGCACCTCGGGTACGTGCAGCCGGAAGGGTTCGGGCCGCTGCGTCGAGGCCTGTTCCAAGGCCGTCCTCCGTGGGGCCGCGCGCAGTCCACGTCCTCTCAGGCGCGCAGCTGCATCGCCTTGTACTCGAGGAACTCCTCGAGGCCGTAGACGCCGTTCTCGCGGCCATGGCCGGACTGCTTGTAGCCGCCGAACGGCGCGAGCGGGTTCCAGCGTCCGCCGTTGACGTCCACCTGGCCGGTGCGCAACCGGCGCGCGACGCGCATCGCGCGCTCGTCGGAGCCCGCCCACACCGCGCCGCCCAGCCCGTAGACCGAGTCGTTCGCGATGCGGATCGCGTCGGCCTCGTCGTCGTAGGGCACGATCGTGAGCACCGGCCCGAAGACCTCCTCCTGGGCGAGCGTGGCCTTCGGGTCGGTGACCACGAACACCGTCGGCTTCACGAAGTACCCGTCGCCCAGGCCCTGCGGCGACTCGGCGCTGCCGGTGACCAGCTCGCAGCCCTCGTCGATGCCTCGACGGATGTAGCCGAGCACGCGGTCGCGCTGGGCGGCCGACACCAGCGGCCCGAGCTTCGTGCCCTCGGCGAACGCGCTGCCCACGGTGAACGACTCGGCCGCGGCCTTCGCGACCGCGCGGGCCTCGTCGAGCCGCGCGCGCGGCACGAGCAGCCGCGTCCAGGCCGAGCAGGTCTGACCCGAGTTCATGTAGCAGTTGGCCACCGAGGCGCGCACCGCCTTGTCGAAGTCGGCGTCGTCGAGCAC
>JBIKMO010000200.1:0-7951 GCA_044359175.1 Burkholderiaceae bacterium | reverse complement strand
TGCTGATGGATGAGCCACTGGGCGCGCTCGACCTCAAGCTGCGCGAGTCGATGCAACGCGAGCTGCGGGCGATCCAGCAACGGCTTCGCATCACGACGCTGTACGTCACGCACGATCAGACTGAAGCAATGGTGATGTCGGACCGCATCGTGGTGATGAACCGCGGACGGGTCGAGCAGCTCGGCACCGCGTCAGACATCTACCACCGCCCCGTGTCGCGGTTCGTCGCAGAGTTCGTCGGTCGCATCAACCTGATCGGCGTGCGACACGAGCGGGGGGGCGACGCGCTCTTCGTGGCAGGGATACCGATAGCCGCGCCGTCGGCGATGCCGCCGACACCGGCCGACGGTCGCCTGCTGCTCGCGATTCGACCCGAGCAGATGCGACTGCTCGAGCCGGGTCAGCCGACCGAAAACCTCTCGGTGCTCGATGCGACGGTGTCCGACGCGGTCTTCGTCGGCAACGTGGTGAATCTGCAGGTCGCGCTGCCCGACGGCATGCTGCTCACGGTGGAGCGTCGCAACGGCGAGCCCGTACCAGCGCCAGGCCAACGCGTCCGGGTCGGCTGGCTCCCCGACGAGGCAAGGCTGTTCGTCGACGACCGCCCGGTCGGAACCGATCCGCGGCAGAGCAGCAGCGCGCCGGTGACGGTCTCCGGACGGCGCACCGGATGATCGGACACGCCACCGCTCCGATGTCCGAATCCCGCCCAGCCCTCGTCGTCGAGCAGAACCCCTGACGTCCGCACCATGACCCCACCCCTTCCCGCGGCGAATCCCTGGACCGTCGAGCGGATCCGCGCACTGGTCCGGCCCGACCGCGTGCACCGCGCGCTGTACGTGGACTCCGAACTGTTCGAGCTCGAGATGCGCCGCGTGTTCGGACGCTCCTGGGTGTTCGTCGGGCACGACTCCCAGGTACCGCGGCCGCACGACTTCGTTGCCACCGCGATCGGCGATCAGCCCGTGCTGCTGGTGCGCGACGGCGAGGGCGTCCTGCGCGTGATGTTCAACCGTTGCGCGCATCGCGGCGTGCAACTGTGCACGCTGCCCTCGGGCAACGCGCCGCTGATCCGCTGCCCGTACCACGGCTGGACCTTCCGCAGCTCCGGAGAACTCGCCGGCATCCCTCAGCGACGCAGCTACCCCGAGGACATCGACGCGAAGAATCCGATGTGGTCGCTGCGCCGGGTCCGGCATGTCGCGGCCTATCGGGGGTTCGTATTCGCCCGGCTGTCGGAGGATGGACCGTCGCTGGACGAGTATCTCGGTGGCATACGGTACAGCCTGGACGACCTCGCCGACCGCGCGCCGGATGGGACGGTGTCTCTCCGCGGAGGGGCAAGCCGCTACACCGTGCGCGCCAACTGGAAGACGCAGATCGACAACGGCGTCGATCTGCATCACGCGAGCTTCGCCCATGCCTCGACACTCGACGAGGACGGGCGTCAATTCTCGAGGCACGGCGGCGGCCCCCGGCTCCTGGAGGGCAAGCGGCGGCCGATCGACTGGGAGAGTTTCGGCGTCGTGGGGTTCGCGAACGGCCATGGGTACCAAGGCCGCCCACCGGTCGAGACCTTGCCCTCAGGTCCCGTCCACGACGAGTACGTCCGCAGGCTCGAGGCGCGCCACGGACCCGAACGCACGCGCGACATCCTCAACTACGACCGGTTCAACAGCGTGATCTATCCGAGCCTGACCTTCCAGGCGTTCGGCCAGCACGTCCGCATTGTACGGCCGGTGGCGGTGGACCGGACCGAGATCGTGATCTACCCGGTCTGGCTCGACGGCGCGCCCGAGGCCCTCAACCGGCGGGCGATCCGATCGATTGCCGCGACCCACTCGGCCGCGTCGATGATTCAGACCGACGACGTCGAGATCTTCGAGCGGATCCAGCGCGGACTGACCAGCGACGCCAACGACTGGGTGTGGTTTGCCGGGTTCGTCGGCGCCGAGGTGCCGTGGACGGAAGGCGGCTGGCGCGGCCCCGGCACGTCGGAGTTCGTCTCGCGACTGCAGTACCGCTACTGGTTGGCGTGCATGACGGAGACCCCCGGCGATGCATGACATACCGCTACGCGAAGAGGTCCGGGCACTGGTCTACCGGGAGGTCAGGCTGCTCGACGAGCGTCGCTTCGACGAATGGATGGCCCTGTTCACCGCCGACGGCGCGTACTGGGTGCCGACCCGGCCCGATCAGGCGGGACCGGACGACGCGGTGTCGCTGTTCTACGACGACCGCGAGATCATGGCCGCGCGGGTGCGCCGGCTGGCCCACCCGGACGTGCACGTGCAGACGCCCCACTCCAGAACCACGCATCTGGTGTCGAACCTGGAGGTGGACCTCGACGCGAGCGGACCGGTGGCGCACGCGTCGTTCGTGATGGCCGAGCACCGCGGCGGCGTCTCCAGATGGTACGCCGGACGATACCTGTACCGGTTGCGCCGCGAGGTTTCCGGTCTGCGTATTGCGCTGAAGAAGGTCGTGCTCGTCGATTGCGACGCCTCGTTCACCGCGATGGCGGTCTACCTCTGACCCGAAGGAGCCCCGATGTCCGAACGTTCCCTCAACGCCGAGCAACTCGACGCCTATCGGCGCGACGGCTTCGTGATCGCACGCGCCATGTTCGACGCAGCGGAGGCCGATACGCTGCTGCAGACCGCGCTGCACGACGAGGCGATCGCGCGGCATGCGTACGACCGCACCGACGGCTCGGGCGGCTACACGCGGATGACCGTGTGGACCGAACCGGGTGACGACGTATTCGGACTGTTCTCGCGGTCCGAACGCATCGTCGACTCGATGGAGGCACTGATCGGCGAGGAGGTGTACCACTACAACTCCAAGCTCAACGCGAAGGAACCGTTCGAGGGCGGGGCGTGGGAGTGGCACCAGGACTACGGCTACTGGTATCACAACGGGTGCCTGTTCCCGAAGATGGCGACCTGCCTGCTGGCACTCGACCGGTGCACGACCCGCAACGGCTGCCTGCAGGTGATGCGCCAGTCCCATCTGGTCGGGCGGATCGACCACGTCCAGGCCGGCCGCCAGCTCGGGGCGGACGCTGCGCGCGCGCGGCATCTGGCCGAACGCCTCGAGGTGGTGCCTTGCGAGATGGAACCCGGAGACGTGATCTTCTTCCACTGCAACACGTTGCACGCATCGGCGCGAAACGAGTCGCCTGAGCGACGCTGGGTACTGATCTCCTGCTACAACGCACGCTCGAACGATCCGGTGATCGACCATCACCACCCGCGCTACACGCCGCTGCACAAGGTGCCTGACTCGGCGCTGCTGGAGGCGGGCAGGCGGGCGAGCGCCCAGGGCAAACGGTTCGTCGACCGGCCGTACAACCCCCTCGACTACGCCGGCCGCTGACGCAATGCGGCCTGCGCCGTTCGAATACCACCGCCCGACCTCGACGGCGGAGGCGACGCGTCTCCTCGCCGCCGTACCCGGCGCGCGTGTGCTCGCGGGCGGTCAGTCGCTGCTGCCGATGTTGGCGCGACGCGAGACGACGCCCGAGCATCTCGTCGACGTCAGCCGCGTCGTCGGACTGGACCGATTGCGGCGGGACCAGGGAGGCTGGACGATCGGTGCGGCCGTTCGACAGCGCACCTTGGAGTTCGATGAGTCGCTCGCGCGCGAACTGCCACTTCTGCGGGCTGCGGCGCAGCGCGTCGGTCACCGGCAGACACGGAACCGCGGCACGGTGGGCGGCAGCCTGTGCCACCTCGACCCGTCTGCCGAACTGGTCCTGGCGGCTTGCGCGCTCGAAGGCGTGGTGACCGTGGGCAGCGTGCGTGGCACGCGAGAGATCGCGATGCGCGACTTCGCCATCGCCCCGCACCGACCCGCGATGGGGTGCGACGAATTGCTGCTGTCACTGCGTGTCGAGCCCTGGCCCGGTCGTCACGGCCACGGATTCGCGGAGCTGGCGCGTCGCCATGCCGAATGGGCGATCGCCAGTGCAGCGGTGCTGATGTCTCTCGACGGTGCGGGCCGCATCGACCGCGTGGCGGTCGCCGTCGGCGGCGCCTACGCGACGCCACGCCGGCTGCCTGCACTGGAGGCCGGTCTGATCGGCCAGCGTCCGGAAGACCGCGCTTTCGATCACGCGTCGACGCTGCTGCCGCGCGATGCCTTGCGGCACGACCACCATGCGCCAGCCGATTATCGGCACCAGGTGGCCGGCGCGATGGTGCGTCGCGCGCTGCACGAGGCGGCGGATGGCCTGGCGGGAACCCGATGACCCCCGACGCTGCGGCACCCCGAGGAGCCATGCTGCGATGAAGCCGCCCGAACCCCGCCCATGGCCGGTCGAGATCTGCGTCAACGGATGCCAGGTCCTGCGCGAGACGATGCCGCGAACCAGCCTCGCCGAGTTCCTGCGCGAAGACCTGCGGCTCACGGGCACGCATGTCGGCTGTGAGGAAGGCGTCTGCGGTGCCTGCACGGTGCTGATCGACGGCCGGTCAGCCCGCGCCTGCCTGGTGCTGGCGGTACAGGCCGACGGCACGCGGGTTCGAACCGTCGAGGGGCTGGCCGGGGATGGACCGCTGCATCCGCTGCAACGCGCGTTTCGGGATCTTCACGGACTGCAGTGCGGCTTCTGCACCCCCGGCATCCTGATGACGCTCGTGGAATTGCTCGAGGACGAGCCGGAGCCGACCGAGGCGCAGGTCCGCGAAGCGCTGTCGTCTCACCTGTGTCGCTGCACCGGCTACCAGAACATCGTCGCCGCGGCGCTGCGGGCCGCCGCGGCACTGCGCGGAGCGCTCGGGTGAGCGCGGTCGGCGAGCGCGTGCCGCGCATCGAGGATGAAGCGTTGCTGCGCGGCGCCGGCCGATACGTCGACGATCTGCAGGTGCCCGGCATGCTTCACGCAGCCTTCGTCCGAAGCACCGCGCCCCACGCGAGGCTGGTCCGGATCGATGCGTCGGCCGCGATGGGGATGCCCGGGGTGGTCGCCTGCCTCGGTCATGCCGAGCTCGCCGCCACGCTGGGTACGATGCGCCTGCCGATCGCCTTTCCGCGCGAGCAGCTCGGCCCCGAAGCGATGCCGTGGGTTCTGGCCCGCGACGAGGTTGTGCATGTCGGCGAGCCGGTCGCGATCGTCGTGGCCACTTCGCGCGGCTGCGCAGAAGACGCCGCCTTGCGGGTCACGGTCGCGCTGGAACCACTGCCGCCCGTAGCCGACTGCCGCGACGCGCTCCGCGAAGACACGCCGCCCGCGTGCATCGCCGACCCGATCCGACTCTTCAAGCGCTTCCGCGTGGCGTGGGGCGACTGCGACGCTGCGTTCCGCGACGCGCACGCGGTCGTCCAGGTCGAGCTTCAGCAAGAGCGCGGGCTGGCGCAGCCGATCGAGGGTCGAGGCATCCTCGCGAATCCGGACCCGGCCACCGGTGCGCTGACGGTCTTCGCCTCGACCCAGATGCCGCACGAACTCGCCCATACGATTTGCCGGATGCTGGCGGTTCCCGAGCATCTCGTGCGGGTGGTCACTCCCGACGTTGGCGGCGCGTTCGGCGCGAAATACCTGGTCTACCCCGAGGACGTCGCGGTGACGGCAGCCGCCTGGCGGCTTCGGCGTCCGGTCAAGTGGATCGAAGACCGCCACGAACACTTCGTGTCCGCCATCCAGGAGCGCGAGCAGCGCTGGTCGGTGGAAGCCGCGGTTGACGCCGACGGCCGCCTGCGGGGAGTACGCGGGCGCATGGTGCACGACCAGGGCGCCTACGCCCCGCACAGCGTCAACGTGCCGTACAACGCGGCGACGTCGATGCCGGGACCCTACGTGCTGCCCGCGTACGACCTCGATGTCGCGGTCGCGCGAACCAACAAGGTGCCGGTGATTCCGATCCGCGGCGCCGGCTACCCGCAAGGCTGCTTCGCGATGGAGCGGCTGATGGACGGCATCGCCGACCGGCTGGGGATCGACCGTGGTGAAGTGCGGCTACGCAACTACGTGCCGGCGGCGTCGATGCCCTACGAGACGCCGATGCGCAACCGCGCGGGAGGCCGCATCGTGTACGACAGCGGGGACTATCCGGGCAGCCACCGGCGCGTACTGCAGGCGATCGACATCGATGCGTTCCGGGACCGGCAGCGCGCACTGCGAGCCTCCGGCCGGTACATCGGGCTGGGTCTGGCGCATGCGGTCAAGGGGACGGGCCGCGGCCCGTTCGAGTCGGCGACGGTTCGAGTCGGCTGTGACGGACGGGTATCGGTGTTCACCGGGGCGGCCGCGATGGGTCAGGGCCTCGCGACCGCGCTCGCCCAGATCTGCGCGGACGGGCTGAGCGTACCGGTCGAACGCATCGACGTGGTCTGCGGCGACACCCACTCGGTCAGTCTGGGCATGGGCGGCTTCGCCAGTCGTCAGACGGTGACCGCCGGCTCGTCGGTACACCTTGCGGCGGCAGCGGTCCGCAAGAAGGCGCTGCACGCTGCTGCCGTGCTCTCGGGCCGGCCCGCGGAGTCGCTGCGACTGTGCGACGGCGAAGTACGGGATTGCGACGACCGATCGCCACCCGTACCGCTCGGCGAACTCGCGTTGCGACTGCGCGGCCTGCCCGGCTATGCATTCCCGGAGGGAGTGGACCCGGGGCTGGAGGCCACGGTCAACCATCGCATCGACCCGCTCGCATACGCCAACTCGTGCCATGCCTGCGAAGTGGAAGTGGATGTCGAGACCGGACTCGTCCGGGTGAACCGCTACGTCGCCCTGCAGGACAGCGGTCGACTGGTGAATCCGATGCTGGTCGAGGGCCAGGTGCACGGCGGGGTCGTGCACGGCATCGGTACGACGCTGTACGAGGAGATGCGCTACGACGACCAGGCGCGACCGCTGACGACCCGGTTGGCCGACTATCTGATGCCGACGGCCGCCGAAGTCCCGACGATCGAGGTGATCCTGCCGCAGACACCCTCGCCGCTCAATCCGCTGGGGGTCAAGGGCGCCGGCGAAGGCGGGGTGATTCCGGTGGCGGCGGCGATCGTGTCGGCGATCGAGGACGCGCTGTCTCCGTTCGGCGTTCGGATCGACCGCGCGCCGGTCTCGCCCGCATGGCTTCTGGAGCGGATCCTTGCCGCCGGCCCCGCGCATGCCCGGGCGTCCGGCGATGACTAGAATCACGGACCCGGACCGGGTCTTCACTTCCTTTCGTTCAGCGGATTCTCGATGAAGCGAACCCTGCTCGGCGTGCTGACGCCGTCGTCCAACACCGCGCTCGAGCCGCTGACCTCGGCGATGGTCGCGAACCTGCCCGGGGTGTCCGCGCATTTCGGGCGCTTCCGGGTCACCGAGATCTCGCTGCGCGACGGTGCGCTCGGTCAGTTCGACCCGACACCGATCCTGGAGGCCGCGCGGCTGCTCGCCGACGCGCGGGTCGACGTGATCGTGTGGAGCGGCACCTCGTCGGGCTGGCTGGGCTTCGATCGCGACGTCGCGCTGTGCGAGACGATCACGCGCGAGACCGGCGTACCCGCGTGCACGTCGGTGCTCGCGCTCAACGAGGCGATGCGCGCCCGCGGGCGAACCCGCTTCGGGCTGGTCACGCCGTACCTGCCCGACGTGCAGCGGCGCATCGTCGACAACTACCGCGCGAGCGGCTTCGACTGCGCGGCCGAGCGCCATACCGGCCAGTGCGTGAACTTCGAGTTCTCCGAGCTCGACGAGGCCACGCTGACCGAGATGGTCCGCGACGTCGCGGCCGCGCGGCCCGACTGCATCACCACGTTCTGCACGAACCTGCGCGCCGCGCAGTGTGTGCCGCGCTGGGAAGCCGAGCTCGGCATCCCGGTCTACGATACGGTGGCCACGGCAGTGTGGAAGTCGCTGCGCGTGGCTGGCGTCGACACCCGTGGGCTGGCCGGCTGGGGCCGGCTGTTCTCCGAGGAGCATTGAGATGGGCGAGAGCTACGACCTGGTGGTACGGCGCGCCCG
>JBIKMO010000199.1:0-7965 GCA_044359175.1 Burkholderiaceae bacterium | reverse complement strand
TCGACAGACTCGCGGCCTTGATCGTGCCGCTTCGTTTGGCCGCCTCGATCGTCTCGGTCAACAGCCACTCGACGCCTTCCTCGCCAATGCGCTTCCTCCAGCGCACCAGGCTCGACGGGTCGCACGGCAGTTCGTGCCGGAAGTACGGCTCGCCGCAAAAGTACTGGTGGTAAAGGGTTCTCGACCCAGCGCTCGACCACCTCTTCGTCGCTGAGTGCGTACACGTGCTTCAGGTCGAGATCCGCTATACGGGCCGGTCTTGGGGTTGTGATTGATCTTCATGCACCCAGTTGCTGCGAGGGCACGCTCAGCATGATGAACCAAGCTTGATCCCAACCCGCTCCGCCGGTGGTCTCCCCGCACGGCGGCGGAGTAAAGCCATCCTCGATGGCCGTCATATCCGGCCATAGCGGTACCGACCATCGTGCCCTCGATTTCCGCGACGACGAACAGTCCATCACTCGCGCCCAGCTTCTTCTCGATGGCGACAGACGGCTCGTTGTGCGCTGTTTCGTAGCCAAATACGTCTCTCCAACGCGCGATCACTTTCGATCGGTCGGTTCTGTCGGCGTAACGCCGGATCAGTGCCATATCCGCACCTCTGGGGTCTAACGCTGACGTTGAACGGCGGCTTGCAGAGGCCGGCGCGGAGAGGACTATCCATTGGCTGCGGAGCGCTGGCCTATGCAAGCCGTCCGCTCCAGCATTGAGTTAGGCATCTATCGCGACACAGCACAGGTTGACAAAACCGCGCCATTTGTTGACAATAAAACACCGGGGAGTTGACAAATGAGCACGATCCGAGTTGGCGGCGAGTCTGTCCGAAAGTTCCTGATTTCGAACATTGAGGCGCACCCCACAGACATTGTTCGAATCACAAGCGAGAAGTTTGGCTGTAGCCGGCAGGCGGTGCATAAACACATGCAACGCCTGATCGCGCAGGGGTTCGTTATTGTCAGCGGCACAACTCGAAGTAAACGTTACCAACTCGCGCCGCTACTTGAATGGAACAAGAGCTATCAGGTTGAACCGGGTTTGGCGGAGGACGCCGTCTGGACCGCTGACATCTCGCCTTTGCTTGGAAAGATGCCAGAGAACGTACTGAGCATCTGGCATTACGGCTTCACGGAAATGCTCAACAATGTTGTTGATCATTCTGGAGCAAATCTCGTGAAAGTCACGGTGGTAAAGACGGCCGCCTCAACCACCATAACGATCTACGACGACGGAATCGGGATTTTCAAGAAGATTCAGGCGGCGCTGAACCTGCTTGACGAGCGGCATTCTGTACTGGAACTCGCCAAAGGAAAGTTTACGACCGACCCCGCAAACCATTCTGGAGAGGGAATCTTTTTCTCATCGCGAATGTTTGATGAGTTTGACATCCTTTCGGGTGAGGTTTACTTCTCTCACGAGTTCGACAAGAAAGAAGACTGGATTCTTCAGCGAAGCACCCCTCGCGACGGCACACTGGTGACGATGAAACTCCATAACCATACCGCACGCACGACAAAGAAGGTCTTCGACAAATTCACTTCGGACGAGGACTACGGATTCAACAAGACTGTTGTTCCGGTCAAGCTGCTGAAGTACGGCGACGACAATCTTGTCTCGCGGTCGCAGGCGAAGCGTCTGTTGGCGAGATTTGATCGATTCAAAATCGTGATGCTTGATTTCGCCGGCGTGAGCTCAATCGGCCAAGCATTTGCCGACGAGGTGTTTCGAGTTTTTCGATCTAAACATCCCGAGGTTGAACTTCTTCCAATTAACGCGTCGGCGGAAGTGAAGCGCATGATCAGTAGGGCGGAGGTGCTCGGCGGGGCGTCGGGGGCCTAACGGTGACGCTCAGCGGCGCTTGAGGCCGGCGGCTGGCCGCGGAAGCGGACAGGCGCCGGGGTCGAGCGTCCGATGCAGCATTGGGTTAGCTGTGGCCGCGCCTACGCGATCCGCAACTCTTCGCGGAGCACCTTGCGCAACGTCGCCACAGTCAGCGGGCGATCATCAGCGCCCCGCTCATTCGTGGCCGCGACGGCGGCCCGGAGCGTTGCGTTGATCAAGGTCTGATACCCGGTTCCTTCAGCTTCTGCAACCTCTCGAAAATGCGCGATGAGATCGTCGTCCAGCATGATCGTGATTCGCGTCTTTCCTGTCGAAGGAATCACCGCCCCTCGCTTGCCCTTGGAAAAGTCGTAGTCCTTACGCATGGTATTGCTCCGCTTCACCAGCACTGGCCTTGCGCGCGGAGATGAGCCGAACCCATCACCGCGCGGGGTATGTACGACGACCAGAACGCGACCGAGCGCATCCATTCCCAGCGTGACGAATCGGACTTCGCCTTCTGAGTCGGGATCTTCGATCGTCAACGCCATCGGATATCGAAACACCTGCTCCGCGTGAGCGAAGCTGACCTTGCGCTTCTTGAGGTTCGATCGCGCCTTGTCCGGGTTGAACTCGACTTCCATTGCGCGACGGTATGCATATCGTATGCATATGTCAAGCTCGAGGGATCCAGCGACAGCCACCTTGTATATAGATGCCCGTTCCGTCCGGCTAACCAGGCACCCAGGCGAATAACCGCTCCCGAGACCATCCTCGACCCGCACACACCAGGCCGATCTCCACCCAACGCTGCCCACTGACCGTGACGGTTCCTGCCATCCAACTCCTCCGCTCAGCCAATCGCAAGCGCATGGGCGTTTCCACCCGTTCATGGTCATCAATCAAATGGTCTGCGGCGCGCGCGTGTCGCCCCGGCCACTGGCGGAATCGCTCGGCAGCCTCTCGCCTTTCAGGATTTTCCGGACGGAGCGGGCATCGCTGCGGCGCAGGCCCCTGACGCCACCGCCGTCCCCGCGCCCATCACCCGCGAGCCGCCACCGCCCCCCGCGGCATCAACCCCAGTTCCCCCCGCACCTCATCCGCCATCGCCGACACCGCCGCGGCATCCACGCCACCCGACGCCCGCGCCCTCACCCGCGCATACAGCCGCTTCTTCGCCGCGTACCGCACCCCCGCCGGCAGTGCATACAGCACCTCGGCCAGCGCATCGGACACCTCGCGCGTGAACACCGCCTCGTGCGCCGCCCTCCCCGGCCCGGGGTCGAATCCGCTCGGCGCGGGCCCGGCACGCGACGCGCGCAGCGCTGCGGTCTCGCCCTCGTCCACCGCATCCCCGGCCACCACCACCCCGTACCGCGCCCGCGCCGCCGACACGCTCACCACCCCGTTCCTCACGTCCTCCAGCACCGCCGCGGGCGAGCGCGCGAAGGGATCCCCCCACCCGCCCCCGCCCGGCGTGCGCACGCTCACCACGTCGCCCGCCTGCAGGCTCACCACGTCGATCTTGCCCAGCCGCTTCTCGCCGGGCGCACCGGGGTTCAGCCAGCAGTCGCCGCTCGTGCCCGCGCTGCCGCCCTCGATGCCGAAGGGCTGGAACCTGAAGCGCTCCATGCCGCGCGCGGTGAGGATGGTGTCGGGATGGAACACCTGGAAGTCGAGCCGGAACGCGAGCCCGCCGCGGTGGCGGCCGGGGCCGGCGGAGTCGGGGATCACCGCGTAGTCGCGGATCAGCACCGGCACCTCGTTCTCGATGGCCTCCACGGGGGTGTTGGCGAGCGCACCCTGCGAGAAGTCGCAGCCGTCCACGCCGTCGGCCTGCGCACGGCCCCCGGAGCCGCCGATCATGGGCTCGACGACGGTGACGGCGCGCTTGCCGCGCACGGGGTCGAGCAGGGACACGGCGAGGATGGTGGCCTGCCCGGCACCGAGCGCGGGCACCTGCCCGGGCAGCGCCTGCGCGAGGATGCTCTGCAGCGTGCCGTACAGGGTCTGCGCGAGCGCGAAGCGCACGCCGCAGGGCGCGGGGAACTGGGCGTTCACCACCGATCCCTCGGGCGCGGTGGTGCGGATGGGCCGCATCAGCCCGCCGTTGACCGGCAACGTGGGGTCCACGGTGCGCAGCCAGCCGAAGAGCGCGAGGCACAAGTACGGGTGCCGCCCGTTGCTCGCGAGGTTGTACGCGGCGCTCACCTGGGGGTCGGTGCCGGTGTAGTCGAGGTGCACGTCGCCGCCGGCGCGCTTGGTCATCGTGAGCACGATGCGCACCGGCATGTCGGAGACGACGTCGTCCTCGAGGTAGTCGGCGAAGCGCCAGGCGCCGTCGGGGATGGTGTCGAGCAGCGCGCGCACGCGCTGCTCGGACCAGTCCATCAGCGCGTCGCGCGCGGCCTCCACGGTGGCGAGGCCCCACTTGTCGACGGCCTGGCGCACGCGCTGCTCGCCGGTGCCGAGCGCGGCCATCAGCGCGTTGAGGTCGCCCCAGTTCTTCTCGGGGATGCGCACGTTGGCGAGCACGAAGGCCTTGACGTCCTCCTGCAGCACGCCGGCGCGGTACAGCTTCACGGGCGGGATGCGCAGCCCCTCCTGGTACAGCTCGTACGCGGAGGGCAGGATGCTGCCGGCCACGATCCCGCCCATGTCGGACGCGTGCAGGAAGCCCCACGCGAACGCGACGATCCGGCCCTGCACGAACACGGGCCGGATCATCTGGTAGTCGGGCAGGTGCGACGCGACGCCGTGACTCAGGTACGGGCAGTTGGCGATCGCGACGTCGCCCTCCTGCCACGGGCCGAGCTGCCGGAGCAGGTGCGCGTAGTCCAGCCCGACGAAGCCCTGGGTGCCGATGGCCACGGAGTACGCGAACTGCTCGCCGTCGGGGGTCAGCAGCGCGGTGACGAAGTCGTTCGACTCCTTGATGAACGTGGTGTGGGCGGTGCGCTGGAGCACGTAGCCCATGGCCTCGGCGGCGGCGCGGAAGTAGTGGGCGAGGATGCCCAGCGTGGTGCGGTCGATCTCCATCATGCGCTCCGTTCCAGCACGAGGCTGCCCGCGGCGTGCACCTGCCCGCGCCATCCGCGCGGCACGAAGGTGGTGGTGTCGTCCTGGTCGACGAGCGCGGGCCCGACGATCGCGTGGCCGGCCCGCAGCTCGGTGCGCCGGTGCACGGCGACCTCGGCGGCGCCGTCGTCGAGCAGCACGCGGCGGCTGCCGGCGCGCGGCGCGGGCGTGCCCTCGGCGACCGCCTCGGGCACGGGCAGCGGGGGCTTGGGCGTGTCGCCGCTCACCTTCAGGCGCAGGTCGATGAGCTCGACCGGCGCGCCGCGCTGCGCGTGCGCGTACGTGCGCTCGTGCGCGGCGTGGAACGCGTCGGTCACGCGGTCCCAGTCGCGCGCGTCGATCCACGCCTCATCCAGCGGCACGTCCACCTCGAACGACTGGCCGACGTAGCGCATGTCGGCGGACCACACGAGCCTGGGCGCGGCGACCGACGGCGCCTCGTCGCGCAGCCATGCGAGCGCCTCGTCGCGCAGCGCGTCGCGCGCGCGCACGAGGGGCTCGAAGCCGGCGCGCGCATGCGCGAACACGCTGCGCACGAAGTCGGCGGCGACGTCGGCCGACAGCGCGCCCAGCGCGCACAGCGTGCCGGGCGACGGCGGCACGAGCACGCGGGTCATGCCGCACTCGTCGGCGAGGCGGCAGGCGAGCAGCGCGCCGGCCCCGCCGAAGCCCACGAGCGTGAAGTCGCGCGGATCGACGCCGCGCTTGGCGGCGAGGTTCGACAGCTCGGCGTGCATGCCGGCGACGGTCACCGCGATGACCGCCCGCGCGACCGCGCCGGTGTCGATGCCGAGCGGCCCGGCGAGCGTGGCGAGCGCGCGCTCGGCGAGCTCGGGGTGCAGCCGGATGCGGCCGCCGGCGAAGGTGGCGGGGTTCAGGAACCCGGCGTGCAGGAACGCGTCGGTGACCGCGGGCACCTCGTGGCCGCGGCCGTAGCAGGCCGGACCGGGGTCGGAGCCCGCGCTGCGCGGCCCCACGCGCAGCACGCCCGCGGAGTCCAGCCACGCGATCGACCCGCCGCCCGCGCCGATCGACGACACGCCGACCACCGGCATCATGATCGGGAAGTCGGCGACGTGTTCGGTGAGGCTGGTGCGGGGTGCGCCGTCCTGCACGATGGCCACGTCGGCGCTGGTGCCGCCGACGTCCAGCGTGATCAGGTCGCGCACGCCGGCCTGCGCGCACACCCGCAGCGCGCCGACCACGCCCGAGGCCGGGCCCGACAGCAGCGTCTCCGCGGTGGAGGTGCGCGCGCGCGCGGCGCTCATCACGCCGCCGTTGGAGCGGGTGATGAACGGCGACACCGGCACGCCGAGCTCGGCGAGGCGCTGCTGCAGGTCGCCGAGGTAGCGCGCCACCGGCGGCATCACGTACGCGTTGACCAGCGTGACGATGCTGCGCTCGTACTCGCGCATCTGCGGCCACACCTCGTGCGAACAGCACACGAAGAGCTCGGGCGCCTCGCGGGCGACGATCGCACGCACCGCGCGCTCGTGCGTCGCGTCGCGGTACGCGTGCAGCAGGCAGATCACCAGGCCTTCGACGCCCTGCGCGCGCGCGGCGGCCACGGCGCGCCGCACGCTCGCCTCGTCCAGCGGCACGGCGACGCCGCCGTCGGCGCGCAGCCGCTCGTCGACCTCGTGCACGCGCTCGCGGGGCACCAGCGGCTCGGGCCGGTTGCCGTACCAGTACTGCGCCTGCGGCAGCCGCAGCCGCTGCACGATCAGCAGGTCGCGAAAGCCGCGCGTGACCAGCAGGCCGAGCTTCGCGCCCTTGCGCTCGATGAGCGCGTTGACCGCGATGGTGGTGCCGTGCACGAAGTAGCCGATGTCGCGCGGCGCCACGCCGCGCTCCTCGACGAGCACGCGCAGCCCGTCGACGATGCCCTGGGCGGGGCGCGAGGGCACGGTGGGTACCTTCAGCCCGATGAGGGTTCGCGTCTCGGTGTCGTGCACCGTGAAGTCGGTGAAGGTGCCGCCGATGTCGATGCCGATCCGGTAGCGGGACAAGACGCAGCTCCGATGGGTCGCGCCGCGCGGACGTCGCGCGGGCGAACCGATGATCGGATGCCGGCGGGTGCTCGCGCAACCGCGCGTACCGGTCGCCTCGCCGGAGCGCTGCCCGCTACGCGCTGCGGCCGATGCGTGCGGACAGGTAGCCGACGAGCTGGTCGAGCGTCGACAGCCTCGCATAGTCGGCCTCGGGGATCTGCACGCCGAGGCGCTCGTGCAGGGCCACCAGCACGTTGAGCCAGTCCATCGAGTCGAGGTCGACCTGGTGGCGCAGCGCACGGCCGGGATCGATTCCGCCGGGATCGACCTCGGGGGCGACCGACTGGATCACGTCGAGCACGGTGTCGCGCAGGGTGGCGCGTTCGTCCTGCATCGGATCATCCTCCGGAGGGTGCGTCGAGCGCCTCGGGCCGCTGCAGCGTCTCGCGCAGTTCGGCGAGGAAGAGCGCGCCGCGATGGCCGTCGGACACGCGGTGGTCGGCCGACAGCGTCGCGGTGACGACCGGCACGGCGCGGATCCAGCCGTCGCGAACCCAGGGCCGCTCGGCGATCCGCCCGAAGCCCACGATCGCGACCTGGGGCGGGTAGATCACGCCGAACACGCTCTCGACGCCCTGGTCGCCGAGCTGCGTGACGGTGATGGTCGGGTCGGACATCTCGGAGCTGCGCAGGCTGCCGGCCCGCGCGCGCCGGACCAGGTCCGACAGGTCGCGCATCAGCGCGGCGAGCGGCCTGTCCTGCACGTCGTGGATCGCGGGGGCGACCAGCCCGCCGCCGCGCAGCGCGATCGCGACGCCCGCGTGCACCGCGGCGCTCGGCACGAACGCGCCGTCGCGCAGCGTGCCGTTGAGCTCGGGCACGCGTGCGAGCGCGCGCGCGACCGCCTTCAGCATCAGCGCGGCGGGCAGCACGCGTTCGGCGAGCGGAAGCATCTCGTTGCGGTGCTGCAGCCAGGCGAGTGCTTCGAGCATCGGCACGGGCTCGCACAGGTAGTAGTGCGGGATCTCGCGCTTGGAGCGGGCCATCGCGGCGGCGATCGACGCGCGCATCGCGGCCT
>JBIKMO010000198.1:0-8013 GCA_044359175.1 Burkholderiaceae bacterium | reverse complement strand
GCGGTGATCGTGGCGTCGACCGTCTGGATCGCGCGGCACGAGGCGCGGTCGCGCGGATCGCCGCCCGGCTGAACCGGGCGCGCGCGCTGGAGTTCACTCGCCGCCGAACCGGTAGCCCTGCGCGGGCAGCAGCCGCCAGCTGCCGTCGCCGGGAAGCTCGAGCACCCGCGCGTGGAACGGCAGCACGCCGGGCCGGTGGCTCACGCTCACCGGCGTGCTGCGCGAGGCGGCGAGCTGGCGGTAGAGGTTGACCTCGTTGGCGGCGTCGAGCGCGCTGGTCGCCTCGTCGAGCATCGCGTAGCGCGGCTCGGCGAGCAGCACGCGCGCGAACGCGAGCCGCTGCTGCTCGCCCACCGACAGGACCTTCGCCCAGTCGTGATCGGCGTCCAGACCGCCGAGCCGCTGCACGAGCCCGCCCAGGTTCACGCGCTCGAGCAGCGCGATCAGCCGGGCATCGCCGACCGTACGGTCGCGGTTCGGATAGAGCAGCTGGTCGCGCAGCGGACCGAGCGCCATGTACGGTTGCTGCGGCAGGAAGACCAGCTCGTCCGCCGCGGGCCGCTCGATCCGCCCGGCGCCGCGGGTCCACAGGCCCGCGATCGCGCGCAGCAGCGAACTCTTGCCCCCGCCGCTGCCGCCCACGATCAGCAGCCCCTCGCCCGGCTCGACCCGCAGCGAGACCTCGAGCGCGAGCGTGCGCAGCCCGTCCGGCGTGCACACGGTCAGCCGGTGCAGCGCCAGGGTCGGTGCGGCCACGGTGTCGATCCGTGCGTCGGCGGCGATCGACGAGGCGGGCGCGGTCGCCGCGGGTGCGCCTGGGGTCGTCGAGACGCCGGGGTGCGCGGACACGCCGGAAGGCGCGCGGGCCCCGGGGGGGGCGAAGGCCTCGGGCCGCGCCGGTGCGTCCGGAGCGTTCGGCGCGCCGCCGCCACCGGCGTGGCGCCCGGGGCCTCCCGAGACCAGCGGCGCGACCCGCGTGACGTCACCGGTTCGGCCGTCCGCGTGGCCATCCAGCAGGGTCGCGAACCCGTAGAGGCGGTCCACCCCGGCCGACAGTCGCGACAGCCCCTCGAAGTGGTCGACCACCACCGTGAGCGCGGCGAGGATCGCGGTGAATGCGCCGCCTGCCTGGACCGCGTGGCCCACCTCGAGCTCACCCGACAGCACGCGGTGCGCGATGATCGCGCTGGGCAGCACCAGCGTGAGGAAGCTGAACGCGTACTGGAACAGGTTCAGCCCGAACTGCGTGCGCAGCAGCCGCCGGCTGTTGCTGAACACCGGCTCGAAGCGCCCCTTCGCGCGGCGCGCCTCGTCGGCCTCGCCGTGCGAGAACGCGATCGGCTCGGCGTTCTCGCGGATGCGCACCAGCCCGAAGCGGAAGTCCGCCTCGCGCTTGAGCTGGCGGAAGTTCAGCCCCACCAGGGGCCGGCCGAAGACCAGCATCGTCACCGCGGTGCCCAGCACCGCGTAGCCGACCAGGAACCACACCAGCTCGCGCGAGATCGACCACAGCAGCGCGACGAACGCGGCCAGCTGGATCGCGGCGCCGGCGGCCACCATCAGGAAGTAGAGCGACTGCTGGGTGAAGCTCGCGACGTCCTCGGCGATCCGCTGGTCCGGGTTGTCGATCTCACCGCGGGCGTCGAGCGCGTAGTACGCGCGGTTGCCCAGGTACGCGTCCAGGAAGCGGTGGGTGAGCCAGCGCCGCCAGTGCAGCCCGAGCGTGTCGCGGGTCCAGTAGTACAGCGCCCACACCGGCACCGCGAACGCGAGCAGCCCGAGGGTGAAGCGGATCGCCGACCAGAACCGCGCCTCGTCGTGGGCGGCGAGCGCCGAGGTCAGCTCGCCGCTCTGCTCGACGAAACGCAGGTTGAACGCGGTCTGCCCGAGCAGCAGCACCGCCAACAGCGCCGCCAGCACGCCGGCGCGCCAGCGCTCCTCGGAGCGCCAGAAGGGTCCGGCGATCGCCCGGAAGCGCCGCCAGCGCGTCAGGTCGAATCGGGCGCGCTCGATGCGGCCGACGTCGGTGCCGGGGTCGCGCGGCGGCCCGGCGATCCCCGACAATGCGTGACGTCCGTCAGCTCCGCCGGAACCCGCCATGCCCCCGCTTCCCGTCGATCTCGGCATCGTCGAAGGCTACTACGGCCGCCCCTGGTGCTGGGCGGATCGCGCACGCGTGGTCGACACGCTCGCCCCGCACGGCTACCGGTTCTTCCTGTACGCACCGAAGGCGGCGGCTCCGCTGCGCCGCGGCTGGCGCGAGCCGTTCGAGGCTGCCGGGATGGCGTCGCTGGCCGGTTTCGCGGCGCACTGCCGCGCACGCGCGGTTCGGTTCGGCGTGGGCCTGAGCCCGCACGGGTTCGACGATGCGCCGGGCAGCGGCGACTGGACGCGGCTGGCCGCACGGATCGCGCTGCTCGACGCCGAGGTGGGGCTGGACGAGCTCGCGCTGCTGTTCGACGACATCCGGGGTGACGATCCGCGGCTCGCCGACCGTCAGGCCGCGATCGTGGACTTCGTCGCGCAGCGCACTCGCGCGCCCCGGCTCCTCGTCTGCCCGAGCTATTACAGCGACGATCCGGTGCTCGACCGAGCGTTCGGTGCGCGACCGGCCGGCTACCTCGAGCGGCTGGGCGCGCTGCTCGATCCGGCGGTGCGCGTGTTCTGGACCGGCGAGGAGGTGTGCTCGCGCGAGTTCGGCGCCGCGCATCTGTCGGAGGTCGCCGGCCGGCTGCGCCGTGCGCCGATGCTCTGGGACAACTACCCGGTCAACGATGGCCAGCGGATGTCGCAGGTGCTGCACCTGCGCGCGTTCACCGGGCGGCCCGCGCACAACGCCTCGCGGGTGAGCGGCCATGCGATCAACCCCGCGCTGCAGCCGGTGCTCGGCTGCATCCCGGCGATCACGCTCGCCGAGCGCTATCGCACCGGCGACGACGCGTACGCGTATGGCGCGGCGTTCGCACGCGCCTGCGATGCGGCGATCGGCGACGCCGCGCTCGCGCGCAGCGTGCGCGAGGACCTGATCCTGCTGCAGGACACCGGCCTGGATCGCCTGGGCGAGCGTCATGGCGAGCTGCGGGCGCGCTATGCCGCGGTCGATCACCCGGCGGCCCGCGAGATCGTCGACTGGCTGGACGGCGGGTACCGGATCACCGACGAGATCGTCCGGACGCAGTGACCGCGCGGTTTCGCGCGCGGCGCGCGAGGCCCGCGGACGTCGCGCTTGACGCGGGTCAACGTCCGGTGCGCGGCCCCCGCTAGAGTGGGCCTGGAGGAGGGGCCCATGGACAGACCGACGGTGATCCGGAAGTCGCCCGGCGAGCTGCGCGTGGCGCCGAACCTGGCGGCGGGCGAGGTGATCGAGGATCCCTGGGGCAGGTCGCGGCGCGACCTCGAAGGCCTGCCCGGCGGCGGACTGAACATCGCGCACGAGGCGGTCGTGCGCCACGCGCGGGGGCCGCTGCGCGACCGCGTGGCGCTGCGCTTCGTCGCCCGCGATCGGCCGGCGATCGACATCGGATACGGCGAACTCGAGCGGCTGACCGCCCGCTTCGCGAACGTGCTCGCGACGCTCGGCGTCGGTCGCGGCGACCGGCTGTTCGTGCTCGCCGGGCGCATCCCCGAGCTCTACGTGGCGGTGCTGGGCGCGCTGCGCAACGGTACCGTGGTCACGCCGCTGTTCTCGGCCTTCGGGCCCGAACCGATCGCCACCCGGATCAACCTCGGCCACGGCCGGGTGCTGGTCACCACCGACGGACTGTACCGGCGCAAGGTGCGCGACCTGCGCGAGCGCATGCCGTCGCTGCGTGACGTGCTGCTGATCGGGGAAGGCGAGGGTCCGGTCGACGAGCCCGGGACGCACGATCTCGCCGCGCTGATGGCCGCCGCGTCCGATCGCTTCGAGACCGTGGCCACCGGGCCGGACGATCCCTCGCTGCTGCACTTCACGAGCGGCACGACCGGCACGCCCAAGGGCGCGATCCACGTGCACGGCGCGGTCGTCGCCCACCACGCGACCGGCCGCTACGCGCTCGACCTGCATCCGGAGGACCGGTACTGGTGCACCGCCGACCCGGGCTGGGTCACCGGCACGTCCTACGGGATCATCGCGCCGCTGCTGCACGGCGTCACCTCGCTGGTCGACCGCGAGGAATTCGACGCCGAGCGCTGGTACGGGCTGCTCGCGCACGAGCGCATCAGCGTCTGGTACACCGCACCCACCGCGATCAGGATGCTGATGAAGGCCGGTCCGGAACTGGCGCGTGCGCACGCGTATCCGGCGCTGCGCTTCGTCGCGAGCGTCGGAGAGCCGCTCAATCCCGAAGCGGTCTGGTGGGGCCGGGACGTGCTCGGCCTGCCGATCCACGACAACTGGTGGCAGACCGAGACCGGCGGGATCATGATCGCGAACACCCCCGCGGTCGACATCCGGCCCGGCTCCATGGGCCGGGCGTTGCCCGGCGTGGAGGCGGCGATCGTCGAGCATCTCGAGGCCGAGGGCGAGCCGCCGCGGGTGCGGCCGATCGACGCGCCCGACGTCGAGGGCGAGCTCGCGCTGCGCGTCGGCTGGCCGTCGATGTTCCGCGGCTACCTCGACAACGAGGCACGCTACCGCAAGTCGTTCGCCGGCGACTGGTACCTGTCCGGCGACCTCGCCCGGCGCGATGCGGACGGCTGGTACTGGTTCGTCGGGCGCGCGGACGACGTGATCAAGTCCGCCGGGCACCTGATCGGCCCCTTCGAGGTCGAGAGCGTGCTGATGGAGCATCCCGCGGTCGCCGAGGCCGGCGTGATCGGCAAGCCCGACCCCGTGGTCGGCGAGGCGGTGAAGGCGTTCGTGTCGCTGAAGGGTGGCCACGAGCCCGGCGAACCGCTGCGCCGCGAGCTGCTCGCGCACGCGCGCAAGCGGCTGGGCCCCGCGGTGGCGCCCCGGGAGATCGCCTTCCTGGCGACGCTGCCGCGCACGCGCAGCGGCAAGATCATGCGTCGCCTGCTGAAGGCTCGCGAGCTCGGCCTGCCCGAAGGCGACACCTCGACGCTCGAGGGCGGGGCGTGAACGTGGATCGCACTCGGGGCGTGCCGGGTCGCCGCGACGCCCGCGTGCAACGAAGGAGCCTCCGATGACCGACCGGGTGCCGGCACCGCCGGCCGGGCCCGTGCCCTGGGGTGCCGAGCTCGCGACGAAGGTCCTCGCCGACATGGTGCGGATCCGCCGCATGGAGGAACGCTGCGCCGAGCTGTACGGCCAGCAGAAGATCCGTGGCTTCCTGCATCTGTACATCGGCGAGGAGGCGGTGGCCGCCGGTGCGCTGAACGCGCTCGCGGCCGGCGACAACCTGGTGGCCACGTACCGCGAGCACGGCCACGCGCTGGTGCGCGGGCTGTCGATGCGCTCGATCATGGCCGAGATGTACGGCAAGCAGGAGGGCTGCGCGCGTGGCCGCGGCGGCTCGATGCACCTGTTCGATCGCGCCACGCGCCTGTACGGCGGCAACGCGATCGTCGGCGGCGGGCTGCCGATCGCGGTCGGCCTCGCGCTCGCCGACCGGATGCTGGGCCGGCGCGCGCTGAGCGCCTGCTTCTTCGGCGACGGCGCGGTCGCCGAGGGCGCGTTCCACGAGTCGATGAACCTCGCGGCGCTCTGGAAGCTGCCGGTGCTGTTCTGCTGCGAGAACAACCTGTACGCGATGGGTACGGTGATCGAGCGCTACGAGGCGCAGACCGACCTGTGCGTGAAGGCCGCCTCGTACGGCATGCCCGCGGTGCGCATCGACGGCATGGACGTGGTGGCGGTGCACGAGGCGACGCAGGGCGCCGCCGAGATGGTGCGCGACGGCGGCGGCCCGATGTTCGTCGAGTTCCGTACCTACCGGTTCCGTGCCCACTCCATGTTCGACGCCGAGCTGTACCGGTCGAAGGACGAGGTCGAGCAGTGGCGCACGCGCGGGCCGATCCACACCTTCACCGCGCGGCTCAAGGCGCAGGGGCTGCTGACCGAGGAGCAGTTCCTCGCGATCGACGCGGCCGCGCAGGCCGAGGTCGACGATGCGGTGGCCTACGCCGAGGCCGGCACCTGGGAGCCGGTCGAGTCGCTCGGCCGCGACCTGCTCGCCGAGCCCGGCGCCGCGTGAGGAGCCCGCCATGACGCGAATGACCTATCGCGACGCGCTGCGCCAGGGGCTGCGCGAGGCGCTCGCCGCCGATCCGCGCGTGTTCCTGATGGGCGAGGACGTCGGCGCCTACGGCGGCACCTACGCGGTGTCCAAGGGGCTGCTCGAGGAGTTCGGCCCGGAGCGGGTCCGCGACACGCCGCTGTCCGAGCTCGGGTTCGTGGGGGCCGGCGTGGGCGCGGCGCTCGGCGGCATGCGCCCGATCGTCGAGGTGATGACGGTCAACTTCAGCCTGCTGGCGCTCGATGCGATCGTCAACACCGCGGCGCTGTACCGGCACATGTCGGGCGGGCAGTTCGGCGTGCCGCTGGTGATCCGGATGGCGACCGGCGCGGGCCGGCAGGTCGCCGCGCAGCACTCGCACAGCTTCGAGGGCTGGTTCGCGCACGTTCCGGGGCTGAAGATCGTCGCGCCCGGCACCGTGGAGGACGCTCGCGGCATGCTCGCGCCGGCGCTGGCCGATCCCGACCCCGTGCTGCTCTTCGAGCACGCGCAGCTGTACACCCTCGAGGAGGACGTGCCCGAGCCGTGCACGGTCGACCTCACCCGGGCCAGGGTGCGCCGTGCGGGCTCGCAGGTCTCTCTGGTCACCTACGGCGGTTCGCTGCCCAAGACGATGGTCGCCGCGCGGCGGCTGGCCGAGGTGGGCATCGACGCCGAGGTGATCGATCTGCGCGTGCTGCGTCCGCTGGACGACGCGACCGTGATGGCGTCGGTGCGCAAGACACGGCGGGTGGTGGTGGTCGACGAGGGCTGGCGTTCGGGCAGCCTCGCGGCCGAGGTGATCGCGCGCATCGCGGAGCAGGCGTTCTACGACCTGGATGCGCCGCCCGCCCGCGTGTGCTCGGAGGAGGTGCCGATCCCCTATGCGCGGCACCTGGAGGAGGCGGCGCTGCCGCAGGCCGACAAGGTCGTCGCCGCCGTGCGCGCGCTGCTCGGCGCGAACCCCTGAGCCGGAGGCACGATGGGCACGACCCGCTTCGAGCTGCCGTCGCTGGGCGCCGACATGGACGAGGGCACGCTGCTCGAATGGCGCGTGGGGCCCGGCGACCCCGTGCGCCGCGGCCAGGTCGTCGCGGTGGTCGACACGTCGAAGGCGGCGGTGGATGTCGAGATCTGGCGCGACGGCGTGGTCGAGACCCTGCTCGTCGCGCCCGGCACGAAGATCCCGGTCGGCGCCGCGATGATGGTGGTGGCCGACGCGGCGGGCGAGCGGGGCGCGGCGCCGGCTGCGGTGGTGGCGGTCCAGGAGGCCGTTCCCGGGCCGGCTGCGGCCGTTGCGCCGGTCGCATCGGTTGCATCGGTCGTGCCGGTGGTGCGGGTTCCGCCGCCGGGGACGCCGGTCTCGCCGCTGCAGCCCGAGGGGACGGTGCCCGCCGCCGCGGCGGTCCTCGCCGCGGCACGGCATCCGGTGTCGCCTTCGGCGCGTCGGCGAGCGCGCGAGTTGGACGTCGATGCCGAACGGGTCGCGGGCACCGGGCCGCACGGTGCGGTCACGCGTGACGACGTCGAGCGCGCGGCGGCGGCCGCGGCAGCGCCGAAGCTCGCGTCGCCCGCGTCGCAGCCCGCGTCGCAGCCCGCGCCGTCCGCGTCGCCTGCGTCGCCCGCGTCGCCCGCGTCGCCCGCGTCGCCCGTGGTCCGGCCGGACCCGTCCCGGGCCGGATCCGTCCCGGGCCTCGCCGAGCGCCAGGCCGCGATGCGCGCGTCGATCGCCGCCGCGATGGCCCGCTCCAAGCGCGAGATCCCGCACTACTACCTGTGCGAGCCCGTGCCGATGCTCGAAGCACTCGCCTGGCTGCAGCACCGCAACGAGACGCTTCCGCTCGCCGAACGCGTGCTG
>JBIKMO010000197.1:0-8106 GCA_044359175.1 Burkholderiaceae bacterium | reverse complement strand
CGTTCGACGTCGGCCGAGTACAGCGGGCTCGCGCTGCCGATCGGTCCGGTCGCACGCCGGTGCATGCCGACGAACAGCGTCTTGGTGATGAACTCACGGTCGATCGCGAACGAGATGGCCTGCCGCACGCGCTTGTCCTGCAGTTGCGGGTGCTTGTTGTTGAACGCCAGCCAGATCAGCGGGCCGATGCCGCGCGCGAGTTCGGACACGACCGTCGCGCCGGTGACCCGGCGGGCGCGGTCGACGTCACGGGGGTCGGTCAGCGCGATGTTGACGTCGACCTCGCCGCGCTCGAAAGCGAGCAGGAGGCTCGACGGGTCCTTGTACTCGCGGATGATCAGCCGGTCGATCAGCGGCCGGTCCTTGACGAAGAACCGGTCGAAGCGTTCCATGATCAGGTGCTCGCCCGACTTGAACTCGACCACCCGGAACGGCCCGGAGCCCACGACGTTGGTTGCGTTGCGCGGATGCGTGGGCAGCGGCTGTCCGTCGCCGTACACGTGCTTCGGCATGATCGGTAGGAACACCGTGGTCATCGCGAGGGCGAGTGCCGGGTGGGGCTCGGCGAGGCGGATCACCGCGGTGTGCGCGTCGGGTAAGGTCACCGCGTTGACCGGCGCGAACATCGACTTGAACGGATGGTTGTCGCGGACCGCCTCGACCGAGAACTGCACGTCCTCGGCGGTGATCGGTCGGCCGTCGTGGAACACCGCGTCGCGGC
This sequence comes from Burkholderiaceae bacterium, assembly GCA_044359175.1. Lineage (GTDB taxonomy): Bacteria > Pseudomonadota > Gammaproteobacteria > Burkholderiales > Burkholderiaceae_E > UBA4615. Next base: position 7,385 of record JBIKMO010000197.1, on the reverse strand, counting down.
GCAGGTTCAGCGTGATGCTGCGGGCGTCCTCGGATACCGACCAGCGCTCGGCGAGCATCGGCGTCGGCTGCCACTTCGAATCGATCCCCATCGGGGTCGTGAAGAGCTGCGCACCGGGCATCATCGTCGCGATACCCGACTGCACCGCCGGGTTCAGGTGGCGGGGCCGCTGCGTGGTGCCGATCACCACGACGCCGCCGCGGGCGGCCTGGGCCAGCACGTCCATCGGCACACCGAGCACGGAGGCGCCGCTGGCGGCGGCGGTGGCGAGCAGCAGTTCGCGTCGAAACGGGGAGGGGGTCGATGACATCGGGATGCTCCAGGGAGTCGGCGGATCCGGGTGGTCGGCGGAATCAGGGTGCCGTCAGCGGGCAGCATACGGAATCGCGTGTTCCGGGAACAGACGCGCCGGCGACGAACAGGGATTCTCGAGCGCAAGCGTGCGGGTCGCCCGGCGATCGGGCGTTCGGTGCGCTGCGGTAGCATCGCGCGATGAACCTGCCCACTCATGACGACGTCCGGGCCGCGGCCGCCCGGCTGGCGGGGGTCGCGCACCGAACCCCGGTGCTGCGCTCGCGCACCGCGGACGCACTCACCGGCGCGTCGCTGCACTTCAAGTGCGAGAACCTTCAGCGGGCCGGTGCGTTCAAGTTCCGCGGCGCCTACAACGCGATCGCTGCGCTGCCCGAGGCGCAGCGGCGTCGAGGCGTGGTCGCGTTCTCGTCCGGCAACCATGCGCAGTCGATCGCCTACGCGGCGCGGCTGCTCGACGTTCCGGCGACGCTGGTGATGCCGCGGGACGCTCCGGCAGCCAAGCTTGCGGCCACGCTGGGCTACGGTGGCGAGGTGGTTCAGTACGACCGCCGCACCGAGGACCGGCAGGCGATCGGCGAGCGTCTCGCGGCCGAACGCGGTCTCGCGCTGATCCCGCCCTACGACCACGCCGACGTGATCGCGGGTCAGGGCACCGCCGCGCTGGAGCTGTTCGATCAGGTCGAGGGACTGGAGCTGGTGATCAGCTGCCTGGGCGGTGGCGGCCTCACCGGCGGCACGGTGCTCGCCCGCGACGGCCTCGCGCCGGGCTGCGCGGTCTGGGGGGTCGAGCCCGAGGCCGGCGACGACGCGAAACGTTCGCTCGCCGAGGGCCGGATCGTGCACATCGACGTGCCGGACACGATCGCCGACGGTGCGCAGACCCAGCACCTCGGCCAGCTGACGTTCCCGCTGCTGCGGCACGGCGCAGCCGGCGTCGCGACCGTGTCGGACGCGGCGCTCGTGGAAACGATGCGTTTCCTCTTCGAGCGGATGAAGCTGGTGGTCGAGCCCACCGGGGCGCTCGCCGCCGCGGCCGCGTTCACCGGCGCGGTGCCGGTGGCCGGACGCCGGGTCGGGGTGATCCTCAGCGGCGGGAACGTCGACCTGGGGCGCTTCGCCGAGCTGATGCGCCCGGGCTGAGCGCGCGCTCGGGCGGTACGCCCGCCTCGGTGAGCAGCGCATCGAGCGCGGCGCCCCGATAGCGCCCGGGCAGCCGGACGACCCAGAAGCGGCGTACCAGCGCGCGGGCGACGTCCCGGTCGGGCGCGGGCAGCGCGACCAGCGCGCCGGCGCGCAGCGCGTCGGCGATCGCACGGCGGCTCAGGCAGCCGAGCCAGTCGCCCTCGGCGACCAGCCGCTGCAGCGCGAGCGGGTCGTCGGCGACCACGCCGGGGCGCGGTTGTCCGATCACCGGCGCGAGCGCCCGAAGGAAGGTGTCCTGGGTACCCGAACCGGGCTCGCGCAGCGCCCAGCGTGATGCGGCGAGCGCATCTCGGAACCCTGCACTCGGACGCCCGCCCTTCAGCGTGCGCAGCACCGGGTGTCCGGCGCGTGCGAACAGGCAGAGCTCGTCGCGCATCCATTCGATGATCGAGACCTCGGGATCGACCACGTGGCCCTCGACGAAGGCCAGATCGAGCTCGAGACGACGCAGTCGGGCGAGCAGGTCGGCGGTGTTGGCGACCGAGAGCTCGACCGTGGTGCCGGGCCGCCGTGCCGCGAACCGCGCGATCAGGGCCGGCATCACGAACGGTCCGATGGTCCGGGAGGCGCCGACCTGCAGCCGCTGCCCGTCGTCCGGCGCGCCCGAAGCGAGCGCGGGCAGCTCGGCGGCGCGTTCGACCACGTCGAGCGCGTGGGGGAGCAGCCGCCGTGCGGCCTCGGTGGGCCGCAGCCCGCGCCCGGCACGCTCGAAGAGCGCGGTGCCGATCGCCGCCTCCAGCTCCGCGATCGACGCGCTGACCGCCGACTGCGTGCGGGCGAGCCGGACCGCGGCGCGCGATACGCCGCCGGCGAGCACCACCGCGCAGAACGCCTCGAGTTGGCGCAGCGACACGCGGGTTCGCACGATCGGGGGGGCGTCGGGTCGGGGGCTGGAATCCATCGGATGACTCGATATCGTTTTCCATTATTACGCGTTTTCCTCGATGGATTGCGCCCGCTAGACTCCGATGACGATGTCAGCAAAACGCGAGTCCCGCACCCCGCTCACCCCCGCCGCAGACCGGCCCGTGCGCCTCGAGGACCGGACGCGCCAGCGGGTCGAGTACACCACCTGCTACATGTGCGCGTGCCGCTGCGGCATCCAGGTCACGCTGCAGGACGAGCCGGCCACCGAGTCCGGGCCGGCGCGCACCACGGTGCGGTTCATCCAGGGCAACGCCGAGCATCCGGTCAACCAGGGCGTGCTGTGCGCCAAGGGCAGCGCCGGGATCATGAAGCAGTACTCGCCCGCCCGGCTGCGCCACCCGATGATCCGGCGCCCCGGGACCCCTCGCGGTGCGGGCGTGTTCGACCCGATCGGCTGGGACGAGGCGCTCGAGATGCTCGCCATGCGGCTCGCGCGCATCCGCGCGACCGAGCCCAGGCGGCTCGCGTTCTTTACCGGGCGCGACCAGATGCAGGCGCTCACCGGTCTGTGGGCGCAGCAGTTCGGCACGCCGAACTGGGCGGCGCACGGCGGTTTCTGCTCGGTCAACGTCGCGGCCGCTGGCCTGTACTCGATCGGCTGGTCGTTCTGGGAGTTCGGCGCGCCCGACTGGGACCGGGCGAAGTACTTCATCATGTGGGGCGTCGCCGAGGACCACGCGAGCAACCCGATCAAGATCGGGCTGGAGAAGCTCAAGCGGCACGGCGCGAAGTTCGTGTCGGTGAATCCGATCCGCACCGGCTATTCGGCGATCGCCGACGAGTGGGTGCCGATCCGGCCCGGGACCGACGGGCTGCTCGCGATGGCGATCTGCCACGTGCTGCTGTCGCGCGAACTGTTCGACTGGGAGTTCCTGCTGCGCTACACCAATGCCCCGTGGCTGGTGATCGACGCGCCGGGCACTTCGCGGGACGGTCTGTTCCTGCGCGACGCCGAGGGCCGGCCGGTGCTGTGGGACCAGTCGATCGGCGCGCCTTGCGCCCACGGCCCGGGCAGTGCGCCGGCACTGTTCGGCACGTTCGTCGCGCCCGGCGGGGAGCGCGTGCGCACCGCGATGACGCTGATGGCCGAACGAGCGCTCGAGCCGTGCTACGCGCCGGAGACCGTCGCCGACGCGTGCGGCGTGCCGGCGGCGACCATCGAGCGTCTGGCGCTCGAGATGGCCCAGGTCGCGTTCGAGCAGACCATCGAGCTGCCGATCGCCTGGACCGACGTCTGGGGCGTGCGGCACGACAGCGTCGTCGGGCGGCCAGTCGCGATGTACGCGATGCGCGGCGTCTCGGCGCACAGCAACGGCTTCCAGACCTGCCGCGCGCTTCACCTGATCCAGATGCTGCTCGGCGCGCTCGACGGCCCCGGCAACTTCCGCGCGCGCGCCCCGTTTCCCAAGCCCGTGCCACCGCCGCAACTGCCCGAGAACGATGCTGCGCGGTTCGCCGCACCGGACACGCCGTGCGCGCGTCCGCTGCTTGGGTTCCCGACCCGGCCCGAGGACCTCGCGGTCGATGCCCAGGGTACCCCGCTGCGCATCGACAAGGCGTACTCGTGGGAGAGCCCGATCGCCGCGCACGGGCTGATGCACATGGTGATCCGCAACGCGGCCGAGGCGGACCCCTATCCGATCGACACGCTGATGCTGTTCATGGCCAACATGGCCTGGAACTCGTCGATGAACACCACCGGCACCCAGGCGATGCTGGTCGCCCAGGACGAGCGGGGCGATTACCGGATCCCGTTCGTCGTGGTGTCGGACGCGTTCGATTCGGAGACCGTGCGCTTCGCCGACCTCGTGCTGCCGGACACCACCTACCTCGAGCGCCACGACGCGATCTCGCTGCTCGACCGGCCGATCTCGGAGCCGGATGCGGCCGCCGACGCGATCCGGCACCCGCTGATCGCACCCGACCGCGACGTGCGTCCCTGGCAGGACGTGCTGGTCGACCTGGCCGGACGGCTGGGGTTTCCGGCCTTCGTCGGCGCCGACGGACGCCCGAAGTACGACGACTACGCGGATTTCATCGTTCGCTACGAGCGTGCGCCCGGCATCGGGTTCCTCGCGGGCTGGCGCGGCGCCGACGGAGCCGACTCGCTGGTCGGCGCGCCGAACCCGCGCCAGTGGGACGCGTACGCCGCCAACAAGGCGTTCTTCGCGCACCACTGGCCGGACGAGCAGAAGTACATGCGCTTCGCGAACCGGGACTACCTCCAGGCCGCGACCCGTGCGGGTTTCGTGCCGAAGGTCGAACCGATCGTCATGCAGCTGTACAGCGAGCCGCTGCAGAAGTTCCGGCTCGCCGGGCTCGGTCAGTACGACGGGCCGTGCCCGCGCCGCGCGGAGGATCGGCAGCGGCTCGCGACCTACTTCGATCCTCTGCCGTTCTGGTACCCGCCGATCGAGGCCGAGCGGATCGAGGCGCAGGCCGGGGCCGACGCGTTCCCGTTCCACGCGATCACCCAGCGGCCGATGGTGATGTACCACTCGTGGGACAGCCAGAACGCGTGGTTGCGCCAGATCGTCGCGGAGAACGCGCTGTACATGAACACCGCCGCCGCGGCCGATCTCGGTCTGGCGGACGGCGACTGGGTGTGGGTCGAATCCGGCCACCCGCCAGTCGCCCCGCAGCCCGGGACCCCGACCCACGCCCGCATGGATCCGGCGGCTGCGGTGAGGCGCATCCGATGCCGGCTGCGCACCATGGAGGGCTGCGAGCGGCATACGGTGTGGACCTGGAACGCGATCGGCAAGATGTCCGGCACCTGGGGCCTGTCGCCGCAGGCCTCCGAGTCCAACGTCGGCTTCCTGCTCAATCACCTGATCAGCGAGACCCTGCCGGGCCGCCCGGGCGAGCCGAGCCTGACCAACAGCGACCCGATCACCGGGCAGGCCGCGTGGTACGACCTCAAGGTGCGGGTGCGCCGGGCGGACGCGCCGTGACCCGAACGACCGTGGAAGGGGGCCGGATGAAGCGACTGGGTCTGGTGATCGACGTCGACGCCTGCGTGGGCTGCCATGCGTGCGCGACCGCCTGCAAGGAATGGAACGGCCGCAGCCTGATGGCCGGGGGCGCGCCCGACTACCAGCCACAGGGGCCGGAGCCCTCGGGCGTGTGGTTCAACCGCATCCGCCACTACGAGGCGGGCGACTACCCGAACAGCCGCACGCTGAACGTGCCGATGTCCTGCATGCACTGCGAGGAGGCGGACTGCGTGACGGTCTGTCCGACCGGCGCCTCGTACAAGCGGGCCGAGGACGGGATCGTGCTGATCGACCCCGAGAAGTGCATGGGGTGCAACTACTGCGCGTGGGCCTGCCCGTACGGAGCGCGGGAACTCGACGAGAACGAGGGGGTGATGCGCAAGTGCACGCTGTGCGTCGACCGCATCTACGACACGGCGCTGCCCGAGGCCGAGCGACAGCCGGCGTGCGTGCTCGCCTGCCCGGCGCACGCGCGCCACTTCGGCGACCTCGATGACCCGGACTCGCGCGTGTCCGCGCTGGTGCGCGAGCGCGAGGGCGCGCCGCTGCTGCCCGAACTCGGCTACCGGCCGGTGAACCGCTACCTGCCCCCGCGCGCGGCGCCCGAGGTGCCGGCACCGAAGGCGGCCCCGCCGCGCGGCACGCTGCAGGCGCGCCTCGCCTCGATGGTCAATCGGCTGATCCGGCTGTGAAGCCCGCGCTGTCGGTGGTCTTCTTCACGGTGAGCTCGGGGGCCGGGCTCGGCCTGATCATGTGGCTGCTGTCGGCGCAGCTCGCCGGACGCGTGGACGGCTCGCACCCCGCCTTCTGGGCGGCGGCCGCGGCGGCCGCCCTGCTGCTGACCGCCGGCCTGCTGTCCTCCACCCGTCATCTCGCGAATCCGCGCAACGCATGGCGGGCGTTCGCGCGCTTCCGCACCTCGTGGTTGTCGCGCGAGGGCGTGTTCGCGGTCGCGCTGTACCCGCTCGCCGCGCTGCATCTGTGGGCGAGCGCGAGCGGCAGCCGCCTCGCGGCCGTGACCGCGGTCGCCACGATCGTGCTCGCCGGCGTGGTCGTGCTCAGCACGGCGATGATCTACGCGTGCCTGAAGACCGTGCCGCGCTGGCGCACCTGGCACACGCCCGCGGCCTATCTGCTGTACTCGCTCGGCTCGGGCGCGCTGCTGTGGACCGCGATCGCCCGCTCCGGGGGCCTCGCCGCTCCGGACGCGGCCGGGGTGGTCGGGCTGCTGCTGGCCGCCGGCGCGGTCAAGGCCGCGTGGTACGCAAAGTTCTCGAGCCGCGTGCACGCGACGCTCAACCAGGCCCTCGGGGTGCCCCTGGCCGCGCCCGTCGGCCGGGTGCAGGGGAGGGTCCGGCTGCTCGACGCCGGGCACACCCACGGCACCTTCCTGACCCACGAGTTCGGCTTCGCGATCGCCCGCGAGCGGGCGGCCGTGCTGCGCAACGCCACCTTCGCGCTGACCGTCCCCGTGCCGCTCGTGCTGCTGGCCTTCGGCGCGGGCGGCGCCTGGGCGGCCGCGGTCGCGATGCTCGGGGGCCTGCTGGTGGAGCGTTGGCTGTTCTTCGCGCTCGCCGAGCACGTGGTGCGCCTGTACCACGGCCAGCCCAGCGTGTGAGCCGCCGGGCCGGGGACGGCGCGCGGCGATGCCGCCCTGCGCGGTGGCGGCGCGGCTCGGTTCGCGCCCGCCGAGGGTCATCGGAGCGGCCAACGCGATCTCGCCGAAGACGGTCGCAGTGCTCGCGCCGCGGCGCGGGGTTGGGTCGATCGCGATCTTGCGCGGCGACCGCCGGCGGCTGTGCGCCACGTCGTCGAGGGTTTCGCATCCGCCGACCTCCGACGGGCGCTGCGCCATGCGCCTGCCGGTCCGTCGGTTCTTCTTGCCGGCCGGGTCGCACGCCACGACCGCCGCGGGCCTCGCTCCCCCCGATCCGGGTGGCTGCG
>JBIKMO010000196.1:0-8174 GCA_044359175.1 Burkholderiaceae bacterium | reverse complement strand
GCCGCTGCCGGAGGGCGCGGCGCACCGCCGATGTTCCTGCTCGACATCGTCGCCAAGTCGTCGGGCGTGAAGCTGAACGACATCTCGTACAAATCGACCGGCCAGGCGATCATCGGCCTGCAGAACGGCGAGATCTCGGCCGCGATGCTGCTGCTCGCGGACATCGGCAACCTCGCGAAACAGGGCAAGGCGCGGCTGCTCGCAACCTCGGGGGCCGCCCGGTCGCAGCACTTCCCCGACGTGCCGACGCTGCGCGAGGCCGGCTTCGACATCGACGGCGCGGAGTGGCACGCGATGTTCGCGCCCGCGGGCACGCCGAAGGAGCTGGTCGACGCGTGGGCCCGGGCCGCGATCGACGCGGTCCGTTCGCCCGACGTCCGCCAGCGGCTCGACCTGATCGCGGTCGAGGCGGTCGGCGCGGGGCCGGCCGAGCTCGCGCCGCTGGTCAAGCGCGACTACGACATCTGGGGCCGCATCATCCGCGAGTCGGGGTACAAGGCGAACTGAGCGTGACCCCGGCGCTCGAGTTCGCATTCGAGTGCACGCTGCAGCTCAAGCCGCGCGTGAAGCTCGAGCCGCTGCCCCAGGGCGGCAGCCGCCTGTTCGTGCCGGTGGCGGGCGGCGAGTTCTCGGGCCCGCGCCTGCGCGGACGCGCGCTGGAGGGCGGCGGCGAGTGGCCGCACGTGCGCGACGACGGGGTGTTCTGCTTCGACGCGCGCTATTTCCTTCGCGAGGACGACGGCACGGTCATCTACCTGCAGAACCGCGGCTACCGACACGGCCCGCCCGAGGTGATGGCGCGCCTGTGGCGGCTCGACCCGGACGATCCGGTGGGCGACCACGAGTACTACTTCCGCTGCACCCCGACCTTCGAGACGCCGCCGGGGCCGCACGACTGGCTGTCGCGCAGCGTGTTCGTGGGCGTCGGATCGCGCAGCCGCGCGGGCAACCTGATCCGCTACTTCCGCGTCGCCTGACGCGTCCGGGGCCGTGATGGAGACGATCGGGTTCATCGGCACCGGGCACATGGGCGGCGCGATGGCGATGCGGCTACTCGAGGCCGGTCACCCGCTGGTGGTGCTCGACCGCTCGCCGGCGGCGACCGCGCCGCTGGCGGCGCGCGGTGCGCGCGTGGCCGCCTCGCCGCGCGAGGTGGCCGACGGCGCGCCGGTGGTCTTCGCGTGCCTGCCCTCGATCGAGGCGAGCCTCGCGATGGTCGACGGCCCGGACGGCGTCGCGCATGGCGGCGCGATCGAGGTCTACGTCGAGGCGTCGACGATCGGCGAGGAGGCCGCGCAGGCGATCGAGGCGCGCATGGCGGCGGCGGGCGTCGGCTTCGTCGACGCACCGGTGAGCGGCGGGCCGCGCGGCGCGCGCGAGGGCACGCTGTCGGTGATCGCCGCCGGGCCGCCGCCGCTGCTCGAGCGGCTCGCGCCGGTCTTCGGCCGGCTCTCGCAGCGCACCTTCCGCGTCGGCGAACGGCCCGGCCAGGCGCAGGTGTGCAAGCTGGTCAACAACGCGATCTCGATCGCCGCGATGGCGATCACCTGCGAGGCGGTCGTCCTCGGCGTCAAGGCGGGCTGCGACGCCCGGGTGATGATCGACGCGATCAACGCCAGCACCGGCCGAACGAGCGCGAGCGTCGACAAGTTCCCCAAGGCGATCCTGCCGCGCACCTTCGACTACGGCGGCCCGCTGTCGATCGGCTCCAAGGACCTCGAGCTGTACCTCGAGATGGCCGCACGGCATGGCGTGACGGTCGACGTGGCTCGGGCCGTGGCCGCGCTGTGGGCGCAGGTGGTCGCGGCCAACGGGCCCGAGCGCGACTACTCGACGATGATCCAGCCGATCGAGCAGCGCGCCGGCGTGATCGTCGGCGGCTGAGGGCGCGTGCGGCGCGCATCCGCGACCGCGACGCCGCGCGCTATCATCCGGCCGCCCATGCCGCCGCGCACCGCCCCCGACGTCCGAAGCGCCGACGACGCGTCGGGGACGGTCGCCCGTGTCGTGCGGCTGCTGCGCTGCATCGCCGAGAGCGACGGCGACCTGTCGGTGAAGTCCCTGGCCGCGAGCCTGCAGCTGCCGCCCAGCACGGTGCACCGCCAGCTCCAGCTGCTCGCGCAGTCGGGCCTCGTCGAGCGCGGCGGCGCCAGCCACTCGTACCGTGCCGGGCGCGAGCTGTTCCGGATCGCATCCCTGGTCGTGCAGCAATTCGACGCGGGTCAGGTCGTGCGCCCGGTGATCGACTCGCTTCGCGACGCCACCGGCGAGACCTGCTTCTTCACGATGTACCTGCCGGCGGCCCGGGAGGCGACGGTGGTCGAGGTCGCACGCGCGCCGCATCCGCTGCGCTACCAGGTCGAGCGGTTCACCCACATCCCGCTCGCGTGGGGCGCGCTCGGCCGATCCATCCTCGCGCACCTGCCCGCCGAGGACGTGGCGAGGATCCTGGCCGATGCCGGACCGGCGTCGGCCACCGGGCGGCGGCTGCCGGCCGAGCGGACGCTCCGCGCGGAGCTGTCGCGGATTGCGCGGCAGGGCTACGCGATGTCCCGCGGCCACAACATCGCGGGGGCGGTGGGCTTCGCGTCGGCGGTGCTCGATGCGGCCGGCGGGGTCGTCGGCTCGATCGGCCTCACGATGCCCGAGTCGCGGCTGACGCCGGCCCATGCCGAGCGCTTCCCGGAGCTGGTCGCGTCTCATGCGCGCCGGCTGTGCGACGCGCTCGGCTGGCGCGACCCGCAGCGTGACGCCGCCCGCGGGGCGGGCTGACGCGGCGGTTCAGGCGGCGTGGAAGCGGCGGCCCTCGGCGGCCATCGCGCGCAGCACCTGCGGCACCTCGAAGCGCGAGCCGCACGCCGCGCGCAGCCGGTCGCAGGTCGCGACGAACGCGGCGGCGCCCGCGGTGTCGACCGCCGCGAACGGGCCGCCGAGCGCGGCCGGAACACCCCAGCCGCGCACCGCGGCCGCGTCCGCGAGCAGCGCGTCGCCGACCACGCCGTCCTGCAGCGCGCGCACCGCTTCGAGCGACTGGGCGGCGAGGAGCCGATCGGCGACATCGCGTGCGAACGCCGGCGGCCGTCCCGCCTCGCGTACCGCGGCCTCGTGTACCGCGGCCTCGTGGGCCGCCAGTCGGCGCAGCCCCTCGTTCGCGCGGGTACCGCGCATCGCGACGACCGCGGCCTCGCCCGCGAGCGCATCGAGCCGGCGCGCGACCTCCTCCGGTCCGATCCTCGCCACGAGCGCGAGCGGCCCCACGGCGAACCCGGCGGTCCTCGCCAGGTTCTCGACCATCGGCACCGGGGTTCCTTCGGCGACCAGCGTCAGCGCTTCGGCCAGCAGCGCGCCGAGCACGCGGTTCGCGAAGCCGCCCGGCCCGTCGGCGACGACCAGCGGCACGGCGCCGAGCGTCCGCGCGAGCCAGCGGGCCGCGTCGAGCGCGCGCGTCGAGGTCGCCGGGCCGCGGGCGACCTCGACGTGCACGACCGGGGACGGCACCTCGACGACGTGCAGGCCGGCCGCGCGCGCCGCTTCGGCCGAGGTGGACGCGAGCGTCGCGATCGCGGCCATCGCGCCGGTGCACACGATCGGCGCATCGGGTGCGCAGTGCCGGAGCGCCTGCGCGAGATGCCGCGCGACGTCGTCGGCTGCGGCCGACAGCGCGACCACGGCGAGGTCGCAGCCGCCCGCGTCACCGGTCCGCTCGCCGCCCACCGGCGCGTCGCGATCGCGCAGCGTGGGCACGCCTGCGCGAACGAGCGCGGCCGCGATCGCATCGGCGAGCGGTCCCTCACCGGCCAGCGCGACGCGGGCGGGCGGCGCGGGCGGCGGCGCCGAACGCTGCGCGGCCGCGAGCGCGCGCGGGCCGTAGAAGCGGCTGCGGATCGTGTTGCGCGCGGCCTCCGAGGTGGCGAGCCGGGCGAACTCGCGGGTCTCGATCGCCAGCCCCGCGTCGATTCCGCGCTCCAGCCCATGGTGCAGCGCGGACAGGATCGCGGTGGCGGCCGGATCCGGCGCGCCGCGGCGTGCGCGCGCCGCCGCCCACGCCCCGGCGAGGTAGCGGCGGCCCGCGCTCGACTGCGGGTCGCCGCCGGGCACCTCGAAGCCCTTGCGGTCCCAGGGCCGAAGCGCATCGCCCTGCAGCGCGCACGCCTTGGCGGCCTCCAGCAGCGCGGCGGGCGCCGTCAGCGCGTCCACCATGCCGGCCGCGCGCGCGGCCGACGCGTCGATCGTCCGGCCGCCGAGCATCAGGTCGCCCGCGACCCGCAGCCCGAGCAGCCTCGGCAGCCGCTGCGTGCCGCCGGCACCGGGCATCAGCCCCAGCGTCGACTCCGGCAGGCCGAAGAGCGCGTCCTCACGCTCGGCGGCGATGCGTGCGTGGCACGCGAGCGCGAGCTCCAGCCCGCCGCCGAGCGCCGAACCGTTCAGCGCCGCGACGAACCGCTTGCCCCCGGTCTCCATCCGCCGCATCGCGCGCAGCATCGGCGCGACCACGTCGACCACGTCCGCCGGCGTCGCGCACCGCCGCAGCTCGTCCAGGTCGCCTCCGGCGGCGAACCCGTCGCGGTCCGACCCCACGACCACCGCCTGCACCGCGGCGTCGGCGAGCGCGTCCTCGACCGCCTGCGCGAACGCGGCGTTCAGCGCCCGGGTCAGCGCGTTCACGGAGCCCGGCGCCGCGAGCGCGAGCAGCAGCACGCGGTCGCCGAGCCGCTCGCGCCGGATCATGCCCGCGACCCGTCCACGCGCTCGATCGCGGTGGCCACCGCCATGCCCAGGCCCACGCACAGCGTGACCACGCCGTAGCGCCCGCCGCGGCGCTCCAGCTCGTCGAGCAGCGTGCCGACCAGGATCGCGCCGGTCGCGCCGATCGGGTGGCCGAGTGCGATCGCGCCGCCGTTCACGTTCACGCGCTCGGGACCGATGCCGGTCTCCGACATGAAGTGCAGCACGACCGACGCGAACGCCTCGTTGCACTCGACCAGGTCGACCTGGTCCAGCCCGATGCCGGCGCGCGCCACGCAGCGGCGCGTCGCCTCGGCCGGCGCGGTGAGCATCAGACACGGGTCGGTGGCGGCGTTGGCGAACGACAGGATCCGCGCGCGCGGCCTCAGGCCCAGCCGCGCCGCAGCCTCGGCGCTGCCCACCAGCACCGCTGCGGCGCCATCGACGATGCCCGAGGAGTTGCCGCCGGTGTGCACGTGGCGAACGCCCTCGAGCTGGGGATACCGCTGCAGCGCGATCGCGTCGTGCCCCGCGCGGCCGGCCGCCTCGAACGCGGGCGGCAGCTTCGCGAGCGAGGCCAGGTCGGTGCCAGGCCGCGGGTGCTGGTCGCGATCGAGCAGCAGCCGTCCGTTCGCATCGTGCACCGGCACGATCGAGCGCGCGAAGCGGGCCTCGCTCCACGCGCGGGCGGCGCGCGCCTGCGACTCGACCGCGTACCGGTCGACGTCCGCGCGCGTGTGTCCGTCGAGCGTGGCGAGCAGGTCGGCGGCCTGACCGAGCGGCGTGTTCAGCGCGACGTCGTTGAACCGCGCATCGCTGCCGTTGGGCCCACCGGTGGCGGCGATCGGGATCAGCGACATCATCTCGACGCCGCCCGCCACCATCAGGTCGGCCTGGCCGGCGGCGATCCGCGCGGCCGCGAGGTTCACCGCGTCCAGGCCCGACGAGCAGAAGCGCGTGACCACCGAGCCGGGAATCGTGTCGGGCATCCCGGCGAGCAGCACGGCCGAGCGCGCCAGGTCGGCGCCCTGGTCGTACACCGGGTCGCCGACGCCGAAGACCACGTCCTCGGGGCCGGCCGCGGCGAAGCCGGTGCGCGCGTCGAGCGAACGCAACACGATCGCACCGAGCTCGACCGGCGACAGGGTGTGCAGGCCGCCGTCGGGGCGGCCGCGGCCGCGCGGCGTGCGCACGGCGTCGAGCAGGTACGCGTCGGATCGGGACGCCATCGCAGCGGGCTCTGGAGCGGGATCGGCGTGCGGGGAGCCGCTCGGTTAGGTTGACCTCGGATCCCGCTCAGCGGAATATAATTCCGTTCAACGAGAGGCCGCAAGCGGCCGTGCCGACCGGGGGGAGGGGCGATGGACGTGCCGACGCTGAAGCTCGAGTTCGTCTTCAGGATCACGCTGCAGCTGGGCAACCGCACGAAGATCGGACCGATCCCGTCGGGCGGAACGCGCGGGTTCGTCGCGGCGGTCGGCGGGCGCATCGACGGGCCGCGCCTCAACGGGCGGGTCGTGCCGTACAGCGGCGGCGACTGGGCGCTCTACCGTCCCGACCATACGGTCGCGTTCACCGCGCACTACATGCTCGAGGCCGAGGACGGCACGCAGATCTACATGCGCAACGGCGGCTACCGGCACGCGTCGCCCGAGGTCGCCCGGCGAATGGAGGCGCTCGAGCCGGTCGATCCGTCGGAGTACTACATGCGGCTGTCGCCCACCTTCGATGCGCCGATCGGCCCGCACGACTGGCTGACCCGAACCGTGATCGTCGGCTGCGCGCAGCGCAACGCCGACCATTCGGTCTTCCACTACTACGCGGTGGCGTGAGCGCGGAGCCCGAGCCGGGCCTGTCGCTCGCGCTCGCCCGGCACGCCGCGGCGGTCCGCTGCGGCGGCCTGCCCGCCGGGGTGGCGGCGGCCACGCGGGCGAGCGTGCTCGATCAGGTGGGCGTGATCCTCGCCGCGAGCGGGCTCGCCGGCGCGAGCCGGCCGTTCGTGCGGCTGGCCCGGGACGCGGCCCCCGGGCCCGCGGTGGTGATCGGCCACGGGTTGCGTACCGGCGACGAGGCCGCGGCCTTCGCCAACGGCGCCATGGCCCACGCGCTCGACTTCGAGGACACGCACGACGCGACGCTGGTGCATCCGCACGCGGCGGTGCTGCCCGCGGCGCTCGCGGTTGCGCAGGCCACGGGCGCGTCGGGCGCCGAGCTGCTGGCCGCGGTCGCGGCCGGCGCCGACGTCGCGTGCCGGATCGCGATGGGGTTCGAGTCCAACCCCGAGCGGCCGGACGGTTTCACCGTGATCCCGGTGCTCGGCGTCTACGGCGCGACCGCGGCCGTGGGGCGTCTGCTCGGGTCGCCGCCCGACCGGATCGTGCAGGGCTTCTCGCTGGCGCTCGGCCTGGCGACCGGCAGCGCCGCCGCGCAGCGCGACGACGCGTCGCACTGGCGCGCGGTGCGCGACGGGTTCCTCGCGCGCGCCGCGATCACCGCCGCGCGGCTCGCGCACCTCGGGGTCGACGGCTTCGCGCGTCCGCTCGAGGGCCCGGCCGGCCTGTACGCGCTCTACGGTGGCGGGCGGTGCGACGCGCACGCGGCGCTGCGCGGGCTGGGCGAGCGCTTCGAGGGCACGAACGTGAGCTTCAAGCCCTGGCCGTCGTGCCGGGGCACGCACGCGTTCGTCGAGGCCGCGCTCGAGCTGGCCGAGGCGCACGCGCTGTGCGCAGGCGACGTGCGCGCGGTGCGGGCGCGTGTCGCACCGTTCTTCCGGACGCTGTGCGAGCCGCGGACGTTGCGCGCGCGGCCGGGCACGAGCACTTCGGCCCGCTTCAGCATTCCGTTCGCGATCGGGGTCGCGCTCGCGCGACGGCGCGCGACGCTCGAGGACTTCGACGGTGCCGCGCTGCGCGACCCGGCCGTGCTCGGCCTGGCCGACCGGGTGACGCACGAGGTGGTCGACGCGTGGGGCGCGGGCCAGTCCACCCGCGGTGCGGTGCGCATCGAATGCGTCGACGGGCGGGTGTTCGAACGCGAGGTGCTTCAGCCGCGCGGCCATCCCGCGAACCCGATGTCCGCCGACGAACTGCGCGGCAAGTTCAACGCATGCGCGGCTCACGCGGCCCAGCCGATGGACGCCGCGCGCATCACGCGCATCGCCGCGCGCATCGGCGAGCTCGACGCGCTGCCGGGCGTGGCCGATCTGTTCGACTGACATCGAGCGAGCCGGGAGGGCCTGGCGAGCCGCTCACGCTCGACGAGGTCCAGCGCGAGCCAGGCCTGATGCCGGCGGTCAAGCGGGCCATCGACCGCGACCGCCGGCCCGGGCGCTTCCTGCTCAGCGGCTCGGCCAACCTGCTGCTGATGCGGCAGGTATCGGAGTCGTTGGCCGGCCGTGCGAGCTACCTCACGCTCTGGCATCTGCTCGTGCGCCTGCCGGCCTACGCGGT
>JBIKMO010000195.1:0-8185 GCA_044359175.1 Burkholderiaceae bacterium | reverse complement strand
CAGCGATAGGTGAGGCGTTGAGCATGATCAGGCCGACGACGATGACGTCTTTCGCACCGACGAGTGTGGGACACGCCCGCGGTGATTCTCCCGGTACGAAAGAGCTGACATTTTCGATGAGGACTCTTGGGCCCTCCAGGGAAAAAAGCGGGCCTCTTCAAATCGTCGCCGCGAGCACCGGGCGCGACATCGGGTTCATCAACGGCAGTCTTGCCACGGGCGGGGGAGCCGCGGTCATCAACCGCTTCTTTGTGATGGAGGACGCTCGGGGGCAGGGCGTTGGCACGAGCTTGGTCAGGCATTTCATTGTCTATGCGATGTCACATGGCGGGTCCGGCAAGATCATCTTCCAGGCTCCCTCTGCGAAGGCCCAGGGGATCATCAATGACTTGGGTTTCGTTCGACAAAGGAACAGCAACAACTGGGAACTTCAGTTGTGAACGAAGGCCAGGCCGTCACTCGAGCCCCAATCGAGCAGCAACTCGCGTGAATTCGAAGCCGCCAGAGGGCGATCGACGAAACCTCAGCCGCCGTCAACGGAATTGCGTGGGTCCGTCGTCGGCGACCTCGCGTCTCGGCTCGACGGCGCGGTCGCTGCCCCGCGGTACGCGCCGACCGATTCGTGCAGGAACGCGTCGTTGCGTTCGCGGATCAGCGCGGCCGCGTCGTCGTACAGGAACGGCAGGAACGCGAACCGGCGACCCCGCATCACGCGCGAGACCGCGTGCAGCAGCGAGCAGGAGAACACGACCGCGCCGCCCGTCCCGATCCGGTAGCCCCGCGCACCGTACTCGGGAAAGTGGATCGTCCCGCCGTCGTAGTCGTCGTTGAGGTTGATCGAGACCGCGAAACGGCGGTGCGCGGTGCCCCGGGTCGTGTTGTCGCGGTGGGCGCGGAAGTGCCCGCCGTCGGCGGCGTCGTAGCACGCGACGATGTAGCGCTCCATCCGGCTGCAGCGGAAGTGGTGCACCTTCTCGATCTGCGGCGCGACCTTCGCCTTGATGCGCCGCTGCAGCAGCACGCGCAGCGCGTCGTCTTCGATCGTATGGTCCGAGCGCACCTTGTGGCTCGGATCGTTGCGGCCGATCGTGACGCCCTGCCGCTCGATCATGAAGCCGCTGGGCGTGCCCCCGGCGCGCTCGTAGCGCGCGATCAGGTCCTGGCAGATCTCGGGTTCGAGGACCCGGGGCAGCAGCAGCACGGGCGCCGGCACCGGCTCGCCGGCGAATCGTTCGGACTCGGGCAGCGCCTGCAGCAGCGTGCGCAGTCGCTCGAGCGCCGCGTCGGACGCGCCGTCGACCACCTCGCGGATCCGCATGTCCGGGTCGATCACGTACCAGACCCGGCGCGCGACCGTGGGGCCCTGGGTGGGCGGACCCATCGGCAGCGCGCCGTAGGACCGGCCCGATTCGCCGCTCGCATCGACGAGCACGGGGTGCCTTCCCGCGATCCGTGCGAGCCGGCCCGCCGCCAGGTCCGCGGCGTCGAACCCCAGCCCCACCAAGCCGACGTCGCGACGGTTCAGCCGGTCGACGCAGGCCCGTCCCGCGGCGAGCATGACCGCACCCCGGGTGTCCCGGGTGGTGACGAACACGCACAGCACCAGGAAGCGTCCCGCAAGGATGTCGAGCGACAGGGGTTCGCCCAGGCTGCTGGCGCAGCGCACGGCGGGCGCCGGATCGCCGGGGCGCAGCACACGGTAGGCCGGTGCGGCGAGCGAAGTGGGATCGGGTGAGTCGTCCATCACCGACCTTGCCACCCCGACGTTCGGGCCGCTGCGGGCCGGTCGGCCGCGGCCGGAGCGGTCCCGGTGCGCTCGGCCGGGGCGAGCCGGACCGGCACCCGCTTGCGTCCCCATGCGCCGGGGCGGTCCTCGAACACGCCGGCGATCGGCGTGCCGCAGGCCGCGCAGCATCCGGACGCGCCCATCTGCCACGATGTGATCGCGTGCCAGTCGCGGCCGATCACCGGCTCGCCGCAGCACGGGCAGTAGGTGGTCTGGCGCTGCGGGTCGCGGACGTTGCCGACGTAGACGTGGCGCAGCCCGTTGCGCAGCGCGATCGAACGCGCCCGCGCCAGCGTGGCGTGCGGGGTGCGCGGCGTGCTCAGCATCCGGTGATCCGGGTGGAAGGCGCTGAAGTGCAGCGGAACCTCCGCGCCGACCCGGGCGGCGAGCCAGCGGGTCATCGCGTCGAGCTCGTCGTCCGAGTCGTTCTCGCCGGGGATCAGCAGCGTGGTGACTTCGAGCCACACCCGAGTGTCGCGGGCGAGGTAGACCAGCGTGTCGAGCACCGGCTGCAGCGCGCCCTTGGCGCGATCGCGGTAGAAGCGCTCGCTGAACGCCTTGAGGTCGACGTTGGCCGCGTCCATCTCAGCGAAGAACTCGGCGCGCGCGGCGGGCTTCACGTAGCCCGCGGTCACCGCGACCGTGCGCAGCCCGCGCGCGCGGCAGGCGCGCGCCACCTCCCGCGCCCACTCGAGGAAGATCACCGGGTCGTTGTAGGTGAACGCGACCGAGCGGGCGCCGGCGCGCAGCGCCGCCGCGGCGATGTGGTCCGGCTCGGCCGAGTCCATCAGCCGGTCCATCTCGCGGGTCTTCGAGATGTCCCAGTTCTGGCAGAAGTCGCAGGCGAGGTTGCAGCCCGCGGTGCCGAACGACAGCACCGCGGTGCCCGGCAGGAAGTGCGCGAGCGGCTTCTTCTCGATCGGGTCGACGCAGAAGCCGGAGGCGCGCCCCCAGCCGGTGAGCACGACGCCTTCGGCACCCGCACCGCGCACGAAGCACAGGCCGCGCTGGCCGGGGCGCAACCGGCACTCGCGCGGGCAGACGTCGCACTGCACGCGCCCGTCGGGCAGCCGGCTCCAGTGGGTGGTTGCAACGCCGTCGAGCGCGAACGGGGGTTCGGGCGCGCCGGCCGAGGGCGGTGGGCTCGGTTCGGCGGCCGCCGGACCGGCGGTCGCCGCGAGGCTCCGGCCGGCCCCGGCGACCGCGACCGGCGATCCTAAGATGTCCGCATGGGCCATCGCGTGAAGCTGCCAGACGTCGCCGGCACGTTCTACCCCGGCCAACCCGACGCCCTCGCCGGGCTGCTGGACGGCGTGCTCGCGGGCGCGCCGCGCGACGCGGTGTCGCCCAAGGCGCTGATCGTGCCGCACGCCGGGTATCGCTTCAGCGGGGAGATCGCCGCGCGCGGCTGGTCGCTGCTCGCGCGGCGGCGAGGCGAGATCCGGCGCGTGGTGCTGTTCGGCCCCGCCCACCGGATGGCCTTCGACGGCATGGCGGTGCTCGCGGTCACCCGCTGGCAGACCCCGCTCGGGCGGCTGGCCACGGACGCCGACGCGATGGCCGCCGCGCTGCGCTGCCCGGACGTGCAGGCGATCGACGCGCCGTTCCTGCGCGAACACAGCCTCGAGGTGCAGCTGCCCTTCGTGCAGCGCGCGCTCGGTGACGTCGCGGTGCTGCCGGTGCTGGTGGGGCGCGCGCAGCCGGCCTCGGTCGCACGGCTGATGGACGCGCTCTGGGGCGGTCCGGAGACCGCGATCGTCGTGTCCTCGGACCTGTCGCACTACCACGACCACGACACCGGCCGGGCGCTGGACGCGGGCACCACCGCGATGATCGAGCGCGCCGCGCCCGAGCGGATCGGCTCGCGCGAGGCCTGCGGCCACCTCGCGGTGCGCGCGCTGATCGGCCATGCCAGGTTGCGCGATCTGCGGATCACCGCGCTGGACGTTCGCAGCTCGGGCGACACCGTGGGCGAGCGCTCGCGGGTGGTCGGCTACGGCACCTACGCGTTCGAATACGCGCACGCCGCGCAGCTGCCCGAGACGGTGCGCGCTCGGCTGATCGGGGCCGCGCGCGCCGCGCTGCACGAGGGGCCGGCGGGCGGTGCGCAAGCGGCCCCGGCGGCGGCGGACGGCTCGGGCGCGCCGGCCCCGGTCGACGCCGCCGTCGACGGGCCCCTGGTCGCCCCGGCCGACGCGGCGCTGCTGCGGGCGCAGCGCAACACCTTCGTCACGCTGGAGATCGACGGCCGGCTGCGCGGCTGCATCGGCTCGCTGCGGCCCCACCGCGCGCTGCTCGAGGACGTTCGCGTCAACGCGCGCAAGGCGGCGTACGCCGATCCGCGGTTCGCACCGCTGGCGGCCGAGGAGATCGATCGGCTGCAGGTGTCGGTGTCGGTGCTGTCGCATCCGCGACCGATCGCGGCCGACTCCGAGGCGCGGCTGATCGAGCAGCTGCGGCCGGACGCGGACGGGCTGATCCTCGCCGACGGCGAGCGCAGCGCGCTGTTCCTGCCGAGCGTGTGGCGCTCGCTGCCCGATCCACGCCTGTTCGTGCGCCAGCTGCGCCGCAAGGCCGGGCTGCCCGAGCAGGGCTGGACGCCGACGATGCGCGCGATGCGTTTCGGCACCGAGTGCTTCGGCGCGCGGGCGGGCTGAGCCGCGCGGAGCGGGCGATGCGCGACCGGTCGGACACCGCCACCGCACCGGGCGCGGCCCCCGCGGTCGTGCCGGACGTCGCGGCGGCGCGCCGCGAGGTCGCCGTGCTGCGCCGCGCGGCGCTCGAGGCCGGCGCGCGGGCGCGCTGGCCCGAGGCGTCGGCGCTGCTCGTGCGCGCTCTCGCCGCCGCGCCGGCCGACGCGTCGCTGCACGCGCATCACGGCGTGGTGCTGCGCCGCCTGGGCCGGCTGGACGACGCGGTGCGGGCCCACCGGTGCGCGCTCGCGCTCGAACCGGGACGGATCGACACGCGCTACAACCTGGGCAACGCGCTGCTCGAACTCGGCCAGGCCGACGCCGCGCTGGCCGAGTACGATGGGGTGCTGCGCGCCCGCCCGGGGCACGCGGACGCGGCCGCCAACCGGTGCCTCGCGCTGCTGCGGCTGCAGCGCGCCGACGAGGCGCTCGCGGGGTACCGCGCCGCGCTCGCCGCCCGACCGGACGACGCCGGGCTGCGCTTCGGGCTGGGCAACGCGCTCGCGGCCGCCGGCCGCCACGCCGAGGCGCTCGCCGCGTTCGATGGGCTGCTCGCGATCGACGCGCGGCGCGCCGCCGCGTGGAACAACCGTGGCAACGCGCTGCTCGAACTCGGGCGTCCGGAGCAGGCGCTCGCGAGCTACGAGCGGGCGCTGGCGGTCGATCCGCAGGATGCGGACGCGCTGCTGAACCGGGCGCGGATGCTCGCCGGTCTGCGCCGGCACGACGACGCACTGCACGCCCTGTCGGACCTGCTGCGGCGGCGTCCTGAGCGCGCCGACGCATGGTGCGCGATGGGCAACGCGCTGCAGGACCTGCGCCGCCTGGACGGCGCGATCACCCGTTACGACCGGGCGCTCGCGCTCGACCCCGCTCACGCGGAGTCGCTGCTCGGACGCGCCAACGCGCGGGCCGAGACAGGCGCGCTCGACGCAGCGATCACCGACTACGAGGCCTTCCTGCGGCTGCGCCCGGCGCAGCCGTTCGTCACCGGCCAGTGGCTGCACACCCGGATGCGCGCCTGCGACTGGCGAGCGCTGGACGCGGCGCGCCGTGCGCTCGCCGACGGACTGGCGCGCGGCGAGCCCCTGGCCACGCCTCTGGCGATCATGGGGATGCTCGACGATCCGGGGCTGCAGGGCCGCGCCGCGCAGGCCTGGGCCGACGCACGCCATCCGCCCGACGGCACGCTCGGGCCGATCGCGCCACGCGCCGCCGGCGGCCGCATCCGCGTCGGCTACTTCTCCGCGGACTTCCACGACCACCCGGTCGCGCACCTGGTCGCCGGCATCCTCGAGCAGCACGATCGCGCGGCCTTCGAGGTGGTGGCGTTCTCGTTCGGTTCGTCGCCGCCGGACGACCCCATGCGCCGCCGCGTGGTCGCCGCGGTCGACCGGTTCGTCGACGTGCGCGGGATGAGCGACCTCGAGGTCGCCCGTGCGGCGCGCGAGATCGGCATCGACGTCGCGATCGACCTGGGCGGCTTCACGCTGAACAGCCGCACCGGCATCTTCGCGCGCCGCGCCGCGCCGGTTCAGGCCTCGTACCTGGGCTTCCTCGGCACGATGGGCGCGAGCTTCATCGACTACCTGATCGCCGATCGCGTGATCGTGCCGGACGACGCGGCGCGCGCGCACTACCGCGAGCAGGTGGTGCGCCTGCCGTCGTACCAGGTGAGCGACGCGCACCGCCCGCGCCCGTCGCGCGAGTTCACGCGCGCGGCGCTCGGGCTGCCCGAGCAGGGCGTGGTCTTCTGCTGCTTCAGCAACCTGTACAAGTTCACGCCCGAGGTGTTCGACCGCTGGATGCGCATCCTCGTGCGGGTGCCCGAGAGCGTGCTGTTCCTCTACGCCGACCGCCCCGAGGCGGCGGCGCGGCTGCGCGCGCAGGCCGCCGCGCGCGGCGTCGATCCCGCGAGGCTGGTGTTCGGCGAGCGGCTGCCGCTGCCCGAGTACCTGGCGCGCTATCGCTGCGCCGACCTGTTCCTGGACACCGCGCCGTACAACGCGGGCACCACCGCGAGCGACGCGCTGTGGGCCGGACTGCCGGTGCTGACCTGCGCCGGGCGCGCGTTCAGCGCGCGGGTGGCCGCGAGCGTGCTGACCGCGGCCGGCCTGCCCGAGTTGATCGCCGCCGACGGGCAGGACTACGAGGACCGTGCGGTGGCGCTCGCGCACGATCCGGCGCGGCGCGCGTCGATCCGCGCGCGGCTCGAGGGCGACCGCGCCGCCTCGCCGCTGTTCGACGCGGCGCGCTTCACGCGTTCGCTGGAGCGTGCGTACGCGGCGATGCACGCGCGCGCGCGCGCCGGGGAGCCGCCGGCGGCGATCGACGTCGCAGCCGGGGACGCCGGGCCGGCGGGCGCGGCGCCGTCGGTGGCCGAGGCCGCGCGGCCGCCGCCGGGCGACCCGCGCGCTCAGGGTCTGGCGGCCGCCGCCCGCGGCGACTGGGGTGCAGCGCTCGAGGCGCTCGAGCGCGCCGCGCGGGCGCGCCCGGAGGACGCCCGCACGCACACCAACCTCGGCGTGGTGCTGCGTCGTCTCGGGCGCCTGGAGGACGCGGCGGCGGCGCAGCGCCGCGCGGTCGCGCTCGCGCCCGACTTCGCGGACGCGCAATACAACCTCGGCAACGTGCTGCAGGCGCTCGGCCGCCTGCAGGAGGCGCTCGGCCACTACGACGCCGCGCTGCGGCTGCGGCCCGATCACGGCGCGGCCGCGACCAACCGCGGCCTGACGCTGCAGGCGCTCGGGCGGAGCGAGGATGCGGTCACCGCCTTCGAGCAGGCCGTGCGCATCGACCCGCGCGATCCGTCGGCCGCGTACAACTTGGGCAACGCACTCGCCGCGCGCGCTCGCCATGCCGAGGCCGAGCGCGCGTACGCGCGGGCGATCGATCACGATCCGCGGCACGCGTCGGCGTGCAACAACCGCGGCAACGCGCTGCTCGAGCTCGGCCGCGCCCCGGAGGCGCTCGCGTGCTACGAGCGCGCGCTCGAGATCGCGCCGGACCACGCCGATGCGCGGGTCAACCTCGCCAACGCGCTCACCGAGCTGCGGCGTGCGGGCGAGGCGCTGGCGGGGATCGACACCCTGCTCGCCCGCGAGCCGCATCACGCGCTCGGGCGCTGCGCGCGGGGCAACGCGTTGCACGCGCTGCGCCGCTGGGACGAGGCGCTGCACGAGTTCGACCTGGCGATCGCGTCGGATGCGGCGTTCGCGCAGGCGCGGCTGAACCGGGCGCTGTGCTTGCTGCGGCTCGGCCGCTTCACCGAGGCGTGGCCGGACTACGAGTGGCGCTGGCGTACCGCGGAGGTCGCGCCGCTGCGACGCGACTTCGGGCCGCCGCAGTGGACCGGCGCCGAGCCGCTTGCCGGGCGCACCGTGCTGCTGCACGCCGAGCAGGGATTGGGCGACACGCTGCAGTTCTGCCGCTACGTGCCGCGGGTCGCCGCGCTCGGCGCGCGCGTGATCGTCGAGGTCCCGCCCCGATTGGCGGCGCTGGTGCGCACGCTGCCGGGCGCGCCCGAGGTGATCGCGCGCGGCGCGCCGCTGCCGGCGTTCGATCTGCACTGCCCGCTGCTGAGTCTGCCGCGCGCGTTCGGCACCACCGTCGAGACCCTGCCCGCTGCGCCGCGGTACCTGCGGGCCGAGCCGGCACGGGTCGCTCGGTGGGCGGCTCGCCTGGCGCAGTGCGACGGCGCGCCGTC
>JBIKMO010000194.1:0-8186 GCA_044359175.1 Burkholderiaceae bacterium | reverse complement strand
AGCAGCGCGCCCTTGATGCAGCTCATCACCGCCGACTGCGTCGAGGCGATCGGCGAGTTGATGTTGCGCGCCACCTGATCGCTCGTGCCGGCGAAGTCGATCTCCATCGCGTCGCCACGGACGGTCACCTGCGCGTGGATCCACAGCAGCCGGCCGCGCCCCTCGATGTCGTCGCCCGCGTCCGAGCCCCGGTAGACGCCGTCGGGGATCGCGCGGATCGCCTCGCGCAGCCGGCGCTCCGAATAGTCGATCAGCTCCGCCATCGCGGCGAGCACGGTCTCGACGCCGTACTTGCGGCACAGCTGGCCGACGCGCTCGATGCCGATCGCGATCGACGCGAACTGCGCGTTGAAGTCGCCCAGCGTCTGGTCGGGCACCCGGATGTTCGCGGCGACCAGCCGTTCGAACCGGCCGCCGTTCCAGTCGCGCGACAGGCTGAACTTCATCGGCGGCAGGATCAGCCCCTCCTGGTAGACGTCGGTGGCCGCGACGTTCAGCCCGGCGCTGCCCCCGCCGAGGTCGAGGTGATGCGCGGTGGAGCCGCTGAACGCGACGAGCCGGCCGTCGACGAACACCGGGCGGAACAGGAACACGTCCTGCAGGTGCTGGCCGCCCTCGTACGGATGGTTGTTGACCAGGAAGTCGTCCTCGCCGAGCGTCTCGGGGGGATGGAGCGCGAGGCAGGCGCGCAGCGTGGTGTTCATCGAGCCGAGCTGCATCGGCACCATCTCGGCCTGCGCGACGATGTTGCCCGCCGCATCGAGGATCGCGCACGACGCGTCCCGAGCCTCCCGAACGATGTTCGAGTAAGCGGATCGCACCAGCTTGCTGCCCATCTCGCGCGCGGCCGCGAGCAGCGCCTGGCTGATGACCGCGTAATCGACCGGATCGAGCGTCATGCCGTCGCCTCCCGTTCGAGGATCAGGTTGCCGGCGGCGTCCTCGGCCGCGCGCCAGCCCGGCGGCACGTAGATCGTGGCGGTCTCGTCCTCGACCAGCAGCGGCCCGTGCGCACCGCCGCGCACGCGGATCGCGGGGCGCGTGAGCACCGCGCAGTCGCGGTCCGCGCGGTTCTCGCGCACGCGGCGGACCGGCACCTCCCGCGGCGGGCCGCCCTCGGCGCGGGGCGGGAGCGGGCAGTGCTCGGACGCCGCGGCGCCTGCGCGGAAGCCGACGAACTCCACGTTGCGGCCGGCCAGCCCGGCACCACCGCCCTGCATGTAGATCCTGCGGTTCGCCTCCTCGAACCGGCTCGCGAGGAGCTCGACGCTCAGCCGCTCGAGGTCGTCGTCGTCCAGCCGCACCTCGACCTCGAAGGCCTGCCCCACGTAGCGCATCTGCAGCACGTGCTCGTGTCGGGTCGCGCCGGTCAGCCCCGCCTCGCGCAGCCGCGACTCGAGCGTGGTGCGCATCCGTGCGAGCGTGTCCCTCACCGCCGCGGGCGCGGCGGCGTCCAGCGGCATCCGGTGCGTCGCGGTCTCGTACACCGTGTACTCGGACGCGAGCAGGCCGAACGCCGACAGCACGCCGGCGTTCTGCGGCACGACGATCGTCGCGATGCCCAGGTCCTCGGCGATCCGGCCGGCGTGCAGCGGACCGGCACCGCCGAAGGGCACCAGCACGTAGTCGCGCGGATCGCGGCCCAGCTCGGTCGAGATCAGCTGGATCGCCCGCACCACGTTCGCATCGGCCAGCCGCACCGTGCTGTCGGCGACCCGCTCGACCGGCAGCCCCAGCGCTTCGGACAGCGGCCCGAAGGCGGCCCGCGCGGCTGCCTCGTCCAGCGTCATCCGCCCGCCGAGGAAGGCATCGGCGCGGATCGTGCCGCGGATCAGGTGCGCATCGGTCACCGTGGGCGCCGTGCCGCCGCGGCCGTAGCAGGCCGGCCCCGGGTCGGCGCCGGCCGATCGCGGCCCCACGCGCAGCATGCCGCCGGGGTCGAGCCACACGATGCTGCCGCCGCCCGCGCCGACGGTGGCGATGTCGACCACCGGCGTGCGGATCGGCAGGCCGTCGACGCGCGTCTCGGCCGCGATGACCGGGGCGCCTCCGGTCACCAGGCACACGTCGGTGCTCGTGCCGCCCATGTCGAAGGTGATCAGGTTCGCGCGGCCGGAGGCGGCGACCTGGCGGATCGCGCCGGTGACGCCCGCCGCGGGCCCCGAGAACAGGGCCGAGATCGCGTTGCCGCGGATGGCCGCCGCGGGAAGCCGCCCGCCGTTGGACTGCATCACCGAGAAGCGCCCCCGGAAGCCCTCGCGGGCGAGCCGCTCCTCGAAGCGGCCGAGATAGCTGTCGATGATCGGCTGCACGTAGGCCGACAGCGCGGTGGTGGACGCACGCTCGTACTCGCGGAACTCGCGGCTGACCTCGTGCGAGCAGCTCACGTGCAGCGCCGGGAACGCGGCGCGGATGCGCTGCGCGATCGCGAGTTCGTGCGCCGGGTTCGCATAGGCGTTGAGCAGGCACACCGCCACCGAGCGGTACGCGCGTGCGGCCAGCGCCTCGAGCACGCGCCGCGCCGCGCCGTCGACGTCGAGCGGCACCGCCGCGGTGCCGTCGGCCAGCATCCGCTCCTCGACCTCGATCACGTCGCGCCGCTCGATGACCGCCGCCGGCTTCCTGTAGGCGAGCTGGAACACGCGCTCGCGGTCCTGGCGCTGGATGAGCAGCAGGTCGCCGAACCCCGCGGTGGTCACCAGCGCGGTGAGCGCACCCTTGCGTTCGAGCACCGCGTTGGTGGCCACCGTCGAGCCGTGGACCAGGTCCGTGACCCGATCGATCGGGATCCGCGCCGCGGCGAGCGCGGCGAACGCGCCGTCCTCGGGGCTGCGCGGCACGCTCGGCACCTTGGCGACGCGGACCTCGGCGCCGTCCAGTGCGATCAGGTCGGTGAAGGTGCCGCCGACTTCGATGCCCACACGCATGACGCCCCCGCCTTCAGTCGAGCTTCAGGTTCAGCGGTTCGATGACCTTGCGCCACACCTCGGACTCCGCGGCGATCATCCGCCCGAACTCGGCCGGCGACATGTAGACCACCTCCGCGCCCTCGCGCTCCAGCCGGGCGGTGACGTCCTTCTCCTGCATCCAGCGCACGATCTCCGCGTTCAGCCGGGCGACGATCGCCGGCGGCGTCGCCGCGGGCGCCAGCATGCCGAACCAGCTGTACGCGACCGCACCGGGGAGTCCGGACTCGGCGAGCGTGGGGATGTTCGGCGCCGCGGCCAGCCGCTTCTCCGAGGTCACGCCGATCGCCTTCAGCTTGCCGCCGGCGATGTTGGGCAGCGCGGTGCCGACGCCGTCGAAGTGGATGTCCACGATGCCCGCCATGATGTCGACGTTGGCCGGCGCGCTGCCCTTGTAGTGGATGGTGTTGAAGTCGACCTTCGCGAGCGACTTGACGAGTTCGCCCACGAGGTGGGACGACGCGCCCTGACCCTGCGTGGCCCAGTTGATCCGGCCCGGGTTGGCGCGGGCGTGCGCGAGCAGCTCCTGCATCGTGTTCGGGGCGAACTTGTGCGAGGCGACCAGCATGAACGGCTGCTTGGACACCATCGCGACCGGCACGAACTGGTCGACCCGATAGCGCATGGTCTTCAGGACGTGCGGATTGATCGAGGTGGTGGTGGTCGCGGTGAAGAGGAGCGTGTAGCCGTCGGCCGGGGCGTTCGCGACCGTCTCGGCCGCAAGCGCTGTGGCGGCGCCGGGCTTGTTCTCGACGATGAACGCCTGACCCATCGTGGCCTGCAGGCGGGCCGCGACCAGCCGGGCCAGCACGTCGGTGTACCCGCCGGGCGCGTAGGGCACGAGGATCCTGACGGTTCGCTCCGGATAGGACTGGGCCTGCGCGTGGCCGGCCGGCACGGCCAGCGAGGCCGCGAAGGCGATCGCGATCGCGATGAGGCGGATGGGCAGCATGTCGTCGATCTCCGTTCAGTGGGATGCGGGATCCCGGGCAATCCGTCGTACGGACCGGTCGGTGCGAAGGGCCGCGTTCAGAGCGCCCGGGCCCCGGGGCCGCGCGAGCCCGGAGGCGTCGGCGCGGCCGGCGAGGGGGCGAGCGCGGGCCACGACGCGTGCTTCAGCGCCAGACGCCATCGACCCGGTCCCAGCTGTCGGCCCGAAGGTCCGGTTTCTCCTTCACGAGCTCCGGCTTGCGGATCTTGTTCGACGGCGTGCGCGGAAACTCGGTGCGGTACTCGATGTAGCGCGGCACCTTGAACGGCGCCAGGCGCGCGCGGGCATGCGCGAGGATCGCCTCGGGCGGCACGTCGTCGCGCGTCATTCCGGGCTGGAGCAGGACGTAGGCCTTGACCTCCTCCTTGCGCAGCTCGTCGGGCACGCCGATCACCGCCGCCTCGACGATCTCGGTCATGTCCTTCAGCACGGCCTCCACCTCGCGTGCGGCGATGTTCTCCGAGCTGCGCCGGATCATCTCCTTCACGCGCCCGACGATGTAGAAGTAGCCGCGCTCGTCCTGGCGGAACAGGTCGCCGGTGCGGAACCAGTCGCCGAAGAACGCATCGCGCGTGGCGTCCGGCCGGTTCCAGTAGCCGAGCAGGATCCCACTGCCCCGGACCACCATCTCGCCGACCTCGCCGCGCGGCACGTCGCGCCCCTCGCCGTCGACGACGCGGCACTGCCGGTAGGGTCCGGCGATGCCGCACGACCCCGAGCCGATCATGTCGTCGGCCTCGAGCGGCATGAAGGTCGCCGAGCCGAGCTCGGTCATGCCGTACGCCTCGCGCGCGTTCACGTCGAAGCGCGCCTCGATCGCGGCGTGGATCTCCTTGCGCAGGCCGTAGACGTTGACGCGGCGCGTCTCGTTGACGCCGTCGTCGGGCGAGGGCGGGTTCTTGAACATGACTTCGGCGGGCATCAGCGAGAACTGGATGCGCCAGGTCCGAAGCCACTCGGTGTAGCGGGACGTGCTCTGCCGCGCGGCGACGAAGGCGGTGGCCCTCTGGTGGAACGCCATCAGCAGCAGCCACTGCGGGTCCATGTAGTAGAAGGGCGTCGAGATCAGCAGGCGCTCGTAGCGCAGCCCGTCGCGGAATGCGTTGATGCGGCTCTGCGTGATCCAGTAGCGCTGCGCCTGCATCACGCCCTTCGGGAACCCGGTGGTGCCGGACGTGTACTGGATGTTCAGCAGGTCGTCGAGACCGACCGGCTCGGGCGCGCGGAACGCGGGATCGCCTCCGTCGTGCAGCGCCTGCCACGACGACCGTCCGGCCCGCGGCGTGCCGACGACCACCACGTGGGCGTCGCGAAGCGCCTCGGGGCGGGCCGCGACGCCGTCCAGCACGGGCATGAACGTGTCGTGGATCACGAGGTGGGATGCCGCGGCGTCCGTGACCACGTACTCGAGTTCCCTCGGCGTGTAGGTGACGTTGACCGGCACCATCACCGCTCCGAGCCGGGAGATCGCCAGCCAGGTGATCGGGAACTCGGGCAGATTCGGGATCATCACCGCGACGTGGGTACCCTTGCGCACCCCCAGCCGGTGCAGCCCCGAGGCGAGCCGATCGACGCTCGCCTTCACCTGGGCGTAGGTCGCGGTCTCCCCGGAGTCGATGAAGCGCCATGCGACGCCGTCGGGGATCTCGGCGGCCGCTTCGTCGAGCAGCGCCGCGGTCGAGGTCGGCAGCACCTCGGCCTCGAGCTGGCGGCACCGCTCGAGCGGGTCGGCGCTGTAGCGCGGCAGGCGCCATTCCGGACGGATCGGCTTGCGCATGGTCAGGCGAGCCCCAGGAAGCGGGCCGCGTTGTCGTGCATCCACTTGCGGCGCACCGCGTCCGGCAGCGGCAGCGCGTCGAACTCGGCGTAGGCCTGTGCGATCGGCTGCATCGGGTAGGCCGTGCCGGTCAGGATGCGGTCCTGCAGCATCCGGGTGCCGTAGGCCAGCAGCGGCCCGTAGCCGGACTCCTCGAGCGTGAGCACCCGCGGCCGCGTCGCGACGATGCCGATGTGCACGTTCGGGTGCCGCCACGCGACCCCGATCAGCTCGTGGATCCACGGCCAGCCCGGCGGCGAGGCGCACACACGGAGCTCGGGGAAGTGCACCATCACCTCGTCGAGGTACGCCGGCCGCCCGTAGTCCATCTTCGTCGCCGTCGAGAAGTTCAGGCCGACGTGGATGTTGACCGGGATGTCGAGCTCGATGCACTTCGCATAGAGCGGGTACATCAGCTTGTCGTTGATCGCGAGCTTGAGCTCGAAGCACTGCAGGTTCAGACCGCGCAGACCCAGCTCCCGGACCGCGAACTCGAGTTCGCGGACCGCGGTCATGCCCTTGTTCGGATCGACTCCGGCGAAGCCGACGAATCGCGGTCCGTGAACGCGGCAGAACGCCGCGACGTCCTCGTTGCGCACCCTGAGGCCGAACGTCGATTCGTTGTCGCGCGCCTTCACCACCACGTGCCGCGCACCCACCGCGTCGTAGGCCGCGAGGTAGGCGTCGAGCGCAGCCGCATCGCCCGCCCCCTGCGGCACGCCGGCCTCGGAGGACGCGTAGACGCGCCGGTAGTTGGTCAGGTGCGCGGTCTGCGGCGGGTGGAACGAGGCGACCGGCGGCTTGCTCCCGTAGTCGATGACCATGCGTCGCGCCCCGTCAGTCGGGCTGCACGCCGGCCGCGCGCAGCAGGCTGCCGTACGAATCGACCTGCTCGGCGATGAAGGTGGCGAACTGCTCGGGCGTCGACGGATTCGGCATGAAGGCCTGCCGGTCGAGCTGCGCGATCACCGCCGGGTTGCGCAGCGCGGCGCCGAACTCGCGGTTCAGCCGGTCGACGATGTCGCGCGGCAGGTTGGCGGGGCCGACCAGGCCCATCCAGTTCGAGATGGTGAACTTCTCGACGCCGAGCTCGTGCAGTGTCGGCACGTCGGGCAGCAGCGGCGAGCGCCGCGTGAGCGTCGTCGCCAGCGCCCGCAGCTTGCCGTCCTTCACGTGGGCGAGCGCCACCGTGGGAGGGTCCATCAGCGCCTGCACGCGGTTCGTCAGCAGGTCGGGCATCACCTGGGGCGCCGACTTGTACGGCACGTGCAGCATGTCCAGCCCGACGAGCGAGTTCAGCTGTGCCCAGGCGACGATCCCGCTCGGGTTGCCGGTGCCGTACGCGACCTTGCCGGGATTGGCCTTCACGTGCGCGACGAACTCGGCGAAGGTCTTCGCGGGCACGTCCGCGTTCACGAACAGGAAGACCGTGTAGCGCCCGATGTCGGTGATCGGCGTGAAGTCCTTCTTGACGTCGTACGGCGGGTTCTTGCGCAGCGCGGGCACCGCCGCGAGCGGGCCGCCGCTGCCCACGCCGAGCGTGTAGCCGTCCGGCGCGGCCCGGGCGACCTCGGAGGCCGACACCGCGCCGTCGGCGCCGGGCTTGTGGTCGATCAGGATCGGCTGACCGATCGAGGCCGACACGGCCGGCGCGACCGCCCGCATCACCGCATCGGTCGCCGAGCCCGGTCCGAACGGCAGCACGATCCGGATCGGCCGGTTCGGATACTGTGCCGCGGCCAGTCCGACGTTCAGCATCAGCAGAAAGAACAGAGCGATACGCTTCATTGCACGACCCCCTCCGACAGACCATAGACGTCCCGCGCGACCGCGGGCCCGACCTTGCGGTTCGCGACGTCCGCCGCGACCGCCTCGCGCGGCCTCGTCGCCGGATCGCCGTACCCGCCCCCTCCGGCCGTCTCGAGGACGAGCCGGTCGCCGCGCGACACGGTGGTCACGCATTTGGAGATCGACTCCACGCGCCCGTCGGCGCGATGGATCGTGGCCCGCGACATCGCACCGTCGCCGCCGCCGCGCGCGCCGCGCGCCGCGGTGACGTGCCGTTCGCCGCGGAAGGTGAGCCGGATGTCGTCGGCGAGGAACTCGTACTCGCGGACCACGCCGAGCCCGCCGCGGCCGTGGCCCGCGCCGCCCGAATCGGTGCGCAGCACGAAGCGGCGCACGCGGATGGGTGCGTCGAGCGACAGCGATTCGATCGGCAGGTTCATGCTGTTCGATCCGTCGGTCTGCAGGCAGTCGACGCCGTCGAGCGACTCGCCCGCGCCCGTGCCCCCGCAGACCAGCTCGCTCACAATGAACCGGCTGCCGTCGGCGCGCACCCCGCCGAAGGCGAGCATCACCGACAGCCCTGCGGACGGCGCGGGCACCCGGTCGGGCACCGCCTCGGAGAACGC
>JBIKMO010000030.1:0-25811 GCA_044359175.1 Burkholderiaceae bacterium | reverse complement strand
TCCTCGGCGCGCCCGCCGCCCGCATAGCGGTAGCCGCCGTGATAGATGATGAAGTTCAGGTTCGGCCAGTCGCGGGCCGCGCGCGCGACGTCGGAGACGTCGCAGTGGGGCAGCAGATGCGGAAAACGCTGCGCGACCGACGGCGGAAACAGGCCCTTGTGGATGCACACGTTGACCAGGCCGGCCTTCTCGAACTTCTCATAGGCGCGGTAGGCGAGCTTCTCGTCGTCGAGTCGCCACGGGTGCCTGGACAGGTTCTTGTGCGTGTTGTCGCCGATCGTGTAGCCCTTAAACGAATCCGGCTTCAACTCGGCGATCGCACGGTCGATCGACTCCAGCCAGCCCGGATAACCCGGCGTGAAGATCGCATGCGCGAACGCGCGGCGGCTGCCGGCGGCGGCGTTGATCCGCGCGCGCGCCGCCGCCTTCATCTCGTTGGTGAGGAACCAGTCCTGCTCGACCTCCGAGGGCGCGCCGCTGATGCAGGCGACCTTGGTGTCCGAGTCGAGGAAGACCTCCTTCATGTAGTTGGCGAACTTCAGGTCCGCGATCGACTGCGGACGATCGACCAGCATCGGGTTCCAGCCGGCCTTGCCCACCGCCTCGCGCGCACGCACGAAGCCCTCCAGCCGCGTGTCGTCGCGCAGGAAGTGCGTATGCATGTCCATCACGAACTCGCCGGACAGCGCGCGTGCGCGTGCCTCGGCGCGGTCGGGCTCGGCGGCCTCGGCGCGGGTCACGTCGAACACTGGGCCGAAGACGTCGTTCATCGCGAGGAAGGCCGCGGCCATGCCCGAGGCACCGCGGAAGAAGCGGCGGCGCGACACGCCCTGGCGCCGGGCGAGCTCGGAGCCGATCGCGCCCAGGTGGCGCTCGAGCCGCCGTTGCCGCGGCGTCTGCGGTGCGGGCACGAACTCGTCGCTCGAGACCGCCTGAACCGGGATCGGCAGGCGCGGCAGCGCGCGCTCGGCCGGGGCGAGCGCATCGCGCTCCTCGTCGGTCAGCCAGCCCATCCGGACCCCCCTTGGCGAAGCGTCGGCCCGCGGGCGAACCGTGCGCAAACCGCCCGTCCTACCGGAACCGATCCTGGCGAGCCCGCTGTTCTGTTGCGGCTCACGGGTCGCGTCGAGCGACGGGCTCGATCGAGGCCGAAGAGTGCACGAAGGTCACCGGGTCGTCCAGCACCGAGTCACCCTCGCGGCGAGGTTTGGAACCGCATTCGAAGTTCGCGCTTGAGCAGCTTGCCGCTCGGGTTCTTCGGCAGGCTGTCGACGAAGATCACGGTCTTGGGCACCTTGAAGTGCGCCATCTGCGCGCGGCAGTGCCCGATCACCTGCTCCTCGGTCATCGACTCGAACCCGGGCTTGCGCACGATCACCGCGGTGACCGCCTCGATCCAGTACGGATGGGGCAGCCCGATCACCGCGACCTCGGCCACGCCCTCGAGCCGGTAGACCGTCTCCTCGACCTCGCGCGAGGCGACGTTCTCGCCGCCGGTCTTGATCATGTCCTTCTTGCGGTCGACGACCGTGATGTACCCCTCGGAGTCGATGGTGGCGAGGTCGCCGCTGTGGAACCAGCCGCCGTCGAAGGCGGCCGCGGTTCGCTCGGGATCGTTGTAGTAGCCGGCGAGCAACTGCGGCGAGCGGTGCACGATCTCGCCGACCTCGCCGGGCGCGACGTCGCGCATCGCCTCGTCGACGACGCGCGTCTCGACGTTGAGTACCGCGCGGCCCGCCGAGCCGGCCTTGCGCATCTGGTCCTCGGGCTTGAGCACGGTGGCGAGCGGGGCGATCTCGGTCTGCCCGTAGAAGTTCCACAGCCGCGCGCGCGGCAACCGGCGCGCGATCTCCTTGAGCACCTCCACCGGCATGATCGACGCGCCGTAGTAGCCCTTCTGCAGCGCGCCGAGGTCGGTCGCGTCGAACGCCGGGCAGCGCAGCAGCGCGATCCAGATCGACGGCGGCGCGAAGAACGAGTTGGCGCGGTGCGCCGCGAGCAGCGCGAGGATGTTGTCCGGCGTGGGCTTGCCCGTGATCACGTTGGTCGCGCCGACGTAGATCGCCGGCCCCAGGAACACGTCGAGCTGTGCGCAGTGGTACAGCGGCAGCGCGTGGACCAGCGTGTCGCCCTCGGCGATCTCGCCCTCGACCACGCAGCTCACGTACTCCCAGCACACCGCCTCGTGGGTGAGCATCGCCCCCTTGGGCAACGACTCGGTGCCGCTCGTGTAGATGATCTGCGCGAGCATGCGCGCGTCGAGCTCGACCTGCGGCGGGTTCGCGTCGTCCGACAGGAGCCGCGCGAAATCGACCCAACCTTCGGGCGGCACGGCCGGATCCTCGCCGTCGAGCCATACCAGCCGCTCGACCGCGGTGCCGCGGGCGACCGCAGCGGTGCCGAGCGTCGCCAGGTCCGGACCGACCGCGAGCAGCCGCGCGTCGGCATGCTTCAGCACGTAAGCGACCTCGTCGGCGTTCAGCATGAAGTTGATCGGCACCAGCACCGCGCCCAGCCGCGCGAGCGCGAAGCGCAGCGCGGCGAACGCGTGCGAGTTGCGCGACAGCACCGCCACGCGATCGCCGGCGGCCACCGGCACGCCGGCGCGGCCCTCGGCGAGGCCGTTGGCCAGGCGGTTGACCACCGTGTCGAACTCGCGGTACGTCCAGACCACCGCGCCACAGCGGATCGCCGGCTTGGCCGGCAGCCGCGCGGCCGTGCGACGCAGCAGGTCGCCCAGGGTGTGGCTGCGGACGATCGGGTGCATCGGCGGGCTCCTGGGGTCGTTCCGCGCGCGGGGGTTGCCGCGCCGTCGGATTCTGCCGCAGCGCACGCACGGACGGAACCGCGGCGCGCTCCACGTGACCGGCCGTGCGATGCTCGTGCGATGGACGCGCTGCACGCCGCGATCGCCGACGCGATCGCACACGAGATCGACTGGCCCCGCGACCCGGGCGCCGACCCGTCCCGCTGGGGCATCCACCTGCAGGACCCGCCGCCGTGGAACGTGCTGCGCGGACCGGTCCACCCGCGCGGACCGTGCTCGGGCGTGATCGCGCACCGCGGCCGGGAGCTCGCCGCATGGGGCGAGCCCGACCGCGCCGACCAGACCTTCAGCGTCGCGAAGACCTACCTCGCACTGCTGGCCGGCGTCGCCCACGACCGGGGCCTGATCCCCGATCCGGACGAGCCGGTGGCCGCTCGCGTGGTGGGCATCGGGTTCGAGTCGGCGCACAACGCGCCGATCACGTGGACGATGCTGCTGCAGCAGACCAGCGAGTGGGAAGGCACCTGCCTCGGCATCCCGGACGCGGTGGACCGCTGGCGCACGGTGGCATTCGCCGGCACGGCCGCGACCGGTCGCAAGGGCGACCCGCGGCCGCTGCAGGCGCCCGGCACGGTCTGGGAGTACAACGACGTGCGGATCAACCAGCTGTCGATCGCGCTGATGCACGTGTTCGGCGAGCCCCTGCCCGAGGTCTTCGAGCGCGAGATCCTGCGCCCGCTGGGCGGCGGCGCGGGGTTCCGGTGGGAGCCGTACGACGGCGCGCGGGTGACGCTGCGCGGGCATGACGGCGCGGCACGATCGGTCGCACCGGTGCCGGGCGGTTCGCACTGGGGCGGCGGCGTGACGATCTCGGCGCGCGATCAGGCCCGCGTCGCGGGGCTGCTGATCGACGGCCGCGGCACGGCCCGTCGTCCGCTGCTGTCGGCCGAATGGCTGCGCCGCATGCGCACGCCCTGCCCGATCGCACCGTTCTACGGGATGCTGCTGTGGCTGAACCGCGGCGCGCGGCCACCGGTGCCCTCGGCCGGTCCGGACGCGATGTTCATGATGGGCGCGGGCGGTCATCTGGTGTGGATCGATGCGCCGCGCACGCTCGTGGTGGTGACGCGCTGGCTCGACCCGGCACACACCGACCGCTTCGCAGCACGGATCGCCGCCGCCGTGGCGGACTCCGGTCCCCAGGACGCCCGAACGGTCGGATCCGGCGTCTGAACGGCGCGCCGGGCGTGTCTTTTCGCACATACAGTGCCGCCATGAGCACGTGCAAACTCCCGTCGGCCGCTCCTGCCCACTCGGGTGCCGCGACGCCTCGACGCGCCGCGTGCGCCGCGCTGCTGGTGTGGGGGCTCGCGCTCGCCGGCTGCGGTGGCGAGCCGAACGACCCGGGGCACGCCGGCACCCCGGCCGGCGGCGCGATGCTGCTCGCCGAGGCGCAACTCGCGCCGGTCTCCAAGCCGGTCGCCGAGGGCGATCCGGCGAACGAGTCGGTTGAACCGCCGGTGGTCTCGAAGCCGCCGCCCGCCACGGTCCCGGTCGCCGTGCCCGTGGTGACCGGCAAGGTCCGCTACGGCGTGCCGGTCGCCGCGGCGCTGGGCGTCGGCGGCAGCCTGAAGGGCGCGGTGCCGTTTCCTCAGGACGACCTGTGGAACCGCGACGTGTCGCAGACGCCGGTCGACCCGGCCTCCGAGGCGCTGATCGCACGGGTCGGCACGACGCTGCCGCTGCAGCTCGCCTTTGGCCGCACCGAGGGCGTACCGTACGTGGTGGTCGACGCGGCGCAGCCGACGCGCCCGGTGCGTACACCCGACGGCGCCTCCCGCAACTGGCCGCTGCCGGCGCAGGCCCCGCTCGCCCAGGACGGCAGCGGCCGGCTGATCGTGCTCGACCGCGACAGCGGACGACTCTACGAACTGGAGGGCGCCGCCCGCGCCGCCGACGGCGCGTGGACCGCCGACGGCGCGACCGCGTGGGCGCTGGACGTCGCCAACGGGCTGCCGGTCGACGGCACGCCGCTGCGCGCGGGCGGCTCCGGATTGCCGATGTTCGCCGGACTGCTGCGCGCCGACGATGCGGCCGCCGGAGTGATCCGGCACGCGCTGCGCGTGACCGTGCCCTGGCTGCGCGATGCGTGGCAGTTCCCGGCGCGCCGCGCGCCGGGCTCGGCCCTGCCCGACCCGTCGCTGCCGCCGGTCGGGCTGCGGCTCAGGCTGAAGGCCGGGGTGCCGATCCCCGACACCTTCAGCCTGCCCGCCCGGGCGATCCTGCAGGCGATGAAGACCTACGGGCTGATCGTCGTCGGGACCGGTCCGGCGTGGGCGATCGACGGGGTTCCGGACGCGGGCTGGGATACGGTCCGGCTGGCCGGAGAACTCGCGATGGTCCGCGGCGAGCACTTCGAGGTGCTGTCGGCGGACGCCCCGGTGACGGTGCGTTGAGCAGCCGCGGGTCGCCGGCGCGACCGCTCAGGCCAGGCTCGCGACCCGCCGATGCGGGTCTCGGCGCGGTGCGCGCCGCACCAGCACCACCGCGACCGCGATGGTCACCAGGTTCCAGGCGACACCGTTGACGAAGGCCGCGCGGTACCCTCCGGTGAGGTCGAACAGCACGCCCGACAGCCAGCCGCCCAGGGCCATGCCGAGCATCGTGCAGGTGATCACGATCGCAACGCGGCTGCCGACCTGCTGGGGCGGGTAGAGCTCGCGTACCGCCAACGCGTAGGACGGCACGAGCCCGCCCTGGAACAACCCGAACAGCAGCGACAGCAGATACAGCGACACCAGGCCGTCGAACGGCACGAACATCGCGAGGGCCACGCACTGCAGCACCGCGTTCAGCAGCAGCGTGCGCAAGCCGCCGATGCGGTCGGCGATCCAGCCCGACAGCAGCCGGCTGACGATGCCCGAGCCCAGCATGACCGACAGCATCTGCGCGCCGTGCACCGCGCCGAAGCCCAGGTCGGTGCAGTACGCGACGATGTGGACCTGGGGCATCGCCATCGCGACGCAGCAGGCCACGCCGGCGACGCACAGCAGCAGCAGCAGCGTGTTCGGAGCGAGTCCGAGCGGTCGTTCAGCGACGCCGGGGGCGTGCGCGGCCTGCGCCTCGGTCGCAGCAGGCGACTCGGCCGCGGACGGCAGGGCGGATTCGGACACGGCGGCCGACCCGCTCCGCGCGGCGTGCTCCGGCTGCAGCGCGGGCGGGCGCCGACGCATCAACAGTGCGAGCGGCAGCATCGTCGCCAGGCAGATCGCGCCGCACACCGCGTAGGCGACGCGCAGGCCGAACGCCTCGACCAGCGCCTGGACCACTGGCGGCCACAGTGCCCCGCCCAGGTAATTGCCGCTCGCGCAGATCGCCACCGCGATCCCGCGGCGCCGGTTGAACCACAGCGTCGTGTCGGCCATCAGCGGCGCGAACGTCGCGGACACGCCGAGCAGGCCCATCAGCAGCCCCTGGGCGAGCGCGAACCCGAGCAGCGACGGCGAAGCGCCGGCGGCCACGAAGCCCAGCCCCAGACCGGCGCCGCCGATCAGCAGCGGCACCGCGATGCCACGCCGATCGGTGAGCCAGCCCATCCACACGCCGCCCAGACCGAAGCCGATCATCGTCAGCGTGTACGGCAACGACGCCTCGGCGCGGCTCGCGCCGAACTCGGACTGGATCTCGGGGATCACGACCGACACCACGTACATGCCGCTCGCGCCCAGCGTCATCAGCGCGAGCGACACCATCAGCCGGCGCCAGGCCGCGGGCGAGTCCGGGCCGTCGTCGCTCGGCGGGCGCGCGAGCGGCACGCCCGTCAGTGCAGCGCCGCATCGGCGCCGTGGCACAGCTTGTACTTGCGCCCGCTGCCGCACGGGCAGGGATCGTTGCGGCCGACCTTCGGGCGGTCGCGGCGTACCGGGTCGGGGGCGAGCGCCCGTTCGCGCGCATCGCGGAAGAACTCGTAGACGTCCTGCACCCCGTCGAGCATGTCGTGGATCAGCGACTCTCTCTCGTCGTCCTCCACCGGGTCCCAGCCCTCGAGGCGCGGGTCGTGGTCATCGGGCGGCCCCGCGCCGCGCCGCTCCTCCCGCGCCGCGCCCGCCCGCGACACCACCGGCGCGCCGCCGCGGTGCGCGGGCGAGGGCTCGTCCTGCCGGGCATCGGCCACCAGGCGCATCACCGGATCGAGCGCATCGGCCAGCGCGTCGTCCGATTCGAGCCCGGCCCATGCGTCCGGCCTCATCGCGATGCCGCGCGCGAACCCGATCGCCCACGCATTGCCGAGCGCGCGACCGTCCTCGTCGTAGGCGAGCACCGGCGCGAAGCCCTCGCCCTCGTACAGCATCGTCGAGACCGACACCCGGTGCCGCTCGATCAGCTTGAGCAGCGCCGCGTCCTCGCCGCGTCCGGCGAGCGCCTCGCGTGCGCGGACCGAGGCACCGAGCACCAGTGGCAGCCACTCTTCGCGCGGTATGGGCTCCGGGCAGCAGGCGAGGGCTGCGAAGAACCCGTCGAGCTCCTCGACCGCCATCGAGTCGTCCGGGTCGATGCCGGCGAGCCGGTCGTCGAGCGCGTCGAGCTCCGCATCGGTGAGCGGCCGGTCCTGGCTGGGTGCGTTCATCCCCGGTATCGTACAGGCCGCTGACGGGGAGGCCGGCATGGAACGCGAAGGCGGGACGAGCGCGACGCGTGGGGGTGATCCGGCCCGGGCGGCCGGGCGGCTGGCGGGACGGCGCGCGATGGTCACCGGTGCGGGCAGCGGCATCGGTCGAGCGGCCGCGCGCCTGTTTGCGGCCGAAGGCGCGGCGGTGCTCGCGGTCGACCGCGACCCAGCGGGACTGGGCGAGACCGTCCGCACGATCGTCCACGCCGGCGGCACGGCGGTCGCTGCGCACGCCGACGCCGGCAGCGAGTCCGACGTGCGCGACTGCGTGGCGCGTGCGGTGGCCGAACTCGGCGGTCTGGAGGTGCTGTACGCGAACGCCGGCGTGAGCGGCGGGGATCTGCCGCTGGCCGAGCAGACGGTCGCGCTGTGGCAGGAGGTGCTGCGCGTGAACCTGATCGGTCCGTTCCTCGCGGTCAAGCACGCGAGCGCGCACATGGTCGCGCAGGGCTACGGCTCGATCGTCTGCACCGCCTCGGTCGCCGGGCTGCGCGCGAACGCGGGCGGCAACCCGTACAGCGCGAGCAAGGCCGGGGTGATCAGCCTCGTGCAGACCGCGGCCAACTCGTTCTGGGGCACCGGCGTGCGGATCAACGCGATCTGCCCCGGGCTGATCGAGACCGGCATGACCCGGCCGATCTTCGAGGCGGCGCGCGCCGCCGGTCACGGCGACCGGCTCGGCCAGATCAACCCGCTTCAGCGCTACGGACTGCCCCAGGAGATCGCGGCGATGGCGCTGTTCCTCGCGAGCGACGAAGCGTCCTACGTGAACGGCCAGGCGATCGCGGTCGACGGCGGGCTCACCAGCACGCTGCCGTTCAAGCGGCGCCTGCGCTGAGCGGCGCGTAGCGACGCAGCGCCGTCGGTCCGAACGCGGGCGGCGCCTGCCGCGGGCGCGTCGGCCCCGACCCGGGCGCCGGTCGGCGGGTCCGATCCGCCGACCGAGACATCGGTCACGCCGCGGCCGTGCCGACCATGCGAGGCTGAAGGTCATGCAGACGTATGCGAGCCCGTCGACGCGGGGCGACCCTCCCAGCCGCGCCGCCGCCCGCCCAACGCCCCCGTCGAACGCCGCCCCGGTGGTCCGCCCGACCGCCGGCCACGCGCTCGCGCTGAGGCTGGCCGGCCCCGTTGACGCGGACCTGCTGCACGAGCAGCTTCGCCGCTGGTGGCAGGCGGCGGTGCGACGCCGGCCGGGGGCCGCCGCGGTCGCGCTGTCGCGCGTCGAGAGCTGCGCGCGTTCGCGCTGCGAGCGCGAGCACGACGCGCTGCGCCTGCTGCGGCTCGAAGCCGACGCCGGCGTGCCCGGCGAGTCGCGCGATGGCCTGCGCGCGACCCTGGTGAGCGTGGACGCCGCCGAGCACCTGCTGCTGCTCGCGGTCGACCCGGACGCGCAGTCGGCCGCAGGTCTGCCGGCGGTGTGCTCGGCGCTCGAGCGCCAGTATCGGGTCGAGCCGCTCGGCTGACCGGCGCCGGCGCGGTCGGCGCCGCGTCGGCGGATCCGGCACACCGGCGCCGGCGCGCTCAGCGCGCCGGCAGCGGATTCCCGCCGTAGCGGCGCGCCGCGGCCGCGAGCCGCGCCGCGAGCCGCTCGCGCAGCTCCGGCGGCGCCACCACCTCCACCTGCTCGCCGTGGCGCAGGATGTCCAGTTCCAGCTCCGGGGTGGCCGCGTAGGGCACCTGCAGCTCGTAGCCGCCGTCGGGCAGATCGCGCCCGCGCTGCAATGGGTGCCAGGTCTCGGCCCGCACCCTGCGCGCGGCCTCGGGGTCGAACCGCAGCACCGCCCAGCGGCGCGGCGTGCCCCGGAAGATCCCGTAGCCCGAGCCGAGCCGGCGGTCGACCTCGGCGAGCGACACCTCCAGCGCCCTGCGATCGAGCAGCCGTGCCTCGCCGATCGCGTCGAGCGCGAACACGCGCAGCGCCTCCACCCGGTGGCAGAACGCGTCCAGGTACCACGCGTTGCGCCAGTGCACGAGTCGCTGCGGTGACACCTCGCGCAGACCGCGGTCGTCGCGCCCTCGCGAGGGGTACTCGATCTCCAGCCGCTGGCGCCCGACCAGCGCGGTGCCCACCCGCTCGAAGAACCGCGGTGCGACCGGCCGGTTCTGCGCGGCGATGATCCGCACCCGTTCGCGCACCGCGCGCGCACCGCCCGCGCCTCGACCCAGCAGCTTCTCGAGCCGCTCGATCAGCGGGCCGACCTGGTCGCCGAGCAGCCCCCCCGAGCCCAGATCCTCCAGCATCCGGTGCATGGTGAGCAGCGCGAGGATCTCGCGGTCACTGAACCATAGCCCGGGCAGCTCGTACTGCGGCCCGAACCCGGCGTCGGCGAGCACGTAGCCGCCGCGGTCGCGGTCGAAGACGATCGGCGCGTTGAACCGGTCGCGCAGCGCGGCCAGATCGCGGGTGAGCGTCGCGCGCGACACCTCCAGCGCCTGCTGCAGCGACTTGAACGAGATCGACCCGCGGGTGCGGATCAACTGGTCGATCCGGTCGTAGCGCTCGGTCTGCCGCATGGCGGTGCCTCCCGGGAACGCGCTCGATGCTGCCCGAATTCGGCGCCCAGGGCACGGCCGACCGGCCTGCGGCGGCGGCACGGTGCCTAGAACAGCGCCCGGATCCGCGCACCGACGTCGACCGCGGCCGCGCGGCCGGGCGCGGGCGGATCGCCCGCCGGGGCCGGCGCCGGCCCGAGGCGGCGCAGGTGCGCGAGCACGCCGCGGGTCATGAAACGGCTGCGGGCGGCGTGCACGTAGGCCGACCCCAGGCGAGGCTGACCGACCACCGGGTGGCGCAGCGGCTCGATCAGCTGCAGCGTGTCCCGGGCGCGCGTCATCGCGACGTAGAGCAGCCGGCGCTCCTCGTCGATGCCCTCGTCGCTGCCGGTCTGGTACTCGTTCGGGAAGTTGCCGTCGGTCAGATCGATCACGTACACCGCGTCCCACTCCTGGCCCTTGGCCGAGTGCACGGTCGACAGCACCAGCCAGTCCTCGTCCTTCAGCGGCTCGCCGGCCAGGTCCCCGGAGGCGTTCGGCGGATCGAGCGCCAGCTCGGTCAGGAAGCGCTCGCGGCTGGGTTGCCGCGAGGCCACCACGGCGAGCATGTCCAGGTCGGCCGCGCGCACCGGCGCATCGTCGAACCGCCGCTCGAGCACGGGGCGGTACCACGCGGACACCGCGTCGAGCTGACCGGCCCAGGGCGTGGCGCGGTCCCACAGCCAGGCCATCAGCTCGGCGAACGCCGGCCAGGCGTCGCGCGCGGCGGGGGGCGCGGCGAACCCGGCGAGCGACGCCGGATCGCCCCCGGCGGCGGCGGCCCGCTCGAGGGCGCGCCGGGCGTGGGCCGGCCCCATGCCGGGCAGCAACTGCAGGGTGCGGAACGCGGCGATGCCGTTGCGCGGGTTCTCGGCCCAGCGCAAGACCCCGAGCGCATCCTTCACGTGCGCGGACTCGAGAAAGCGCAGCCCGCCGTGCTTCACGTAGGGGATGTTGCGCCGCGTGAGCTCGACCTCGAGCAGGTCGGCGTGATGGCTGCTGCGAAACAGGACCGCCTGCCTGCGCAGCGGCACGCCCGCCTCGCGCTGCGCGAGCACCTGAGCGATCACCCAATCGGCCTGCTCGCGGTCGTCCGCCACCGTGACCAGCGCCGGCCGCTCGCCGCCCGGACGCATCGCACGCAGCCGCTTGGGCAGCTGCCGGCGGGCCTCGCCGATCAGCGCACCGGCGGCGTCCAGCACCGGCTGCACCGAGCGGTAGTTGGCCTGGAGCGCGACGCATTCGGCCGGCGGATCGAACTGCGAGCGGAACTCGAGGATGTTGCCGACGTCGGCCGCACGGAATGCGTAGATCGACTGCGCGTCGTCGCCGACGACCACCAAGCCGCGGCCGTCTGGCCGCAGGGCTCGCAGGATGCGGGCCTGCAGCGCATTGGTGTCCTGGTACTCGTCGACCAGCACGTGGTCGAACCGTGCGCCGACCTCGGCGGCGAGCGCCGGGTCCTGCATCGCCGCCTCCCACCACAGCAGCAGGTCGTCGTAGTCGAGCACGCCGTTCGCCTGCTTGCGAGCAACGTAGTCGCGGAACAGGCCGGCGAGCTCGGCCTCGTGCGCGACGCACCACGGATGGGTGTCGCGCAGCACCTGCCCGAGCTCGCGGCCGCCGTTGACCCGCTGCGAGTAGATCGCCAGACACGCGTCCTTGCGTGGAAAGCGCACGGCCTTCGCGGACAGACCGCGCTCGTGGCGAATCAGGTCGATCAGGTCGGCGGCATCGCCGCGGTCCAGGATGCCGAAGCCCGCCTCCAGGCCGACCTGCGCGGCATGCTCGCGCAGCAGCCGCGCGCCGATCGCGTGGAAGGTACCGGCCCACGGCAGGCGCAGTCCCGGCGCGTCGTCGGCCGCGGCCGGCCGGCCCGCGCGCTGCGCCAGCACCTGCGCGGCGAGCCGCTCGGCGCGCCGGGTCATCTCCTGCGCGGCGCGCCGGCTGAAGGTGAGCAGCAGGATCCGCGCCGGGTCGACGCCCTCGACGATCAGGTGCGCGACGCGGTGCGCGAGGGTCGCGGTCTTGCCGGTGCCCGCCCCCGCGATGATCAGCAGCGGACCGCAGTCGAACCGGCCGTCGGGACCCCGTGCGCCGTGGGTCGCGGCGAGCTGCTGCTCGGGGTTCAGGCGGTCGAGGACGACGGCGTGGGCAGGGTCGGCGAGCTCCATCGCCCGAGTCTCGCACACCCGCGCGCGACGGCGCCGCCCCGGCGGGCCGCGCTACTGGAACGCGACCTCGGCGAAGCTGCGCAGCTTGCGGCTGTGCAGCCGGGTCGTGCCCGCGCGCCGCAGCAGCTCGATCGCGCGCATCCCGATGCGCAGGTGCTGGTCCACGCTCGCGCGGTAGAACCGGTCGGCCATGCCGGGCAGCTTGATCTCGCCGTGCAGCGGCTTGTCGGACACGCACAGCAACGTGCCGTAGGGCACGCGGAACCGAAAGCCGTTGGCCGCGATGGTCGCGCTCTCCATGTCGAGCGCGACCGCGCGGCTCTGAGAGAACCGACGCGTCGGGCCTCGGTGCGGCAGCAGCTCCCAGTTGCGGTTGTCGGTCGAGGCGACCGTGCCGGTGCGCATGATCCGCTTGAGCTCGTAGCCCGACAGCTGCGTGACGTCGGCCACCGCCGCCTCGAGGGCAACCTGGATCTCCGCCAGCGCGGGAATCGGTACCCACAACGGCAGGTCCTCGTCGAGCACGTGGTCCTCTCGGACGTAGCCGTGCGCGAGCACGTAGTCGCCCAGCCGCTGGGTGTTGCGCAGCCCCGCGCAGTGGCCGAGCATCATCCACGCATGCGGTCGCAGCACCGCGACATGGTCGGTGATGGTCTTGGCGTTGGCCGGACCGACACCGATGTTGACCATCGTGATGCCG
The DNA here is from genome assembly GCA_044359175.1 of Burkholderiaceae bacterium. Lineage (GTDB taxonomy): Bacteria > Pseudomonadota > Gammaproteobacteria > Burkholderiales > Burkholderiaceae_E > UBA4615. The sequence continues at coordinate 12,966 of JBIKMO010000030.1, read as the reverse complement.
TTCGCGTCTTCGCGCACGAGGTGATAGGCGGGCATCTGCGGCAACCGGACCGGCCGCCCGTGGGCGTTCGACCCGGCGGGCTCGTCGTCTGCGGCCGCGACATCGGTGTCGTCCGACCCCGCATCGCGTGCGCCCGCCCGGAGCGCCGCCGGCCGCGCGGCCGCGTAGCCGGCGCGCCAGGTCACCTGCCCGCCGGGCTCGACGAACGCGACGTAACCGTCGCCGCCCGCGTCCGGCACCGCCATCAGCTGCCGACCGATCCGCACGAACTCGTCGACGTAGAACTGGTAGTTCGTGAACAGCACGTAGTTCTGGAACCGGTCGGCCGAGGTGCCGGTGTAGTGGCGCAGCCGGGCCAGCGAGTAGTCGACGCGAGACGCGGTGAACAGCGCGAGGGGGCGCGGCTCGCCGGGGGCCGGCTCGTGCGTGCCGTTGGCGATGCCGTCGTCCATCGCCGACAGGTCGGGCAGATCGAACAGGTCGCGCATCCGCTGGATGCGGGCGGCGTCGAGCTCCGACTCGACGTGGTACTGCTCCGTGAAGGCGAAATGCACCGGGATCGGCTGCCGGCTGGTGCCCACGATCAGCGCGACGCCGTGGTTGGCGATCAGCAGCTCGAACTGCGACAGGTAGTACCGACGAAACAGGTCGGGCCGAGTGAGCGTCGTCTCGAACACGCCCGCGCCGGCGACGAATCCGTAGGCCAGACGCGAGTCGGCGCGGGTCTCGGTCGGGGTCTCGATCCGCACGAACGGGTAGCAGGCGCGCACCCGAGCGGGCGGGTTCTCGCCGGCGACGTAACGCGCCAGCGCATCGCGCAGGTGACCGACGCCGGCCTCGTAGATCCGCGCAACCTGCTCGAGCGCTGCGGTCGCGTCGTCGAAGCGCAGCGGTGCGAAGAACGGCGTGGTCATGCGGCGATCCCGGAACGATGGCAGCTGCGGATTCTACGGCCGGCCTACACTGCAGCCGTGTCGGCGGCCCGGGAGGCACGGCAATGGTCCAGGACGCGGCCGGCTGGCCGCGGGTGGCGGTGTTCGGCGCCGGCGCGGTCGGCTGCTGGTACGGCGCGCAGCTCGCGAAGGCGGGCGCGCCGGTCGTGCTGATCGGCCGCCCAGCGCATGTCGAGGCCATCGGCCGCGACGGCCTGCGGGTCGACTCGGCTGCCGGCCGCGAGACCGTGGCGATCGGCGCCGACACGTCGCCCGAGGCGCTGCGCGGCGCCGGCCTGGTGCTGCTGTGCGTGAAGTCCAACGACACCGCCGAGGCCGCGCGCCTGATCGCCCCCCGTCTGGATCCGGGGGCGATCGTGCTGTCGATGCAGAACGGCGTCGACAACGTCGAGCGCGCGCGCGCGGCCGCGGGGCTCGACCCGGTCGCCGCGGTCGTCTACGTCGGCGCCTCGATGGGCGGCCCCGGCCGGGTGGTGCACGCCGGGCGCGGCGAACTGGTGATCGGCGAGCTGCCGGACGCGGCCGACCCCGATCCGGCGCGCGCGGCGCGGGTGGCCGATGCGTTCCGCCGCGCGGGCGTCGCCTGCGAGGTCTCGCCCGACGTGCGCGCGGCGCTGTGGACCAAGCTCGTGGTCAACGTCGCCTACAACGCGGTGTCCGCCCTCGCGGGGGCGCGCTACGGCGCGATCGTCGGCGACGCTGGCGCGCTCGCGCTCCAGCGGGACCTGATCGCCGAGTGCGCGGCGGTCGCCCGCGCCGACGGCGTACCGCTCGCGCCGGTGCCGGAGCTGATCGAGACCGTGCGCGCGGTCGGGCACGCGATGACCGGCGCGACCTCGTCGACCGAGCAGGACCTCGCCCGCGGCCGCCCCACCGAGATCGACGCGCTGAACGGCGCGGTCGTGCGACGCGGCGACGCCCTCGGCGTGCCCGTGCCGGTCAACCGCGCGCTGCACGCGCTGGTGCGGCTGCGCGAGCGGGCCGCACGATCGTGACACCGACCCCCCACCCCAGGAGCATGCGATGACCCCGGTCGCCTTTCTCGGTCTCGGCGCGATGGGCGCCCCGATGGCCGACAACCTGCTGGACGCCGGCTTCGGCCTGCGGGTCTGGAACCGCACCCGCAGCCGGGCCGAACGGCTGGCGGCGCGCGGCGCGGTCGTCTGCGCGACGCCGGCCGAAGCGGCCGACGGTGCCCGATTCGTGGTGTCGATGGTCGCCGACGACCTGGCCACCCGCGCGGTGATGCTCGGCGCCGACGGGGCGATCGCCGCCGCCCACCCCGGTACGGTGGTGATCGACTCCAGCACCAACAGCCCGGACATGGCGCGCGAGGTCGCGCGCGCGGCCGCCGCGCGCGGACTGGCCTACCTCGACGCACCGGTGTCGGGCAGCCTCGCCCAGGCGCGCGGGCGCGAACTCGTGTTCATGGTGGGCGGCGAGTCCGCGGCGTTCGACACCGCCCGTCCGCTGCTGGACGCGATGGGGCGCCAGGCGCATCGGATCGGCCCGAGTGGCGCGGGCGCGACGATCAAGCTGGTCAACAACATGCTGTCGGGCACGGTGACCGCGGCGCTCGCCGAGGCGGCGATGGTCGCCGAGGCCGCAGGGATCGACGGCGACGCGCTGCTCGCGATCCTCGCCGAGGGTGCGGCCGGCTCGCGTCTGGTGCGATCCAAGGTGCCGAAGATCACCGCGCGCGACTTCACCGCGCAGTTCCAGCTCGCCCTGATGGAGAAGGACCTGCGCTACTTCGTCGCGCTCGCGCAGCAGGTCGACCGCCCCGCGCCGCTCGCCGGACTGGTGCGTGCGCAGCTGCAGGCGGCTCGCCGCGCCGGGCTCGGCGAGCAGGACGTGAGCGCGGTGTTCCAGTGGGTGAACGGCGCAACCGGTGCCGGATGAGCGGGCTCGGCGACGCCACGCCCCCAGGCGGCATCGGACTCATCCGATCGAGTCGGGAACACTAACCCGTTCGGATGAGTCCGGGTGATCGGTTCGTCCGTATTGAGGATGGCCGCCCCGGTCGAAGCGGCGAGGATCCGCCATGCTCCCCTCGCGGCCGGCCGCGAGGCCCCGAACGCTCCGCCAGCGATGAGCCCGATCGACGGCCACCCGCTCGACACCGATCCGCACATCCGCGTCGACATCCGCGGGACGGTCCTCGGCGGAAACCCCTCGGGCATGCGCGTGCTCGACACGGGTACGCCGCTGACGCTGCGAGACGCCCGCCTGCAGCCGCTCGACGCGACGCTCTCCGACGGCTGGGCGCGCGCGCTGCTCACCGCGCTGCAGCGGCGTGCGCCGGTGATGTTCGTGACCGGCAACGGCAGCGCCGGCGAACCGCTGGTGATCGTGCCCGACGCAGACGGCGAGTTCGCGACGGTCCGATTCCAGCGCCTGATGCCTTGCGACCCGACCGCGCTCGCCGCCTACTCGAGCGCGGTGGGCCTGACCGACGCCGAGATGCGGGTGATGGAGCAGCTCGCTCAGGGGCTGTCGCCCCGCGAGATCGCCGCCCGCGGCGGCAAGGCCGAATCGACCGTGCGCAGCCAGGTGCGTGCGGTGCTCGCCAAGTCCGGGCACCCGGGCATCCGGCCGCTGCTGCTGCAGCTCGCCCGGCTGCCCCGGTTCGGCTGAGGCGCTGCCCGCCCCGCGCGTTGAGCCGATCTTCGGGCGCGGGTCATCCGCGCCCGGCCGACGCGAGCGGCACCGCGAGACGTCGGCCGCGGCGGAATCCCGGCGCTTAGGGGTCCCGGTGGCGTCGGCCAACCAGGAAGGTGTAGCCGTCGGCCCCGTAGTGCTCGGTGTGGACGACGCCGGCGGCCACGTCGACCACGTCCCCAGGCCGGTAGGTCCGCGGCCCGTCGCCGCAATCGAGGGTCGCCTCGCCGGCGAGCACCAGCGCGAGCACGTCGTACGGATGACTGTGCGCGGTGTTGATCACGTTCGGGGCGATCGACTTCACCTCGACGTCGCCGAACCCTTCGCGGGCCAGCCGGGCCTCGAACGCGGCGCGCCGTTCGGCGCTCACGTGACTCGACATCGGTCGCCTCCGGTGGCTCAGTACGTGTAGACGCCGCGGCCGGTCTTGCGACCGAGCCAGCCCGCCGCCACCATCTCCTTCAGGAGCGGGCACGGACGGTACTTGGAGTCGGCGTACTGCTCGACGTACACCTCCATCACCGCGAGCACCACGTCCAGACCGATCAGATCGGCGAGCGCGAGCGGCCCGATCGGGTGATTGCAGCCGAGCTTCATGCCTGCGTCGATGTCCTGCGCGGTCGCGAGCCCCTCGGCGAGCACGTAGAACGCCTCGTTGATCATCGGCACCAGGATCCGGTTGACCACGAAGCCCGGCGCGTTGCGCACGGTGATCGGCGTCTTGCCCAGCTGTAGCGCGAGATCGCGGACCGCGTCGTGGGTCGCGTCGCTGGTCTGCAGACCGCGGATCACCTCGACCAGCGTCATCACCGGCACCGGGTTGAAGAAGTGCATGCCGACGAAGCGATCCGGCCGCTGCGTGGCCGCCGCGAGCTGGGTGATCGAGATCGACGAGGTGTTGGTCGCGATGATCGCCTGCGGCCCGAGCAGCGGGTCGAGCTGCTGCAGGATTCGGACCTTCAGCGACGGGTTCTCGGTGGCCGCCTCGATCACCAGCGGCAGCCCGCGCAGCGCATCGTACGCGGTGGTCGCGTGCACGCGCGCGAGCGCGACGTCGCGTTCGGCCGCCGTCATCCGGTCCTTCTTCACCAGCCGCTCGAGGCTCGCGGCGATCGCCGCGCGCCCGCGCTCGAGCGCCGGCTGGGCGACATCGACCATCACCACATCGATGCCGCAGACCGCGCAGGCCTGCGCGATGCCGTTGCCCATCGTGCCGGCGCCGACGATGCCGATCCGTTCGAAACTCATGGGGACTCCGTGTTCGGGGGTGAACCGTCGGGCAGTGTAGGCCGAACCTCGTCACGCAGCAGCGGGGCGAGCGCATCCCACGCGTACATCACCTCGGTGAGTCGCTGCATGCCCACGCTGGTGTCGCGCCGCCCGGCCTCGCGCCCGCCCAGCCGCTCGTAGAAGCCGCGCGCGGGCGCGTTGCGCTCCAGCACCCAGACCACCATGGCCGGCAGGCCCAGCGCGTCCAGCCCGCGCGCCGCCGACCGGGCCAGCCGGGTGCCCAGCCCGCACCGCTGCGCCGCGGGCGCCAGGTACAGCAGGTAGAGCTCGCCGAGCCGCGCGGGCTGCGACGCGACCCGCTCGCGCACCGGACCGGCCGCAGCGAAGCCCAGCACGCGCCCGCGCTCGTCGGCGACCACGCGCGTGAATCCCGGCCCGCCACCCGGACCGAGGCGACGCAGCCAGCGCTCGCGGTCGGCCTCGACCGACATCGCGTCCAGCACCGAGTCGTCGATGATCCCGCGGTACGCGCGCTGCCAGCTGAGCACGCGCACGCGCGCGATCGCCTCGGCGTCGAGCGCGGTCGCCTCGCGCACCAGCACCGCGGCGGACGCGAGCCGGGTCATCGCGGCTCACCGCCGTCCGGCTGCGGCGCACCCGGCTGCGGCTGCGCCGCGCCGGTGTAGTGCTGCGGGAATCTCACGCGCACCCACTCGCCCGACGACGCCCAGGCCGCGCAGGTGTCGATCAGCGGCGGCCGCCGATCCGGGTCGGCGTAGCGCTTCACGCGGGACTCGCGCTGCGACTGGAACGCGACCGTCGCCATCTGCTGCAGCATCTCGCGCAGGTGCGTGCAGCCCTGCGTGCCGCCCACGCGCTCGGCAGCCGCCTTCAGGAAGCCGCGCCCGGTCGAGAGCCCGACCAGCCGTCCGAAACCCGCGGCGCCCACCTGGCACAGCGCGTGCGGACCGGCCAGCGTACGCGCCTCGAACGCGATGATCGTGCCGTCGTCGTCGACCGACATCGTCACGTGCATGTCATGCATCGGGTCGCCCGCGCGCAGCACGCGCCCGCCGCTGTCGACGTCGTAGTGCTTGACGTCCGTGAGCCTGGCCTCGACGTCGACGCCGCCGTCGGGTCGCGCGTAGCCGTCCAGGCGCAGCGTGCGCGTGTGCAGCGGCGTGCGACCACCGTCGGACCCGGGCGCGACCGGGGTCGCGACGCGCGCGGGGGCGGCGACACCACGGGCGGTGCCGGCGGTGTCGGCGGTGTCTTCGGGGTCGGGCATCACGGGTCCTCGGCGGCTTGCGTCGCGGTCGAGCCGCCATTGAATCACGCGGCGCAGCGGGCTAGAGTGCCCGCCGGTTCCATCCCGCCGGCCTGCGATGCGAGACGACGCCCGACCGCCCGCCACCGACCCCTTCCGGGAGGCCGACGACGCGGCCCGCGAACTCGCGCGCCGGCTGCTCGCGAACGCCCCGCACGGCGCGCTCGCGGTGCTCGACCCGCTCGACGGCCACCCGCTGGCGAGCCGCGTGGCGATCGCGCTCGACGCGGACGGCGCGCCGCTGCTGCTGCTGTCGTCGCTGTCGGCGCACACCGCCGCGCTGGCGGCCGACCCGCGCTGCACGCTGCTGGTGGGCGAGCCCGGCGCGGGCGATCCGCTCGCCCACCCGAGACTCGCCCTGACAGGCCACGCCGTGCGGCTCGACCGCGCGACGCCCGCGCACGCGCACGCCCGCGCGCGCTGGCTCGAGCGCCACCCCGAGGCCGGGGTCTACGTGGACTTCGGCGACTTCGGCTTCTGGCGGCTCGAGCTGCAGCGTGGCTTGCTCAACGGCGGCTTCGCGCGCGCCTACCGTCTGGGCGCGGCCGACCTGCGGACCGCGTGAGGCGGGCGCACGCGTCGCGGCCCGTGGCCGCGCAACGGCCGCCGCGCGTCGGCGACACGCCCGGCAGGGATCATCGACCGGGAGCGGGCGACGCACCGGCCGGCTGGGGCGATCGGCCGTCGCCGGGCACGACCTCGTCCAGCCCCATCTGCTCGGCCAGGTGGTGTTCGACCAGGTCGAAGAACCGGTCGTAGAACCGACCCGAGGGGATGGTCTCGCTCGCCACCTTGACCAGCGAATCGCTGCCCGAAGCGAACGGCAGCGAGATCGAGCCGAACGGACTCACGCCGACGCTCGCGCTGGCTGCGGTCTTCTTGAGCGCGTAGCGATCCTGCGTGGCGCTCGCGAACGCGACCGAGGTCGGTGCGCCGCGCGCGGTGCCCGAGCAGACCACGTGGAATTCGATCTGCACGTGCGTCTCGGGCTCCGGCTGGAATCGCTTGCGCGCCTCGAGCTGGTCGGCCTGCGGCACCGTCACCACGTACCCCTGCGACAGCAGCGCGCGCCGCGCCGCGTTGCAGGTGTCCGCGGGCGAGGCGACGAACTCGCGGGAGAACGAGCGGGCGGTGTCGAAGGCCTCGGCCTCGTAGAGCCGCACCGGTCGGTCCGGCATCGCGCAGGCGGCGAGCACGGCGGCCGCCCCCATCGCGGCCGGGCCCAGGGTCCGGGAGGATCGACGCATGATGCAGTCCCGACGGTCGACTCGCCCCGCAGTGTACCCGCGGCGCCGCGGCGTCCGGATGCGACTTCCCCGGCGGCCCCGATAATCGGGCGGCGGCCGCCCCGGCCGAGGAGATCCGCGTGCCCGACTTCCAAACCCTCACGTATGCGGTCGAGGACCGCGTCGCGACCCTCACGCTGAACCGGCCCGAGCGGCTCAACGCGTTCACGACCACGATGCGCGACGAGCTGATCGCCGCGTTCGACGCGACCGACGCCGACGACGCGGTGCGCGCGGTGATCGTGACCGGCGCCGGCCGCGCGTTCTGCGCGGGCGCCGACCTGTCGGCCGGCGGCGGTACCTTCGACTACGATCGCCGCGCCGATCCCGCCCGCGAGGCCGCGCGCGTCGGCGACGTCTACCGGGACGGCGGCGGCATGGTCACGCTGCGGATCTTCCGCAGCCTCAAGCCGGTGATCGGCGCGATCAACGGCGCGGCGGTCGGCGTCGGCGTCACGATGCAACTGCCGATGGACCTGCGGCTCGCCTCGACCGAGGCCCGCTTCGGGTTCGTCTTCGCGCGCCGCGGCATCACGCCCGAGGCGGCCTCGAGCTGGTTCCTGCCGCGGCTCGTCGGCCTGCAGACCGCGCTCGAGTGGATGATGACCGGCCGGGTGTTCGGTGCGCAGGAGGCGCTCGCGGGAGGTCTGGTGCGCTCGCTGCACGCGCCCGACGAGCTGCTGCCCGCGGCTCGTGCGCTTGCGCGCGAGATCGCCGACGCGACCGCGCCGGTATCGGTCGCGCTCACGCGCCAGATGCTGTGGCGGATGGCCGGCGCCGACGACCCGATGCGGGCGCACCGTATCGACAGCCGCGCGATCCAGGCGCGCGGCCGCTCGGCCGACGTGCGCGAGGGCATCGAGGCGTTCCTCGCCAAGCGCCCACCGGCGTTCCCGGAGACCGTCTCCCGGGACATGCCGGCGTTCTTCCCGTGGTGGACCGAGCTGCCGTTCGAATGAGCCGGCGCGCGCGGCGCCCGTGCTAACCTGCGCCGCGCCCCCGAGCACGACACGCGATTGCCGAGGAGACGCCGATGCGACGCCGATCGACCCTGGCGGCAGGAGCCGCCGCCGCGCTCACGATGACCTGCCCGATGCTCGCACGGGCCCAGTCCTTCCCATCGAAGCCGCTGCGCTGGATCGTGCCGTTCCCGCCCGGTGGACCGACCGACTCGTTTTCGCGGCCGGTCGCGCAGAAACTCGCCGACGGGCTCGGCCAGCCGGTGGTGGTCGAGAACGTGCCCGGCGCGGGCGCGTCGATCGGCATGGAACGCCTCGCCCGCTCGGCGCCCGACGGCTACACCGTGGGTCTGGCCACCACCGGCACCCATGCGATCAATCCCCACCTGTACGGCGCTCGGCTGCCGCACGACACCAGCCGCGACTTCACGCCGCTCACCCTCGCGGTCCGCTACGTGAACGTGCTGGTGATCAACCCGAAGGTGCCGGTCAGCTCGGTGGCCGAGCTGGTCGCGTACGCCAAGGCCAACCCGGGCAAGGTCACCTTCGGCTCGGCCGGCAACGGCTCGTCGAACCACCTGTCCGGCGAGGCGCTGCGCATGGTGAGCGGCGCGCCGATGCAGCACGTCCCCTACCGGGGCAGTGCGCCGGCGCTCGCCGACGTGATCGGCGGCAACATCACGTTCATGTTCGACATCCTGATCACCGCGATGCCCTCGGTACAGGCCGGCCGCGTGAAGGCGCTCGCGGTGACCAGCGACCGGCGCTCGCCGTACGCCGCGGACGTGCCGACGATGGCCGAGGCCGGGCTCAAGGGCTTCTCCGAGGTCGGCAGCGACCTGTGGTTCGGCATCGTCGGGCCGGCCGGCATCCCGAGACCGGTGGTCGCGCGCCTCAACGAGGCGCTGATCGTCGCGCTGCGCTCGCAGGAGATCCGCCAGCGGGTGTCGGCGGCCGGGTTCGAGCTGTGGACCAGCACGCCGGAGGAGTTCGCGCGGGTGATCCGCACCGACCGCGATCGCTGGGGGCCGATCGTCAAGGCCTCGGGCGCGAAGGTGGACTGAACGGGTCGGCCGCGATGGACGTGACCGGCCCGCGGAAGGCCGCCGCCGACGCGATCCCCGACGCCCGCGGGCTCAACCTGCACCGCGCCGACCCGATGACCGAGCCGCTGCTCGGTCTGTACCTTCCGGCGCCGCTGCTCGCGCACCTCGGGCCCCACCTGGATCGGCTGGGCGAACTCGCCGGCGGTCCGCTCGACGAGCTCGCGCAGATCGCCGACCGTCACCCGCCGACGCTGTCGGTGCGCGATCGCCGCGGTCGCGACGCGTCGCGTATCGACAAGCATCCGGCGTACGTGACGATGGAACGGATCGCGTTCTGCGAGTTCGGGCTCGCTGCGATGTCGCACCGCCCCGGCGTGCTCGGCTGGCCCGAGCCGATGCCGCCGGTGGCCAAGTACGCGCTGACCTACCTGCTGGTGCAGGCCGAGTTCGGGCTGTGCTGCCCGGTGTCGATGACCGACTCGCTCGCACGCACCCTGCGCCGCTACGGCGACCCGACGCTGGTCGAACGCGTGCTGCCCTGGGTGACCGCGACCGACCTGGACGCGCTGCGCCAGGGCGCGATGTTCATGACCGAACAGGGGGCCGGCTCGGACGTCGCCGGCACGGCCACCACCGCGGCCGCCCGCGCCGACGGCACGTTCGCGCTGTGGGGCGACAAGTGGTTCTGCTCGAATCCGGATGCGGGCTTCGCGATGGTGCTGGCACGCAGCGAGCCCGCCGACACGCATCCCGGACTCAAGGGCGTATCGCTGTTCCTGCTGCCGCGCCTGCTCCCCGACGGCACGGCCAATGCGTACCGGATCCTGCGGCTGAAGGACAAGCTCGGTACGCGCTCGATGGCAAGCGGCGAGATCCGCCTGGAGGGCGCGAGCGCGTGGCTGGTCGGCGAGCGCGGCCGCGGCTTCCAGCAGATGGCCGACATGGTCAACAACTCGCGGCTGTCCAACGGCGTGCGTGCGGCCGGACTGATGCGCCGCGCACTGACCGAGGCGCTGCATGTCGCGAACCACCGGATCGCGTTCGGCCGCCGGCTCGTCGAGTTGCCGCTGATGCGACGGCAGCTGATGAAGATGACCGTGCGCACCGAGCAGGCCCGCTCGATGATGCTGCAGACCGCCCGCGCGCTCGAGCAGGCCGACCGCGATGCAGGCGGCTACGCGGCGCTCGCGCGCATCCTCACGCCGCTGGTCAAGTTTCGCGCGTGCCGCGACGCGCGCGTCGTCACCGGCGACGCGATGGAGGTGCGCGGCGGCTGCGGCTACATCGAGGAGTGGAGCGACGCGCGGCTGCTGCGCGACGCGCACCTCGGGTCGATCTGGGAAGGCACGAGCAACGTGGTCGCGCTGGACGTGCTGCGGGCGATCCGCCGCGACCGCGTGCTGCCCGCGCTGCGCGCGCACCTCGACACGCTGCTCGCCGAGGGCGTGCCGGCGCAGGGCGAGGACGCGCCGCTGCAGGCCCGCGCGATCGAGCGCGCGTTCTCGCTCGCCCGACACGCCGCCGAGGATGGGCTCGACCACCTCGCGCGCCAGGCCGCCTCCGGCCTGTACCACGCGACCTCCCTGGCCGCGATGCGCTGGGAGGCGCGGCACGCCCGACTGCCCCAGCGCGCCGCGCTCGCCGAGCTGGTGCTGCGCCACCGTCTCGCGCCGCGCGACCCGCTCGAGCCGCGCGCCGACGAACTCGACCCCGGCGTCGATGTGTTGCTCGAGCCCCCGGGATCCCGACCGTCAACGTGGCTGTAACGTGACGCGCCCGATCCGGCGCTATCCTAGCGGCCTTCCGGCGCCACCCGGTCCGAACTCCAGACTCCGAGGGATCCCGATGCCCGACAGCAGAACGCCTTCCCGTTCCGACGCGCATGCCGCCATGCAGCCGATGCCGGATTCGATCGACCCGCCGTTCGTGCCGCCGGTCGGCCTGGCCGACCGCATCGCGTTCGCGCGCGGGTTCCTGCGCGACCCGAACGGCGTGGGCTCGGTGGTGCCGAGCTCCCGGTGGCTCGAGCGACGCCTGGTCGGTAACCTGCGGCTGGCCGACGCGCGCTGCGTGGTCGAGCTCGGCCCGGGCACCGGCGGCACCACGCGCGCGGTGCTGCGTGCGCTCGGGCCGCAGGCGCGGATGCTCGCGATCGAGCTCGACCCTGGGTTCGCCGGCTTCGTGCGCGACACCGTCCGCGACCCGCGGTTGTCGGTCGAGTGCGGCAGCGCCGAGCGGATCGAGGCGTTCCTCGCCGCGCGCCGGCTGCCCGCGCCCGACGCGATCGTCTCCGGCATCCCGTTCTCAACGATGCCCGCCGATGTCGGCGACCGCATCGCCCGCGCGATCGCGGCGGCGCTGCCCCGCGGCGGGCGTTTCGTCGCCTACCAGTGGACGCCGGTGGTTGCCGACCGTCTCACGCCGTACCTCGGCAAGCCGCGGCGCGAGTGGGAACTGCTGAACCTGCCGCCGTTGCGCGTGTTCACCTGGATCAAGGGCTGACCGCTGCGCCTGCGGCGGTGCCGATCCCTGCACGGCGGCGTTGCGCACCGCGACGCGAGCGGCGATGCTACCGCGGTCCGCGCCACCACAGGAGCCGCGCCCGATGACCCCCCGCCGCCGCGTTCTCGCTCTGCTCGCCGCCGCCTCGGGCGCACTGCCGCTCGGCGCGGCGGCCCAGGGCGTCTTTCCCTCTCGGCCGGTGCGCATCGTGGTGCCGTTCGCCCCCGGCGGCAGCACCGACGCGATCGCTCGGCTGATCGCGGCCAAGCTCTCCGAGCAGTTCGGCCAGAACGTGGTGGTCGAGAACAAGGCGGGCGCGAACAGCATCATCGGCACCGGCGAGGTGGCCAAGGCCGCGCCCGACGGCCACACGCTGCTGGTGGTCACGCCGTCGCTCACGATCAACCCGTTCGTGGTCGCCAAGCTGCCCTACGACGCATCGAAGGACCTCGCACCGGTCACGCTGATCAGCCGCAGCCCGTACGTGGTCGGCGTCAGCAACGAGGTACCCGCGGCGAACCTGCGCGAACTGATCGCGTACTCGAAGGCGAATCCCGGCAAGCTGAGCTATGCATCCGGCGGCAACGGCACGGGCGCGCACCTGACCACCGAGTCGTTCAAGATGGCCACCGGCGTCGACATGGTCCACGTGCCGTACAAGGGCACGGGCCCGGCGCTGCCGGACCTGGTCGCCGGCCGGGTCGCGCTGATCTTCGACGTCGAGCCGGTGCTCGGCCCGATGATCAAGGACAAGCGCGTGCGCGGCTTCGCGATCACCGGGGCGCAGCGTTCGCCGACCGCGCCCGAGGTGCCGACGATGGCCGAGGCCGGCGTGCCGGGCTTCGTCACCGGCAGCTGGATCGGCCTGTTCGCGCCCGCGGGCACGCCGGCCGACATCGTTCAGCGGCTGCAGCAGGAGGTGCGCCGCGCGCTGCAGGCGCCGGACGCGGCCGAGCGGATGCGCTCGCTCGGTACCGAGACCGTCGCCTCCACACCGGCCGA
>JBIKMO010000193.1:0-8194 GCA_044359175.1 Burkholderiaceae bacterium | reverse complement strand
TCGATCGCCTCGGCCTCGCCGGTGCGGTCGCCGAACATCATCGTACCCAGGCACAGCGTGGACACCGACACGCCGCTGCCGCCCAATCTGCGATACCGCATCCGATCCTCCCCCCGAAGCCGTCGACGCGATCATCCCACGACGCGGTGCCGCGATCCTCGGCGCGGCGCACCGGCGCTGGGTTCGGGCGCGCGCTCCGAGGCACCGCGTTTCATCCGCCCGCGATCCGGTCGGCGGCGCGTATGCCCCACCATGCGGCCTCCTCGAACACCGAGTAGCCAGAGAGGTCCGAGTGCGCGAAGCGCACCGGGCCGTCGGCGGCGCGCATCGCGGCTGCGCGCGCGTCGGTCAGGAATCCCGGGGCGGGCGCGGCCATGCCGTGTCCGCGTACGGTCACGTGCACGCGCGCGACCTCGCGCCAGATCCGCGGGCCGTAGGCCGCGACCAGGTCGGTGCCGATCAGCTCGAGCCAGTCGCGGGGCGGTGCTGCGTCGCCCGCCCGAAGCAGCCGCACGAGCTCGGTGCGCGCGTCGCGGTCGGCCCTCGGAAAGGCGCGGTAGGCGGTGAGCACCGTCGGTCCGGTCGTGTCGACGCGGATCGCCTGGTGCAGCGCGTGAACGTAACCGAGAGCGGCGCTGCCGCGGACGACGTTGTCCCAGGCGAGTTCGTCCTCGCCACCGGTGCGCCGCTCCTCGGGCGGGCGGCGGAACACTAGGTTCGCGACCGTCCACGGGGCCTGGCCGGGTCCGCCGTCCGGTGCGTCGCCGGCGAGTTCCGGAATGATCCGTGCGGCGACCGCGCGCGGTGCGGCGATCACCGCGACGCGCGCGGTCACGACCACCGGCCGGGGCGGCCCCGCCCCTCCGGACGGCGCCTCGCGCCAGCCGAGCAGTCGCACGCCGCGACCCGCGGTCTCGACCCGCTCGACCGACACCGGCCGCAGCCGGCCGGCAGTGATCGCAGGCCCGGCGAGGTGCGTCGCGAGCGGCGCCAGTCCGTCGGGCCAGGTGAGCACTGCGCCCGGCTCGGCGTTGCGCGCGCGGCCCGAGCGAGCCGCGAAGTAGTGGACCAGGGCCCAGGCCGAGACCTCGCCGAGCGATGCGCCGAACTCGTCGCGCACGCAGTACTCGAGGTACCAGCGCAGCGCCGGATCGGTCCAGCCTTCGGCGTCGAGCCACGCAGCCGCGGTCGCGGCGTCCAGTGCCCGCGAGGGCGCGTCGCGCGAGGCGGCCTCGATCGGCACGACGAACGCTCGCCGGCCGTCGGCGCCGCGCTCACGCGACAGCGCCTCGGTCCGAGCGAGGAAGCGGGCGGCCTGCATCCGCCCGTCGTCGCCGGAGTCCGGCGGCAGCGGACCCGGCCACCAGCGCCCGCCGGACAGCACGCGATGGGCCGGGGCGTGCACCAGCACCCGCTCGTCGTACTCCGGGGTGGGCGACGCCGAATCGCCGAGCAGCACCCCCGCGTCGGCGAGCAGTTCGCGCAGATGCGTCGACTCGAGCGAGGGCAGCGGCAGGTAGTGGCCGCCGCCGGGGCAGTCGATACCCGCAAGCCGCAGCCCCGCCGCGTTGCCAAGCCATTCCGGGCCGACCAGCACGACATGGTCGCGGTGCCCGGCGCGGGCGAGCCGCCACGCGCACGCGAGCCCGGCGACGCCCGAGCCGACGATCGCGACGTCGACCCGCTCGGTGTCCGCGACCCGCCAGTCCGACGCGCGCGGCGGGCCGGCCCGCCAGCGCTCGCGCAGCCGGTGCCCGGCGTCGCGACCGGGTGCGCTCACGATCACCGGCGGCGGTACCCAGAACGGGCGGCGGCTGCAGGCGGTGAGCGCCGCGGCGGCCGCACCCGAGCCGAGGGCCGCCCGCAGCAGGCGTCGGCGCCCGGCGTGCGGCGATGGTGCGGTCGGCGCCGACGGAGCTATCGCGCCACCCGCGACCAGTCGTCGTGGAAGTACTGCACCAGCCGCTGGGTGTTGAGCCAGTTCGGCTCGACTTCGCGCGGCCCCATGTCGGGCGGGAACCGGAACATCAGCGCGGTGGTGCCGGCGTCGAGATACCGGGTTGCGACCCGGTAGGCCTCGGGCGGCTCGAAGCCCTGCGTCAGGGACGCCGCGATGAAGCCCCATTCGCCGAACGACGGCACGTTCGCGTGATACGGCGCGGTGTGGAAGCCCGCGGCGCGCAGCGTCGCGTCGATCGACCAGAACGCGTGCGGCACGAACCACGGCGAGGCCGACTGCACGGCCATCTGTGCGCCCGGCGCAAGCACTCGGCGCAGCATCGTGTAGAAGGGCACCGAGTACAGCTTGCCGAGGCTGTGGTTGCTCGGGTCGGGGAAGTCGGCGATCACCACGTCGAACGGCGCCTCGTCGGTGCGCTCGAGCCACGCGAACGCGTCCTGGTTGACGATCCGCGTGCGCGGATCGCGCAGCGACCCGCGGTTCAGCGCGACGAGGTCGGGTGCGGTCGCGAACAGATCGGTCATCGCCGCGTCCAGGTCGACCAGCACCAGCCGCTCGACGCTCGGATACTTCAGCACCTCCCGCGCGGCGAGCCCATCGCCGCCCCCCATCACCAGCACGCGTCGCGGCTGCGGGTGGTTCTCCATCGCTGGCAGCACCAGCGCCTCATGGTAACGATGCTCGTCGCGGCTGGAGAACTGTAGGTTGCCGTTCAGGTAGAGCCTCAGTTCGTCGCGCCAGCGCGTGATGACGATCCGCTGATGGCTCGACGAACGCGCATGCACGATCTCGTCGCCGAACAGGCCGCGCTCGGCCCAGCCGATCAGCCGGTCCGAGCCCGCCATGCCGAGCGCGAGCACCGCCATCACGCCACAGCCGGCGAGCGTCACCTCGCGCCAGCGCGGCAGCTCGTCGCGGAACCGGCGCGTGACCCACAGCGCGACCGCCGCATTCAGCATGCCGAACAGCAGCGCGGTTCGCGCCAGTCCCAGGCGCGGGGCAAGAAACAGCGGGAACAGCACCGACACCACGAGCGCGCCGAGCGAGTCGAACGACAGCACGCGTGCGACGACGTCGCGCAGCGCGTCGCGCCGCTGCGCGAGCACCCGCAGCACGAGCGGGATCTCCAGCCCGACCAGCACGCCGATCAGCAGCACCACCGCGTACAGCGCGGCCCGGAACGGCGTGCCGGCCCACGCGAACATCAGGAACAGCCCGGTCGCCGACAGCCCCCCGATCAGCGCGACCGCCAGCTCGATCTCGACGAAGCGGGCGAGCGCATCCTCGTCGCGCACGTGGCGCGACAGGTGCGCACCTACCCCCATCGCGAACAGGTACACGCCGATTACGGTGGAGAACTGCAGCACCGAGTCGCCCATCAGGTAGCTCGCGAGCGTGCCGGCGACCAGCTCGTAAGCGAGGCCGCACGAGGCGACCACGAACACCGACAGGATCAGCAGATGGTGCGAGGGCATGGACGGAGCTGCGGCGCGGGATTGCCATTATGGGCGGAGCGGGCCGGGCTGGTAATCTGCGGGCCGCAGGGAGGACGCGATGGATCAGGACCGGCTGTACGAGATCGTGCTCAACTACACCGCGTATCTGCTGACCGGCCTGGCGCTGCTGGCGGCGTTCTACTTCGTCTACACGCACATCACGCCGCACGACGAGCGTGCCCAGGTGCGGCGCGGCAACCTGGCGGTCGCGGTGTTCCTGTCGGGCGCGCTGATCGGGTTCTCGGCCACGATCGCCTCGGGCATCCTCACCCACGTCAGCTACCTGAGCTTCATCGGCTGGATCGTGAGCGCGCTTTTCGTACAGCTGATCGTGCTTGCGGTGATGAATCGGCTGATCCCGGACCTGCGCGGTGCGCTCGAGTCCAACAACGTCGCGGTCGGCACGCTCGGCGGCGCGGCGGCGCTGAGCGCCGGTCTGATCAACGCCGCCTGCGTGTTCTGATTCCCGGACACCTGCTCTCTTCCACCCTGGCCCGCAGGAGATCGACATGGCTCTCGGCGACTTCATCCGTAAGCAGTTCATCGACGTCATCCAGTGGGCGGAGCAGCCGCCCGACGTGCTGATGTGGCGATTCCCGATGGCCGATCAGGAGATCCAGTACGGAGGTTCTCTCACCGTGCGCGAGGCGCAGGCGGCGATCTTCGTCAACGAGGGCACGGTGGCCGACGTGTTCGCCCCGGGCAGGTACACGTTGACCACCCAGACGCTGCCGGTGCTCACCTACCTGCGCAACTGGGACAAGCTGTTCGAGTCGCCGTTCAAGTCCGACGTGTACTTTGTGTCGACGCGCCAGCAGATCGGGCGGCGCTGGGGTACGCCGCAGGCGGTGTCGGTGCGCGACAAGGACTTCGGCATGGTCCGCATGCGCGCGTTCGGCCTGTATTCGTACCGCGTGACCGACCCGAGGAAGTTCTTCACCGAGGTGGCCGGCAACCGTGCGCTGATCGTCGCCGACGAGATGGACGAGCAGCTCGACGGCGTCGTGCTCGCGAGCCTGGCGACCGCGATCGGCGGCTCGGGCGTGCCGTTCCTCGACATGGCGGCCAACCAGACCGTGCTCGCCCAGGCGATCTCTGCGCAGATCCAGCCGGCGTTCGCGGCGATGGGGCTCGATCTCCAGACCTTCGTGATCCAGTCGATCAGCCTGCCCGAGGCGCTCCAGGCGGCCCTGGACAAGCGGATCGCGCTCGGCATGGCCGGTGACCTGACCGCCTACACGCGGTTCCAGACCGCCAACGCGATCCCGATCGCCGCCGGCAACGAGGGCGGACTCGCCGGGCTCGGCGCGAATCTGGGGGCGGGTGCGGCGATCGGCGCGGCGATGGGCCAGGCGATGGGCGCCGCGCAGCTCGGTGCGGGTCTGGCCGCCGGGCTGGGGGCAGCGGCGGGCGCGGCCCAGCCGCCCGCCGCGCCGCAGGCCCCAGCCGCAGCGGTGGACTCGCCGCAGGAGCGTCTGTCCAAGCTCAAGGGTCTGCTCGACCAGGGCCTGATCACCCAGGCGGACTTCGACTCGACCAAGGCCGAAATCCTGCGCAGGCTCGCCGGCTGAGCGAGCGATCTCAGGATGTTCTCCGCCCTGTGCCCGTCGTGCGGTGCGATGGTTTCGCTGCGCGCGAGCCAGTCGACCACGGCGGTCTGCAGCTTCTGCCGCAGCACGCTGGTACGACGGGCCGACGCGCTCGAGCGCGTCGGGGTGCAGGGCGAACTGCTCGAGGATCACTCGCGCGTGCAGCTGGGTACCGGCGGGCGGTTCGACGGACGCGGCTTCACCGCGATCGGTCGGATCCAGCTGCGCTACGACGACGGCGGCTGGAACGAGTGGTACCTGCTGTTCGACGACGGCGCCACGGGCTGGCTGTCGGAGGCGAGCGGTCAGTATGCGGTGACCTTCGAGCGCGGCACGGTCACCGGCGCACCGTCGTTCGACGCGCTGCGCCCTGGCATGACCGCCGGGCTGCGCGGACAGCGCTACGTCGCGACCGATCGCCGCACCGCGCGCTGCACGGCGGCCGAGGGCGAGCTGCCGTTCCCGGCCGACAGCCGCTGGGAGGCGAAGGTGGTCGACCTGCGCGACGGCGACGCGCTGGTGACGCTCGACTGGTCCAATGGCGAGCCGCCGGTGCTGTACGCCGGCCGAGCGGTGGCGCTCGAGTCGCTGCGGCCCACGCTGCTGCGCGGCGTCGCGCAGACCGCCGAGGCAGCGGGCGCGCTCGGTGCGGCGCTGCAGTCGCTCGCCTGCCCGAGCTGTGGCGCGCCGGTACGGTTCGTGTCCCAGCTGGCCACCCAAGTCACCTGCCGGCAGTGCAAGAGCGAACTGTCCGGACGCGACGCGGAGCTGGTCACCGAGGTTCGGCGGGCGGACGCGAGCGAGCGCCGGACCGCGCTCGCGCTCGGTGACGCGGGCCGGTTCGAAGGCGAGAGCTACACGGTGATCGGCGTGCTCGCGCGCCGTGCCGAGGGTGACGACGTCGAGTGGTTCGAGTACTTGCTGTGGTCGCCGAAGGCCGGGTTCCGTTGGCTGGTCGAGGCGGCGGGCGCATGGCAGTGGGTGGAGGTGCTTAACGAGTTGCCCGAGGAGCAGGGCGGCGGTGCGCGGATCGGGGACCATCGCTTCTCCCGTCTGGAACGCTACGACGCCGTGACCACCTGGGTGGCCGGCAGCTTCAACTGGCGGCCGAAGGTCGGGGACCGCGCTGAAGTCACCGAGTTCGAGCGCCGTGCGGGCGGCTCGCGCACCGTGCTGTCGCGCGAGCGTACCGACGACGAGGTCACCTGGTCGCGGGCGAACGAACTGCCTGCGGCCCGTCTCTCCGAGGCGTTCGGGCGGCCGGTCGGTGCCTCGGGCGCGCGAGAGTCCTCTGGCGGGCGTACCGGTGCACCCGAGGTCCTGCCGGAGTTTCGCCAGCGCGGCGTGCGCGATCTCGCCTGGCTGTTCAGCATCCTGCTTGCTCTGGCGGCGCTCCCGGCGGTGTTCATGGCCGATTTCGACGACCTGGTCGCACCGCTTGTGATCGCCTACATCGCGCTGTGGCTGCCGCTGCGGATGCTGGGCGACGGAGAGCGGGACGGCTGATCGCGATGTGGCGCGTGCTCTACACGATTTACGCTGCGGTGATCCTGGCGGTGGCGGTCGTCGTGATCTACGGTGGCGACAGTCGCTCCGGGCTCAGCGGAACCGGCTATCGCAGCGGCGGCTCATGGTCGGGGGGGGCGGGTGGCAGCGGACACAAGTAGCCCGACTGGCTCGACCCACGTGCTCGCCGACTTGTGGGGGGCCGATCCGATGCTGCTGCGTGACGCCGGGCGGATCGAGTCGATAATGCGTGCGGCCGCCGCGGCTGCGGGTGCGCGCGTGCTGTCCGCGCATTTCCACCGGTTCGGCGGCGAGGGTGGCGTGACCGGCGTGCTGCTGCTGGCCGAGTCGCACCTCACGGTGCACACCTGGCCCGAGGTCGGGCTCGCGGCGGTCGACGCGTTCATGTGCGGCGGGGCGCGCGCCGAGACCGCGGTCGACGCGCTGTGCGTTGCGATGCGGGCCGAGCGGCGCGGGGGCGGGGTCATCCGTCGCGCAATCCGTTAGACGCCGGCGCGTTCGCACCGTCGTGTGCGCGCTGCCCGAACGCGCCCTGCCGGACGGTTTCGCCGCAGGCCTACGCCGGCCGGCGCGTTCGCGCACGGCCGCGCGGGGGGAGGGCACCGCCGTAGGTCAGCCCGCACCGGGCGCCGGCGCGGGCCCCGCCACGTAGGCGTTCGCCGCGCCGCGCAGCGCGGCGAATGGGTCGATCAGCCGATCCAGCGCGACATGCTGAAGCCACTTCTCGAACCGCCCCTTGGCTTCGAACCGCTCCCGCATTCCTTCCAGCGTGATCTGCTCGGCGATTCGGGGCACGATGCCTCCTGCGATCACGACGCCGCCGGTGGCGCCATACAGCAGCGCGAGGTCGCCGGCGAACGCGCCCAGCAGCCCGACGAACGCCTGCACCGCCTGCCGCGCGCGGTCGTCGCCGGCCGCGCTCGCCCGCAGCACCGCGGCGGCGTCGATTGGCGGCATCGCAGGCCCGTGCTGTGCGCACGCCGCCTCGTGCAGGAGTGCCAGGCCTGGCCCGGACAGCAATCGCTCCCACGACGCGCGTCCGTAGCGCTGGATCGCGAGCGCCTCGGCAGCCCGTTCGAGCGGCGTGTCGGGCGCGCAGCTCGCGTGGCCGCCCTCGGTTGCCACCGGCAGCCAGCCGCGCGGCGTGCGCAGCAGCGCGGCCACGCCGAGTCCGCTGCCGGGTCCGACGATTGCCCGGTGACCGGCACCGCGCTGCGGTGCTGCGTCCCCGGCGCGTCGCGCGGCACCGCCCGGCACCGGGCACAGTGCGTCGTCACCCAGCGCGGGCAGCGCCCACGCCAGTGCTTCGAAATCGTTGAGCACGGTCAGGCGCCGCGGCGGCACTCCGAGCGCTGCCGCGAGCGGGCCCGGGTCGATCGACCAAGCGGCATTGGTCATCGCGATGCGCCCGTGCTCGAGGCGTCCAGCGGCGGCGACCACAGCGCCGTCGATGCGTGGTCCCTCCGCCTGCCGGTCGATCCAGTGCCGGCAGGCGGCCGCCAGATCCGGGAAGCCGGCGCGCTCGAGACACACCGGCTCGCCGAGCAGCACGCCGTCGCACGCCAGCGCGAAACGCACGTAGGTGCCGCCCACGTCGGTCGCGAGCACCCGATGGCCGCGTC
>JBIKMO010000192.1:0-8271 GCA_044359175.1 Burkholderiaceae bacterium | reverse complement strand
CGTTTTCGTTTCAACGGGCCGTCAGACGAACAGGGTCGGCCTTGGCGGCGGCTGTTGCTGTTGCAGTTGCTGCAATCGGGCCAGTTCCGAGTTGTAGAACCGTTGCAGCTCGGCATGAGACTTGACGGGTTGCCGGTAGTAGCTCTCGCCGTTGTGTTTGGGAAGCGACGCCCATTCGGGCGCCAGGCGCGCCAGAGCCTCACGCGTCAGCCCGTTCCGATCGACGATCGCCAGCGCCCCCCGTTTGTCCGCCAGCCGGAGTGCGGCCTGGTCCTGGGCCGCCGGACCGAAACTCCCGAGCCCAAGCGAACGGGCGGTTGCGGCCCAGGTCCTCGGCAGGAACTGATACGCGCCGGCCGCCGCGCTGACGTACCTGGAAGAACGGTGGACCTGCTCGGGATGCCGATCGAGGGACTGTACCTGCCGGCCACCGAACATGACCCGATAGCCGTCGTCCGCGCCCCCGAGCCAGGTGCCTTCGGCGAAGCGGAGGGTGTTGAGCAACGCGCGCCGCTCGGGCGTGATCGCATAGGGCCCCTCGCCGGGCGTCTGGGTCGCGGCCCGGATGATCCCGCCCTGAGAAACGGCATCGACCCGATCGGCTCGACGCCCCGAGAGCGTCGGCGCCTGACCGAAGCCCGATATCCCGGCGGCGGAGCGGGCGGGCGGGGACGTCGCGTCGGGCCCGGATCGAGGCAGGGGATCCAGATGATTCGCCTGGCCGCGCTCGATGATCTGCTGGGCGCGCTCGATCGCATGCTCGAACGTTGCGATGGGTTGGCCGGTCGTTGCGCTCTTCAGCACGTACTGCCGTCCGGCGGTGCTCTGCAGCCACCACAGCAGCTTCGGCGCCTCGCCGTTCGCACTGGGCCGTTGGGCGGACATCAGACGACCCTGCACGCCTTGGCCGGTCTTGTGGCTGACGCCCCCGATCCACCGATGCCCCGTGGGCTCGCCCACGATGCGGTGCGTGCCCGCGACGAGCGCGCAGGAGGGCTTGCGAGCCAGGGCCTCGGGCTCTGGAGGCGGTGTGCCCCGTGTCGCCAGGGCTGTTCCGATGCCGTTCATGGTGGTCTCCCTTGTCGAACCTCATCGTCTCGGACCGTGTGCCGGTCTCGTCTTAGCGATCACTGCATGCGCGTCGATGCCTCGATCGGGGCGGGGGACACGCGCGCCCTGGATGTCCGTGTCGTCGGCGGCATGGTCGTCTGGGCGATCGGACCGGGTTGCCAGGGATCAGGTCGAATGCCATCGCCGCGAGATGCAAGGCCGGACGGCGGCGGTCATCGGGTTGGTCCCTCGCCGACGAGCGTGAGATTCGCTCGAACGAAGGCATCGATCCTGGGCCTCAGGCTCTCGAGGGTGACCGAACTCCCCTGCGCGCCGAAGAGCGCATCGGCCAGTCGATCCGCGTCCTTGGCGACCCGCGTCAGTTGCGGGTCCAACAGGGTGTCTTTCGGCAAGGCCCGGCGTGTCGCGAGGGCGTTGTGTTCGATCGACCGGAGCAGCCGGTCCCGCACGGCGTCGGTGCAGTCGCGATAGCCGAGCATCTTGCTGTTGTCGATGGGGGGCGGCCGATCGAGTCCGGTGATCCTCTTCACCGCCTGCTGGAACGGGGCCGGCCAGCCCTTCATCTCGGCATGCCTGGACTGATCGTCGCACGAGAGGTTGGCAGGCATGCGCTGCGCGAGTTGGATCGCGGCAGAACCTTGGGGGGGGGTGACATTCAGGGCCATCGGGGTGCTCCTCGGACGACGGACGATCGTTTCGGTCCGTGCTCTGGAGCGCACGCTAGACCTGGCCGTGGGTGACGTCTACCTGGAATCGACCCCAGGGAGTCGCTGATGGGTCGCGACGGCGGCTGCCCACGGCGCCCGAAATCGGGTACAACCCGACGATGGACAGCCGCTCGGCCGAAGTCGCCGCCTCGTACGACGTCCTCATCGTCGGCGCCGGCTCGGCCGGCTGCGTGCTCGCTGCCCGACTGAGCGAGGACCCCGCGGTGCGGGTCGCGCTGCTCGAGGCGGGCCCGCCCGACGACAGCGTGCTGATCCGCTGTCCGGCGGGCCTGGCGCTGCTCGCCCGAACCGGGCAGGCCAACTGGGCGTTCTCCACCGTGCCGCAGCCGGGGCTGGGCGGTCGCTGCGGCTATCAGCCGCGCGGCAAGGTGCTGGGCGGATCCAGTTCGATCAACGCGATGATTTATGCACGTGGGCATCCGTCGGACTACGACGCCTGGGCGGCGCACGGCAATCCCGGGTGGGCCTGGGCGGACGTCTTGCCGCTCTTTCGGCGCGCCGAGCACAACGAGCGCGGCGCCGACGCCTGGCACGGGCAGGGCGGGCCGCTGAACGTTGCCGACTTGCGCTCGCCGAGCCCGTTCTCGCGGCATTTCGTCGAGGCTGGCGTGCAGGCGGGTCTGACGCGCAACGACGACTTCAACGGCGCCTCGCAGGAGGGTGTCGGGCCGTACCAGGTGACCCACCGCAACGGTGAGCGGTTCAGCGCCGCCCAGGCCTACCTCGCGCCGCACCGCGGCCGTGCGAACCTGCAGGTGCTGACCGGAGTGCAGGTGCTGCGGGTGCTCGTCGACGGGGGGCGGGCGACCGGCGTCGAGTTCCGCCGCGACGACGGCAGCGTCGCGCGCCTGCACGCGCGGCGCGAGGTCCTGGTGTCGGCCGGCGCGCTGCAGTCGCCGCAGCTGCTGATGCTGTCCGGCATCGGACCCGCCGAGCATCTTCGCGAGCATGGCGTTCCAGTGGTGGTCGACCTGCCGGGCGTGGGACGCGCGCTTCACGACCACCCCGACGTCGTGATCGTGGTCGAGGGGCTGAGCGCCGACGGGCTGTTCGGCCTGTCGGTCGGTAACCTGCCTCGGCTCGCGCGGGCCATCGGTGAGTGGCGTCGCAAGCGCACCGGGCTGCTGACCACCAACTTCGCGGAGGCCGGAGGGTTCGTGCGGTCCAGGCCCGATGCGACGGTGCCCGACCTGCAGCTCCACTTCGTCATCGGCAAGCTGGTCGACCACGGGCGCGCGCCGACCTGGGGGCTCGGCTACTCGTGCCATGTCTGCGTGCTTCGACCGAAGAGCCGCGGCAGCGTTCGGCTGGCGAGTGCCGACCCGATGGCAGCGCCCGCGATCGACCCGAATTTCCTCGCCGAGCGCGAGGATGTCGACGCGATGGCCCGGGGTGTCCGGCTGATGCGCGATCTGCTGTCGCAGCCTGCACTCGCGCGCTTCGGCGGGCGCGAGTCGGCCGTGTCGGCGTGGGCACGCAGCGACGCCGAGATCGAGCGCTTCGTGCGCGAGCGTGCCGACACGATCTACCACCCGGTGGGCAGCTGCCGGATGGGCCCCGGGCCGATGGACGTGGTCGACGCGCGGCTGCGGGTGCGTGGGGTCGCTGGCCTGCGCGTCGTCGACGCATCGGTGATGCCGAGCATCGTCGGCGGCAACACGAACGCACCGACGATCATGATCGGGGAGAAGGCCGCCGACATGATCCGCGAGGACGCGCGCGAAGCCGTGCATCGGGGCGCGCCGGTCGGCTGACCGAGCACCGGGAGCCCTCCGGCACCGCGGGCATGGGGCTGGGTGCCGCGGGTCCGGCGCCGTGAGCCGGGTCGGGGAGTTCGGTGCGGGGAGTTCGCGAACCCGGACTGCGAACGCCGGAATCGAACGGGCCGTTAGCCGGCGAGCCGGCGCCGGACCGCGTCGTGATGATCGCCGCGTCCTGCGCGCCCCACGAGCACGAGCGTCGGCACCCGGGACAGCAGCTCGCGTGCAGCGTCGGTGAGCTCGGACTCGCCGATCGACATCGCGGCCGCGATGCGCTCCTCGGGCGAGATCACCCGGCCATGCGCCAGCAGATCGCGCGCGACGGTCTCCGCGAGCTCCATCGGGCGCTCCAGGCTGCGCGCGATCATCGTCGCCTGCTGGTTGCGCGTGCGCTCCAGGTCTTCGGGGGCGATCCGGTGGGCGAGGCGGCCGAGCTCGTCGCACACGACGTCGAAGAACACGCGCAGGTTGCGTGGCGCCACGCCTGCGGTCACCTGCAAGGTGCCGCAGTCGTCGTGCCCTTCGCTCCACGCGTCGATCTGGTATGCCAGGCCGCGCTGTTCGCGCACCGACTGGAACAGCGGC
Organism: Burkholderiaceae bacterium; assembly: GCA_044359175.1. GTDB lineage: Bacteria > Pseudomonadota > Gammaproteobacteria > Burkholderiales > Burkholderiaceae_E > UBA4615. Next base: position 4,127 of record JBIKMO010000192.1, on the reverse strand, counting down.
GAGGACATCCCGCCCCCGAGCAGTTCGCCGAGCATCTCGTAGACGCCGAAGCGCGGATCGGTACGGCCCGGGACCGGCCAGCCGAGCACGATCGAGGTCTGCTCGTAGTCGTCGTCGACCACGCGGTAGCCGCCCACGTACCGGGCGGCCTCACGGTCGGCGCGTCCTCCGGCGGGCATGTCGCCGAAGTGGCGCTCGACTTGCTCGGCGAAGCGATCGTGCTCCAGCCCTCCGACGCCGACCAGCACCAGGTTACCGGCGCCGTAGTGCGTCGTCATGTACCGGCGGAAGTCGTCGCGGGTCACGCTTCGCACGAATCGCGGGCTGCCGAGGATCGGGCGCCCGAACGGTTGCTTCGGGAACGCCTTCAGGTCGAACTCGTCCTGGGCGATCGACTCCGGGTCGTCGGATGCGTCTCCGAGCTCCTGCAAGATCACCTGCCGCTCGCGCTCGATCTCCTCGGGCGGGAAGGTCGAGCGGCGGATCACGTCTGCGAGCACGTCGATCGCGACCGGCAGGTGCTCGGCGAGCAGCACCGTGTGATACGCGGTGTGATCCTTCGCGGTGTAGGCGTTCATCGATGCGCCGACCCGCTCGATCTCGAGGGAGATACGGCGGGCGTCGCGGGACTCGGTGCCCTTGAACGCCATGTGCTCGAGGAAATGCGAAATGCCGTTCTGACCAGCCGGTTCGTCGCGCGAGCCGACCCGCACGAACGCACCGACCGCCGCGGTCCGGAATCCGGGCAGGCGCACTGACGCCACCGACAGGCCGTTGGCCAGTACGTGGGTGCGCAGATCCATCGGCGCGGCTCCGGGCATCGGATCCGCCCGCGGCTGGGCCCGAGCGATGGTCACGACGGGTTCCTTCGGAGGGTGCAGCGGCTCGTTCCGATTGCTCGGCGCGGGGTGACCGCCCGCGCTCGGGCCGGTTCAGCTGGCATCGGTGCTTCGAAGCGTGGGGGCTCGCGCAGAACGTCGCGCCACCTCAGTCTACACGGCAGGCCGGGCGTGCAGCACAACGACCCGGACGGAGGCTGTGCGGGCGGGGGCGTGTCCGCCGCAGCGCTGGAGCGCGCCGCCGCCCACGCCCGCCGTCTAGCCGCAGGTACCGATCCACCCGCAGCTCGCGCACCGATCGCAGCCGTCGACCTTGGCCAGCGTGGGGTTACGGCACTCGGGGCATTCCCGGCCGGTGATCCGAGCGGAGCGCGTGATGCCGGTTTGGGTCGCATCGGGGTTGGCCGCCGTGTCGAATGCGCGCATCGGCTCGGTGGGTTCGCCGTTCGCATCGAGGATGCCGAGCATCTGGTACCGATGCAGCAGCAGCTGAGCGATGTAGGCGATCGTCGAGGGCCAGACCCGGCTGCGGGGCTCGCCGGGGACCGGTGCCCAGAAGTCGCCGCGGGGCTCGGCGAACTTGACGAGCTTGACCAGTTTGCGACCGATCCATGCGGTGTCGACGATTCGCATGTCGATCGACAGCAGCCGCGTGAGCCCGTCGAACACGCGCGGATAGCTGCCGGCGAGCCACACCGAGTACGGCCGACGCCGCCCATCGGGCAAGGTCAGCTCCTTGACGATCATGTGGATGTCATCGCCGGTTGCCGGATTGGACACGTCGACCGACCACGACATCGTGCCGTCGGTCCCGGTCTTGGGTTCCTTGCGCGAGATCAGGGCGTCCAGCATCGGGGTGGCGGCGGCGGGCTGCGCGAACAGCCCGAGCGATTCGCACCGGTGTCGGACGATCCGCGCGAAGCCGGCGACCAGCGAGGGCACCGGTTCGGTGCGGCCGGGCTCGAGCTCGAGCTGGAAGCCATCCTGCCCGCCTGCGGCCGCGAGCGAGTCGAGTTTCTTGGCGACCCAGGCGGGATCGTTGCAGCGCATGTCCATCGACAGCGTCTTGGCGATCGCGGCCAGGCCTCGGGGCTGCTCGTTGCCGCTTACCCAGACCTCGAAGGGGTGATTACGACCGTCCTGCTCGACATGACCGACGACCACAGCGAAGTCGCCGTCTGGGTGCTCGACCATCAGCGTCCATGCGGGGTTACCGCCTGGAAGCCGCGGTCGGTCCGGCCAGCGCAGCGATGCGAGCGCGGGCGCGGGGATCGCCTTCAGTGCGATCCGGCGGTCGGCATCGGACTGCTGGAGGTCGTCGGGGGCGAGCTGGAGCGCCGCGCCGTCGGCCGCCGGCTTGGGCGCATCCAGCGACAGCACCGACCCGGTGACCGGGTTCGGACGGTAGATGGTGATGCCCTTGAGCCCGAGCTGCCAAGCCTCGCGGTACAGCGACGCGGTGTCCTCCAGCGGTGTGTCCTCGGGAACGTTCACGGTCTTGGAGATCGCCGAATCGACGAACGGCGCGACCGCCGCGACCATCTGCAGGTGGGCCTGCGCGGACATCTGTAGCGCCGAGACGAACGCCTCGGGCAGCTGCAGGCTGCCGGCGTCGAACGCCGCGTCGAAGGCGGTGGGGTCTGGCTGGGTCGCGCGCCAGCGCCGGAACGCGTGATCGAACACTCGGTAGGGTTTTCGCGAACCGTCGGCCATCCGCTTCATCCGCGTGTAGGCCCAAGAGAACGCGGGTTCGATCCCGTTGGACGCATTGTCTGCGAACGCGAGGGTGATCGTGCCGGTGGGTGCGATCGCCATGAGGTGCGAATTGCGCACGCCGTGCGCTGCGATCTGCGCCTTCAGCGCGTCGGGCAGCGTGGACGCGAATCGTGGCGCGGCCAGATACCGGGCGGCGTCGAACAGCGGGAAGGGACCGAGTTCGCGCGCAAGCGCGACCGAGGCCCGGTACGCCTCGTGGCACATGAACTCCGCGATACGGGCCGCCATCGCGCGGCCCTCGGTGCGGTCGTAGCGCAGTCCGAGCATGATCAGCGCATCGCCCAGACCCAGAAAGCCGAGCCCGATACGGCGCTTGGCACGGGACTCCGCGTCCTGTTGCGGCAGCGGCCACAACGTGACGTCCAGCACCCGGTCGAGCAGCTCGACGCCGGCATGGACCAGCGAACGCAGGTGCGCCCAGTCGACCTCGGCATCGGCTCGGAACGGGCGCAGCACGACCCGGGTGAGATCCACCGAGCCGAGATCGCAGCAGCCGTACGGCGGCAGCAACTCCTCGCCGCACGGATTGCTCGCCGCGATGGTCTCGCAGTAGGAGAGGTTGTTGCGCGCGTTGATCGTGTCGATGAACAGCACGCCCGGCTCGGCGTACGCGTGGGCCGAGCGCATGATCGCGCCCCAGAGCTCGCGGGCTGGTACCGTGCGGTATACCCACAGACCGTCGGCGCGGCGGTGGGCGCCGGCGAGCCCCGGTGCAGGCTCGGCCGCGTGCACCAGCTCGAACGGGGCATCGGCCTCGACCGCGTTCATCAGTGCGTCGGTCACCGCGACGCTGACGTTGAACTGCGTGAGCTCTCCCGGCGTACGCTTGGCCGCGACGAAGGCTTCGATATCCGGATGGTCGCAGCGAAGCACGCCCATCTGGGCGCCGCGCCGCGCCCCCGCGCTCTCCACGGTCTTGCACATCGCGTCGAACACGCGCATGTAGCTGACCGGGCCGGACGCCCGGGAGTTCGTGCCGCGCACCCCGGCGCCATTGGGCCGGATGGGGGAGAAGTCGTAGCCGACGCCGCCGCCGCGGCGCATGGTCTCGGCCGCCTGTTCGAGCGCGCGCATGATTCCGGGCTCGCCGTCGTGCTCGCCGGCCATGAAGTCGCCGATCGGTTGCACGAAGCAGTTGATCAGCGTGGCCTGCAGCGTGGTGCCCGCGGCCGACGCGATTCGCCCGCCGGGCACGAGGCCGCCGGACAGCGCCTGCTCGAAGCGGCGCACCTGGGCTGGGTCGCGGCCGAGCGCGCGCGCCGTGCGGGCGAAGATCTCCTCGGCGCTGCGCTCGCCGTCCTTCGCGTACTTCTCGAGCAGGACCTCGGTGCTGACCTCTTGCGGGGGCAGCCGGGCGGGGTCGGGGCGCAGCGCCTGATCGGGTTCGCGTTTCATCGGGGGCTCGTCGGTGTGTGCGAGGAGGATGCTACGCCGGCAGTGGCTCATCCGGTGCGCCACGGGGCCGCCGCCGGTCGCCGCGCGCCCGGATCGGCCGGATGCCAGGACGCGATG
>JBIKMO010000191.1:0-8281 GCA_044359175.1 Burkholderiaceae bacterium | reverse complement strand
GGGCGGCCGCACGGCACGCCGTCGTTCCGCGAGGGCAAGGTGGTGCGCACCGCCGAGTGGCTCGAGTCGATGGGCCACGCCTGGGAGGACTTCGCGCGGATCTGGTTCTACAGCGACTCGCGCAACGACCTGCCGCTGCTCGAGCGGGTGAGCGACCCGGTCGCGACCAACCCGGATACGGTGCTGCACGCGCTGGCGATCGAGCGCGGCTGGCCGGTGCTGCGGCTGTTCGAAGGCGAGCGATGATCGTCGCATTCCTCAGGCGTCTGTTCGGTACGGCCGGTGCCACCGCCGAACCCGCGCCGGAGGCGGTCGCCGGGCCCGCCCCCGCCGCGGACACGATGCGCACCTACGCGGGCGCCGAACTCGGGCTGCACCGCGAGCAGATCTCGGGCGCCGCGATCCGCACCTGCGAGGGGCTGCAGCGCGCCGGTCACCAGGCCTTCGTCGTCGGCGGCGGGGTGCGCGACTCGCTGCTCGGGCTGCAGCCCAAGGACTTCGACGTCGCGACCGACGCCACCCCGGAACAAGTGCAGGCGCTGTTCCGCCGTGCGCGGATCATCGGCCGGCGGTTCCGGATCGTGCACGTGATGTTCGGCCGCGAGACCATCGAGACCTCGACCTTCCGCGCGCTTCAGACCGACGCGCAGACCGACGAGCACGGCCGCGTGCTGCGTGACAACGTCTACGGCTCGCAGCGTGAGGACGCGCTGCGCCGCGACTTCACGGTCAACGCGCTGTACTACGACCCGATCGCCGACCGGGTCGTCGATTACCTGGGCGGCGTCGGGGACCTGAAGGCGCGCCGTCTGCGGATGATCGGCGATCCGGCGACGCGCTATCGCGAGGACCCGGTGCGGATGCTTCGCACGGTGCGCTTCGCCGCCAAGCTCGGATTCGACGTCGACCCGGCGACGATCGCGCCGGTGCGCGAGCTCGCCGGGCTGATCGAGAACGTGCCTTCGGCGCGCCTGTTCGACGAGATGCTCAAGCTGCTCGAGTCCGGTCACGCGCTCGCCTGCGTGCATCGGCTGCGCACCGAGGGCCTGCATCACGGCGTGCTGCCGCTGCTGGACGTGATCCTCGAGCAGCCGCACGGCGAGCGCTTCATCGAGGTGGCGCTCGGCCGCACCGACGAGCGCGTGCGCGCCGGCCGTTCGGTCGCACCCGGCTTCCTGTTCGCAGCGCTGCTGTGGCAGCGGGTGTCGGACCGCTGGCAGGCGAACCGAGCGGCGGGCGAGCACTCGACCCCGGCGCTGATGCAGGCGATGGACTCGGTGCTGGACGAACAGGCCGAGAAGCTCGCGATCCAGCGCCGCTTCATCGCGGACATGCGCGAGATCTGGGGCCTGCAGCCCCGGCTCGAGAAGACCGGTCGCGGTGCGATCCGCGCGGTCGAGCACCTGCGCTTCCGTGCCGGCTACGACTTCATGCTGCTGCGGGTCGAGGCCGGCGAACTGCCGAAGGAGCTCGGTCAGTGGTGGACCGCCTTCGTCGAGGGCGACGCAGCCGAACGCGAGCGGCTGATGTCGGCGCGGCCCGACGAGCAGCGCGCCGGACCCCGGCGACGGCGGCGGCGCTCGGGTCGTCGAGCCAGCCCCGACGGTACACCCGCCGACGGCGCATCGTCCGACATCGCGCCCGACGCATCGGACCCGCCCGCCCCGCGGGTCGCCGCAGCGCCCGCCGACCCGCCCGCGGCGTCGCCACGCGGCCCCGACCGACCGCCCGCGGCGGCCGGTGGCGGCGGCTGACCGATCCGCCGTGGTGCCCGCGTTCGTCGGCCTGGGGGCGAACCTCGGAGACCGGCGGCGCACGATCGAGGATGCGATCGACGCGCTGCGCACGCTGCCGCATTCGCGTCTGGTCGCCCGCTCGCGGCTGTGGAGCAGCCCGCCCCACGATGCGACCGGGCCCGACTACCTCAACGCGGCGGCGCGCGTCGACACCGGGCTCGACCCGTTCGAGCTGCTCGCCGCGCTGCAGGCGCTCGAGCGGCGATTCGGACGCACCCGTGCGTACCGAAACGCGCCGCGGACGCTGGACCTGGACCTGCTGCTCTCGGGCGACCGGACGATCGACGCACCCGGGCTCGTGGTGCCGCACCCGCGAATGGTCGAGCGCGCGTTCGTGCTGCGCCCGCTGGCCGAGATCGCGCCGAACCTGGTGATCCCCGGCCGCGGACCGCTCGGCGACTGGCTCGCGCGCGTACGCTCGCAGCGCTGCACTCCCTGGGAGCCCCGACCATGACCTCGATGCTCGCCTCGCTGCCGATACCGCTGCAGACCATCGCGCTGCTGATCGCGTCGAACGTGTTCATGACCGTCGCGTGGTACGGGCACCTGAAGCACTTGAACAGCAGCCCCTGGTGGATCGCGGCGCTGGTGAGCTGGGGCATCGCGCTGTTCGAGTACCTGCTGCAGGTGCCGGCGAACCGGATCGGCTACACGGTGTTCAGCCTCGCGCAGCTCAAGATCCTGCAGGAGGTGATCACGCTCGCGGTGTTCGTGCCGTTCGCCGTGCTGTACATGGGCCAGCCGATCAAACTCGACTACCTGTGGGCGGGCCTGTGCCTGCTCGGCGCGGTCTACTTCATCTTCAGGTCGTGAGCGCGAACCCGTTCGCGCGCTGGCGGCACATCGTGGTCGAAGGGCCGATCGGCGCGGGCAAGACCACGCTCGCGCTGCGGCTCGCCGAGCGGTTCGGGGCGAAGACGGTGCTCGAGGAGGCGCAGGCGAACCCGTTCCTCGAACGCTTCTACCGGGACAGCGCGCGCTACGCGCTGCCGACCCAGCTGTTCTTCCTGTTCCAGCGGGTCGACCAGCTGCGCGACATCGCCCAGCGCAGCCTGTTCGACGAGTCGGTGGTCGGCGACTTCCTGTTCGACAAGGACCCGCTGTTCGCCCGGCTCACGCTGTCCGACGACGAGCTGGCGCTGTACCGGAAGATCTTCGACAGCCTGCGCCCGCAGGCCCCGACGCCCGACCTGGTGATCTACCTTCAGGCGCAGCCGGACACGCTGGTCGAGCGGGTCCGACGCCGCGGACGCCCGCTCGAGGCGTCGATCTCGGAGCCCTACCTGCGATCGCTCGCCGACGCGTACAGCCGATTCTTCCACCACTTCGACGCCGCGCCGGTGCTGATCGTCAACACCGAGCACCTGAATCCGGTGGAACGCGACGCCGACCTGGACCTGCTGCTGGAGCACGCCTCGCTGATGCGCGGCCGACGCGGATTCCTGAGCGTGGCGCGCTGAGCCTCAGCCGCGATAGCCGTTCGGGTTCGCGCTCTGCCAGCGCCAGCTGTCGGCGCACATCGCGTCGATGCCGAGCTGCGCGCGCCAGCCGAGCAGCTCGGCCGCCTGCGACGGATCGGCGTAGCACGCCGCGACGTCCCCGGGTCGACGCTCGACGATCGCGTACGGGATCGGCCGACCGCACGCCCGCTCGAACGCACGGACCACGTCGAGCACCGAGTAGCCGTTGCCGGTGCCGAGATTGACCGACCAGCAGCCGCTGGCGGCGAGCGTGCGATCGAGGGCCGCGAGGTGGCCGCGCGCGAGGTCGACCACGTGGATGTAGTCGCGCACCCCGGTGCCGTCCGGCGTGGGCCAGTCGCCGCCATACACCGACAGGCGCTCGCGTCGGCCGACCGCGACCTGCGCGATGAACGGCATCAGGTTGTTCGGGATCCCCTGCGGGTCCTCGCCGATGCGACCGCTCGGATGGGCGCCGACCGGGTTGAAGTAGCGCAGGTTGCCGATCGACCAGCGCGGGTCGGCGGCCGCGAGGTCGCGCAGGATGAACTCGATCATCCACTTCGTGCGGCCGTACGGATTGGTCGGGCCGGTGGGTGCATCCTCGCGGATGGGTACCGACCGGGGGTCGCCGTAGACCGTCGCCGAGGAGCTGAACACCAGCCGACGCACGCCGGCCGCGTCCAGTGCGCGCAGCAGCGTGACCGTGCCGGCGACGTTGTTGTCGTAGTACGCGAGCGGGCTGGCCACCGACTCCCCGACCGCCTTCAGACCCGCGAAATGGACGACGGCGTCGAACCGGTGGGCCGACAGCACGCGGTCGAGCAGCGCCTCGTCCCGCAGGTCGCCGACCACCAGCGGTGCCGGCCGGCCGGCGAGCGCCGCCACCCGCGCGAGCGCCTCGGGACTCGCGTTGGACAGGTTGTCGAGCACGACCACGTCATGGCCGGCCCCGAGCAGCTCCAGCACCGTATGAGAACCGATGTAGCCCGCGCCGCCCGTGACCAGGATCCTGCCGCCCATGCGCCGCCCCGCCGGAATGTGTTCGCTCGATGGTCTCACGCGCGCGGCGGGCTCCGAGGGCGGCCCGTCCGATCCAGTCGTACGCTCATCGGACGGTGCCCGCGAAGGTCGCGCCGCCGCGGCGACCGCACCCTGCGGCTGTCACGCCCAGGTCACATCCTGGTCATAATCTCCGCCCGGTCGAGCGCCCCGCCTCCCCGCCCCGTGACCGCCAAGATCCTGATCGTCGAAGACGAGCCCGCGATCCGCGAACTGCTCGCACTGAACCTGCGGCACGCCGGTTTCGAGACGCTGCACGCGGCCGATGCGGCCGCGGCCCGTCGCAGCATCGATGCGGAGCTGCCGGACCTGGTCCTGCTCGACTGGATGCTGCCGGACCACTCCGGCGTCGACGTCGCCCGACGGCTGCGGGCCGACGCGCGCACCCGGGAGCTGCCGATCATCATGCTGACCGCGCGCTCGGCCGAGACCGACAAGCTCGGCGGCTTCGACGCGGGCGCGGACGACTACGTGACCAAGCCGTTCTCGCCGAAGGAGCTGGTCGCCCGCGTGCGGGCGCTGCTGCGCCGGCGTGCCCCCGAGGCGACCGACGACCCGGTGGAGGTCGCGGGCCTGCGGCTCGAGCCTCACACCTTCCGGGTAATCGCCGACGGCCGTCCGCTGAAGATGGGACCGACCGAGTTCCGATTGCTGCACTATCTGATGAAGAACCTGGACCGGGTGCTGTCGCGCGGCAAGCTGCTCGACGGCGTCTGGGGCGACCACGTGTTCATCGAGGAGCGCACGGTCGACGTCCACATCCGGCGGCTTCGACTGGCGCTGCAGCCGACCGGGCACGACCGCCTGATCGAGACCGTCCGTGGCGGGGGGTACCGGTTCCTGCCACAATGACCCGGTGCCACCCACGCCTGCGCCTCGGTGATCCTGGTCCGCACGCTGCTGTGGGTGGCGGTCTGGGGGGCGGTCGCCGCGATGGTCGGCCTGCTGCACTCGGCGGCGGCGGCACCCTGGGTGTTCGCCGCCGGGCTCGCCGCGCTGCTCGCAGTGCACATGAGTTACCTCGCGCGGCTCAACCACTGGGCCGGGCTGCCTCGCCAGCGCGACCTGCCGGTCGGCATCGGCGGCTGGGGCGTCATGCTCGAGCGGCTCGGCCGCTACATGCGTGCCGAGGCGGTCGAACGCGGTGAGACCGCAGCCGAGCTCGAGCGTCTGCATGCGGCGGTCGACCTGCTGCCCGACGGGCTGGTCGTGCTCGACCGCTACGACCATGTCCAGTGGAGCAACCGCACCGCGCAGCAGCTGCACGGCATCTTCGGCCGGCGCCGCCCGATCGACCACTTCATCCGGCAACCGGAGTTCCTCGCCTACCTGCAGAGCGCCGATTTCGCCCGCCCGGTCGTGCTGTCGCTGCCGGACGCGCCCGGGCGGCGTTATGCGCTGCGGATCGTTCCGACGGTCGACGCCTATCGGCTGCTGATCACGCACGACGTCACCGACACCGAGCGGCTCGATGAGGTCCGCCGCGACTTCGTCGCGAACGTGTCGCACGAGATCCGTACCCCGCTGACCGTGGTCTCGGGCTTCGTCGAAACCCTGCTCGAGATGGACCTGCCGGCCGACGAGCGCCGCCGCTGCCTCGAGATGGTTCAGCGGCAGAGCGCCACGATGCAGCGGCTGGTCGAGGACCTGCTGACGCTCGCCTCGCTCGAGGACGCGCTCAAGCCCACCGAACTGCAGCCGGTCGACGTCGGGCTGCTGCTGCCACACCTGGCCGCGGACACCCGAGCGCTGTCGGCCGGCCGGCACGAGGTCGAGGTCCGGATCGAGTCCACGGCGACACTGCTCGCCGCGCCTCAGGAGTTGGACAGCGCGGTCCGCAACCTGCTGACCAACGCGGTCCGATACACACCCGAAGGCGGCAGGATCACGGTTGCCTGGCAGGTGATCGACGCAGAAGGCTTGCTCTGGGTACGCGACACCGGAATCGGCATCGCACCCGAGCATCTGCCGCGCCTGACCGAACGCTTCTACCGGGTCGACCGCGGCCGCTCCCGGGCAACCGGCGGCACCGGGCTGGGGTTGGCGATCGTCAAGCATGTCGCGCAGCGCCACCAGGCGCGCCTGGACGTCGAGAGCCGGCTCGGCGTCGGCAGCACGTTTACGCTCCGGTTCCCGGCATCCCGGCTGGGCACGCGGCCGACGGGCCGGTCCGAGACACTCGCCGCCTGAGCACTTCGCCCGGCTCAGCCCGGCAGGTTGCCGTGCCGCATGTCCACACCTTCGACGACGTTGACGACGTATTCAGCGACATTCTCTGCATGATCGGCGACGCGCTCGATCGACTGGACGATCAGCACCAGATCGAGCGCCTGGGCGACACGAGCACGGTCGGTGCCCATCCGAGCGACCAGCGCCTCGATCAACCGATCGCGCAGTTCGTCGACCTTGTCGTCGCAGGCGCCGAGCGCGACCGCGACCGTCGTGTCGTGCCGGACGAACGCGTCGATCGCGCGATCCAGCATGGCGCCTGCCTGCGCAGCCATGTCGTCGATCCTCGGCATCAGGTCGACGAAGTGCTCCGGGTCGATCGCTACCGATTTGAGCGCGATCTTCTTCGCTTCGTCGCCGATCCTCTCCAGATCGTTGACCGTGTGGATCGTGCCGATCACCTCCCGCAGATCGACCGCGATCGGCTGGCGCAGCGCGATGATCCGATTGCACAGTTCGTCGATTCGCACGTGCAGTGCGTTGAGCACGCGCTCGTCGGCCAGCACCTGCGCCGCCAGACCGGGGTCGGTGCCCCGGACCGCCTGCAGCGCGCGCTCGAACTGACGCTTGGCGAGCGAGCCCATCTCGACGACCGCCTGGCGAATGCCGGCGATGTCGGTATCGAAGGCCTTGAGGGTGTGTTCGTACATGTGCATGGTCGAGGGCAGGATCGCGGCGGGATGCCGGATGTTGACGCTCCGATCGCCATCCGGCCTGCGTGGGCTTGCGACTGTAGCCCGATGGCGCCGCCGGCGCGACGAAGGGCGCCCGCGGTGTGCGGTCTGTCGGGCGTGCGCGACGCCGCGATCGCCGCCGGTACCGCCGACGCCGGATCAGCGCGGCAGGGTGCCGGCCTCGTCGGCGAGCGGCACAGTCTCCGGCGGAGCGGCGCGGCTGGGGTCGGCCCGGCGCGGGTTGCCGGGCAGGAGCATGCCGGGCGCCGCGGCGGGCGACGCGCCGAGTGCGGGCGCGGTCCGCGCGTCGGCGAGCCGCAGTGTGCCGCCCGCTGGCACGTCGATCGAACCGGCCTGGTTGCTCACGAACACCCGACCGGCGATCACCGTGACGCCGAGTCCGGCGGACACGCCTGCCGGGCAGCCGCTGGCCGGGCAGCGGGTCTCCTCCACCACGAACTCGGTGCCCCGGATGCCGATGGTCGCGGTCGGCGTGTGCAGCCGGAAGTCCGGGTGCTCCCGCTTGCCAATCCGTCCCGAGAGCACGCGCACCGTGCCGTGGACCAGTCGGTGGACGCTGCGCTGCCGCTGGGCGTCGAACGCATAGTCCTCGACGCGGAAGTCGGAATCGGGCGCGATCGACATCAGCGCACCGTCGGTGAATCGCAGCTGCACCCGACCGGTCGGCCCGGTCCGGATCCGGTCGCCGCTGCGGATCGGCACGTCGATCCGTACCGGCGTGGAGATCGACGTCCCCCGCAGCAGCACGGTCTCGCCGTCGGCACGCAGCACCTGCGCGGCCTCGGGCCACTTGCCACCGAGCGCGTGCTGCGCGCGCGCCGACCCGCCGGCGAGCAGGGCGACGGCGAGCAGAGCGACTGCAGGAGCGAACGGAATCACGGCGCGTGGGGTCCACGGTGGCGGTCGAGCGGAGCCTCGACCTGCGCAGGATCGCCCGGCCACCGCGCCGCCGTGCGGCGCGCCCGATCCGGCGGCCGGGTCGCGCGGACGGACGGCCGGACGGCTGCCCGGGGGGAGCCGGGTCGGCGGGAGCGGGCTC
>JBIKMO010000190.1:0-8289 GCA_044359175.1 Burkholderiaceae bacterium | reverse complement strand
CGGCCCGAGGCGAGCGCGATCGCCACGGTGGCGATCACCGCAACCGCGAACGCCCACTTCAGGCGCGTGGCGAGCTCGGGCAGCGGCGCGTCGCGCCATCGCGCGAGCGGGCCGATCCCCATCAGGAAGGCCGCCGGCGCCATCACCGGGAAGAACACCGCGTCGAAGTACGGCGGCCCGACCGAGATCTTGCCCAGCCCGAGCGTGTCGAGCACCAGCGGGTACATCGTGCCCAGCAGCACCGAACCGGCGGCGGTCACCATCAGCAGGTTGTTCGCGAGCAGGTAGCCTTCGCGCGAGCTCGACGAGAACGCCACCGGCGAGAGGTTGCCGGTGATCCCCGGCCCACGCAGCGCGAACAGCACCAGCGAGCCGCCGACCACGATCACCAGGAACACCAGGATGAATACGCCCCGGGTGGGATCGGTTGCGAACGCATGCACCGAGGTGAGCACGCCCGAGCGCACGAGGAAGGTACCCAGCAGCGACAGGCTGAACGCGGCGATCGCCAGCAGCAGCGTCCACGCCTTGAAGCCGCCGCGGCGTTCGGTGACGATCAGCGAGTGGATCAGCGCGGTGCCGACCAGCCAAGGCATGAACGACGCGTTCTCCACCGGGTCCCAGAACCACCAGCCGCCCCAGCCGAGCTCGTAGTACGCCCACGCGCTGCCGAGCGCGATGCCCAGCGTTAGGAATGCCCACGCCGACGTGGTCCACGGCCGTGCCCAGCGCGTCCAGGCCGCATCGACCCGCCCGCCGAGCATCGCCGCGATCGCGAACGCGAACGCCACCGAGAAACCGACGTACCCCATGTAGAGCATCGGCGGGTGGATCACCATGCCGGGGTCCTGCAGCAGCGGATTCAGGTCGCGGCCGTCCGGCGGCGCGGGGAACTGGCGCAGGAACGGGTTGGACGTGAACAGCATGAACGCGAGGAAGCCGATCGCGATCAGGCCGAGCACGCCGATCACGCGCGCCCGCACCACCGCGGGCAGCGAGCCGCCGAACGCATTGACCGCCGCCGTCCAGCCGGCGAGCATCAGCGCCCACATCAGCAGCGATCCCTCGTGCGAGCCCCAGCTCGCGGCGATCCGGTAGGCCACCGGCAGCTGCGAATTCGAGTTGTTCGCGACGTTGATCACGGTGAAGTCGTTGGCGACGAACGACGCGGCCAGGCACACGAATGCGAGCGTGACCAGCGCGAACTGCGCGTTGGCCGCGTTGAACGCGGTGCGCATCCACGCGGGGTCGCCGCGGGCGGCGCCCGCCAGCCCGCCGGCCGATTGGATCACCACGGTCGCGAGCGCCAGCCAGGATGCGAAATGTCCGAGTTCGCCGATCATTTGGGCTGCACCGTTCCAGACTGCATCGGATGGCCGGCGCGCTTGAGCGCTTCGGCGGCCTCCGGCGGCATGTAGTTCTCGTCGTGCTTGGCGAGCACCTCGGAGGCGCGGAACACGCCGTCGGCGCCGAGCTGACCCTGCGCGACCACACCCTTGCCCTCACGGAACAGGTCGGGCAGCGTGCCGCGGTAGACCACGGGGATCGCCTTCGCGCTGTCGGTGACCCGGAAGCTCACGTCGATGCCCTCGCGCCGCACGCTCCCCGCCTCGACCAGCCCGCCGATGCGAAACGCGCGGCCCTGCGGGGCCTCGTGCGCGGCCACCTGCGTGGGCGTGAAGAAGAACACGATGTTGGACGACAGCGCCGACAGCACGAGCGCGGCGGCCGCGGACAGCGCGGCGAGCCCGCCGAGCACCCAGGCCAGGCGCTTGCGGCGGGGTGTCCAGAAGGTACGGACGGCGGGGGAGGCGGCGTTCATCGGGGGTGCTTCGGGTGATGCGGTCGGTGCGTGGGGAAGTGCGGTCGGTGCAGGCACGACGGGGCGACGTCGGCGCCCGCGCGTACGAACGGCCGGCGGGTACGCCTCACGGTGTGTCCTCGTCGAGTTCGCGCTCGCGTGCCACGCGGGCGATCGCGCGCCGCCGCCGCAGCGACAGCGACACCAGCTCGGCGACGAGGCCGGCCGCGGTGAGCGCGTAGGCCGCGGTGATGAAGGCCCAGTGCCAGTCGGTCATCGGCTCGGCGCTCCGGCGCATTCGGGGAGCTGGCGCACCCAGCGCGCGTGGCGCTCCCGCTCCAGGATGATCGAGCGCACCCGGTGCAGCGAGGCCGCGATCGCGTACATCCATGCCGCGAGGCTCATCAGCAGCATGCCGGTGAGCATCGTCGTCGCCATCCTGGGCGCGGCGGTGAGGCTCACGCTCGCGCCCTGGTGCAGCGTGTTCCACCACTGTACGGAGAAGTAGATGATCGGCACGTTGATCACGCCGACCAGCAGCAGGAGCGCACCGGCCCGGTCGGCGCGCTGCGTGTCCTCGATCGCGGCGACCAGCGCGATGTAGCCGAGGTACAGGAACAGCAGGATCAGCGTCGAGGTGAGCCGGGCGTCCCACACCCAGTACGTGCCCCAGGTCGGCCGGCCCCAGATCGCGCCGGTCCACAGCGCGATCGCGGCCATCAGCGCACCGGTCGGCGCGAGCGCCCGGCACATCATCGCCGACAGCCGGGTGCGCATCACGAGCGTGAATGCGGCATAGCCGGCCATCACCAGGTAGACGAACATCGCCATCCACGCCGATGGCACGTGGATGAAGATGATCCGGTAGACCTCGCCCTGCTGGAAGTCGGTGGGCGCGATACCGAAGCCGACGTACAGCCCGGCCGCCGCGAATACGACCGCGGCCGCGGCGAAGAAGGGCAGCAGACGGCCCGCGAGCGGATAGAAGACCTGGGGGGCGGCGAAGCGGAAGACTCTCATGCGGGCCGGGTCATTCGACCGAGATGCGCAAGGCCTGGGCGGCGGCCAGCGGCGCCAGCGGCACGGCCACGAGCATACCAGCGCCCAACAGCGCCAGATGCGCGTAGGGGGACAGCCCCGCGGTCTGGGCCTCGACCGCGCCGGCGCCGAACACCAGCACCGGCACGTACAGCGGCAGGCACAGCAGCGTGATCAGCGTCGGCCCGGCCTTCAGGCCGAGCGTGAGCGCGGCGGCGACCGCCCCGAGCGACAGCAGGATCGGTGTGCCGAGCAGCAGCGCGCCGAGCAGCACCGGCAGGCTGCCTTCGGGCATCGCGAACGCCACCGACAGCAGCGGCGCGGCTACGACCAGCGGCAGCCCGGTGACCAGCCACGCGGCGAGCAGCTTGCCCGCCACCAGCAGCGGCAGCGGCTGGCCGCTGGCGACCATCGCATCCAGCGTGCCGTCCGCGTGATCGTGCTCGAACAGGCGCGGCAGCGCGAGCATCACCGCCAGCAGCGCGGCGACCCAGACCACCCCGGGCCCGATGCGCGCGAGCCATTCGCGCTGCGGGCCGACCGCAAGAGGGAACATCGAGCACGCGAGCACGAAGAAGCCGAGCACGTTCAGCGCGTCGCCCGGTCGGCGCAGCGCGAGCCGCAGGTCGCGCCGCAGCGCCCACACGAGCGTGCCGAGGTCGCTCATCGGAGCCCGGGCGCCGGCGCGTCGCGCCCGGGCCGGTGGTCGTCCACGCGCAACGTGCGCGCGCTCGCGCCCGGCGGTGCGATCGGCAGGTGGGTGGCGATCAACGCCGCGCCGCCGCGCGCGAGGTGCCGCGCGAGCAGGCCCTCGAGCAGCGCGCCGCCCTGCGCGTCGAGCGCCGCGCTCGGCTCGTCCATCAGCCACAACGGCCGGCCGCCGGCGGCGAGCGCGAGCTCGAAGCGCGCGAGCTGCAGCCGCTGCCGCTGGCCCTGCGACAGCCGGCGCGTCTCGAGGTCGCGCTGGCGCGCGAGCCCGAGCGCGCGCAGCGCCGCGTCGATCGCGCTCGGCGCTGCGCGCGTGGGCAGCGTGCCGTCGAGCGCCGCGGCGAGCTCGAGGTTCTCGGCGGCGGTCAGCTCGGCCTTCGCCGCGGCCGCATGGCTCTGGTAGAGCGCGGTGCGGCACAGCGCACGGGGCGGCAGCGGCGGGGCGTCGGCGCCCAGGCGCAGCGTGCCCGCGGCAAGTGGCGTGAGACCGAGCAGCGCGCGCAGCAGGCTGCTCTTGCCCGAGCCGTTCGGGCCGTGCAGCAGCAGCAACTCTCCGGCTGCGAGCACGAACCCGAGCCCGGAAAACAGCCGGCGCTCGCCCCGGACCAGCGCGAGTCCGTCGGCGACCAGCCCGGCGAACGGCGCCGCGGTCATTCGACCACCGTGTCCACCAGCACGCGAAGCCCGCTCGCTCCGGGGCGGACCGGAGGCGACGCGCCCTGCAGGTCGCCGGTGCGCGCCGCGGCCTCGCCGGTGCGCGACACCCGCACCACGACCACGACCCGCGTCCCCTCGGGCACGGTCGACAGACGCGCCGCAGGGCTCATCGCCATCCGGTCGTCGAGCGAGAAGGCGAGCGGCAGATCGGCGCCGCGCGCACGCAGGACCGCCACCGGCGGCCCGGCGGGCCGGCCCGCGTCGTCGACCGTGCGGGCGACGACGAACACCGTGTCCTCGGCCCGGACGCGTTCCGCCAGCCGGCGCTCGACGTCGATGCGCCCGGCGATGGCCGCGGCCGGGCCGCCGGGGGCGTCCGGCGTCGGACGCGCCGCCGGATCGGCGGGTTGCACCGACGGGGCTGCGATCGGCGGCACCGGCCCCGCGGGGGGCGTCGCCCCCGGAGCGGCGGACGGCGTCGTCCCGGGGCCGGCGGACGACGCGGCAGCCACCTGCGGCAGGCGACCGGCCTCCAGGTCCGCGACGAACCCGGCGATCTGCAGGCGCTGCTCGGAGTCGGCCGGCAGCACGTCGAGCAGCGTCCTCCAGTGGCGCAGCGCCGCAGGCAGGTCGCGGCGCGCGACCTCGTAGGCGCCGGCCAGCGCGAGGCCCTTCGGATGGCGCGGGTCGGCGGCGAGCGCCTCGCGGATCAGCTCGATCGGACGGCCCTCGAGCACCGCGCCCTGCGACTGCGCGATCGCGTCGGCGAGGTCCACGCGGATCGACACGTCGGCGGGCGCACGTGCGAGCGCTCGCTCGAACGCCTGGCGGGCGTCGTCCGGGCGGCCCCGAGCGAGTTCGGCGCGACCGAGCAGTCGCCAGCCCTCGGTCTGCCCGGGGTCCGCCTGCAGCCGGCGGCGCAGGTCCGCGGCGAGTTCGTCCAGCGTCGCCGGATCGCGCGCCGAGCGGAACTCGGGCGACGCGGCCTCGGGCGCACCCGCGAGCAGGTACAGCGCGAAGGTCGGCAGCGCCAGCAGCGCGGCGATCGCGGCCGCGAGCACGGGCCGTCGCTTGACCGGGGCGGGACCCGGGGCCGCCACCGCCGCAGGCGCGGACGGCAGCTCGGCCTCGGCGAGAGCGGCGAACTCGACGAGCGCGGCGCGCCGCTCGGGGGCATCGGCTGGAAGATGGGCGAGCGCCAGCTCGAGCTCGCGGCGCCGCTCGCGCAGCACCGCGAGCGCCGTGCCGGCGGCGTCGACGTCGGCGGCGGCGTCGGTGCCGGCCGGCGCGGCTGGCCGCGACAGCAGTGGCCACAGCACGTACGCGCCGACCGCGACGGTCACCAGCACGAGCAGCACGAGGAGCAGGGCGGTCGCGGTCACGCGTGGGGGGAACCAAGGCGGGGAGCCGCCGATTCTCGCACGCCGGCGATCGGCGCCGCGCCGGTCGCCCCGCCCCCCGGCCGGTCACGGCTGGGGCAGCGCGCGGGTCTGCGCGGCGCGCAGCAGCAGGACGGCGAACGACCCCAGCGCGACCAGGGTCCACAGACCCAGCCGGTAGTCGCCGGTCGCGGACCACAGTGCGGCGAGCAGCACCGGCCCGGCCGCCCGGGCGGCCGCCGCCGGCGGGGCCTGCAGGCCGGTGAGCGCGGCCACGCGGCGCCGGCTCACGTACTCGGCCACCGCGGTCGCCTTGACGATCGTGATCAGCCCGTTCGCGATTCCGAAGCAGGCGGCGAAGGCGAGCGCCGCCGCCGGGCTCGAGCCGCCGACCAGCAGCAGCACCACCGCCGCGGGCAGCAGCAGCGGCACCACGCGGTCGAGGCGGCGGGGCTCGATACGGCCCTCGAGCACGAACAGCGCGAGCCGGCCGAGGACCTGCATCGCGCCGATGCTGGCGGGCACCGCGATCGACCACGCGTCGGACAGGCCGCGCTCGCGCAGCAGCGGCACCATGTGCGCGCTGATCGCGCCGGTGAACCCCATCAGGATCGCGGTGAACGCGGTGATCAGCAGGAACGCCGGAGAACGCGCGAGGCGGCGCAGCTCGTCGCTCGCGGCCCGCGCGCCGTCGGCACCCGCCACGCCCGGCGGCTCGCCCGCGAGCATCCGCAGGTGGATCGGCAGGCACAGCAGCAGGTGCAACGCCCCGAGTGCGGCACACGCCCCACGCCAGCCGAGCCGCTCGATCAGCAGCGCCGACAGCGGGATGAACACCGTCGACGCGAGCCCGCCCAGGAAGGTCATCGCGATCAGCGCGCGTCGGTAGTCCCCGGGCCAGCGCCGGATCAGGATCGCGAACGCCGGCTCGTACAGCGTCGCGGCCATCGCCGCCCCGAGGCCGATCCAGACCAGGTACAGGCCGAGCGCGCCGTCGACCGCCGCGTGGGCGAGCAGCAGCAGGCCGGCGGCCAGTGATCCGCCGGCCATCACCGCCCGGCCGTGGCCCGCATCGATCAGGCGCCCGACCGACCAGCCGGCCACGCCCATCGACAGCAGCGCGGCGCTGAACGCACCGCTCACCTGCACGCGCGTGAGCCCGAGACCGCTCTCGAGCGCCGGCATCAGCAGCGAGAACGTGTAGAACAGGCTGCCCCAGGACACCAGCTGCGCGAGCGACATCGCGCCGATCCAGGCCCGCCGCGACCGCATCGGCGCTGCACTCAGCCGGTGAAGGTGGCGCGGCCCTCGACCGGGTAGGACGGGTCCGTGTAATGCGGTGTGGTTGCGTGACCCGCCGGCACGATCGCATCGATCAGCGCTTCGTCCTGCGCGTCGAACGGCACGTCGGCGCCGTCGAGGTACTCGCGCATCTGCTCGAGCGTGCGCGGGCCGACGATCGCCGAGCTGACGTGCCGGTTGTTGAGCACCCACGCGACCGCGAACTGCGAGGGCGTCATCCCGCGCGAGCGGGCGTGCTCGGCGACCCGCTGCGCCGCGACCAGCGACTCCTCCCGCCACTCGGTCTGCATCATCCGCGTGTCGTTGCGCGCGGCGCGCGAGCCGTCGGGCGGGGTCGCGCCGGGCAGGTACTTGCCGGTGAGCACGCCTCGCGCCACCGGCGAGTACGGCGCCACGCCGATGCCCCAGCGCGCGCACGCGGGCAGGATCTCGACCTCGGGCATTCGGTTGAACGCGTTGTAGTACGGCTGCACGACCGCGGGCGGCGGCAGGCCCGACTCCGCGCAGCAGTGGACGATCTCGGCCAGGCGCCACGCGCGGTGGTTCGACACGCCGAGGTAGCGGACCTTGCCCGCGCGGACGATGTCGGCGAGCGCCGCGACCGTCTCCCGCAGCGGCACGTACGGGTCCTCGCGGTGCAGGTACCAGATGTCGACATGGTCGGTCCCCAGGCGTGCGAGCGAAGCATCGATCGCCTGCGACAGCCATCGGCGCGACAGGCCGCGCTGGTTCGGGTCGGGGCCCGTCGGATTGCCGACCTTGGTGGCCAGCACCCAGCGGTGGCGGTCGGCGGCGATCGCCCGCCCGGTGATCCGCTCGCTCTCGCCGCGCGCATACACGTCGGCGGTGTCGACGAAGTTCACGCCGGCGTCGCGGCATGCGGCGACGATCTCGATCGCCTCGGCCTCGCCGGTGCGGTCGCCGAACATCATCGTACCCAGGCACAGCGTGGACACCGACACGCCGCTGCCGCCCAATCTGCGATACCGCATCCGATCCTCCCCTGCGGCCGGACCGGGCCGCACCCCTGCGGCGGATGATCCCACGAGACGCGGCGGGCACGGCGCTCGCCTCGACCTCGGCTGATCCGGTTTCCGGAGCGAGCCGCGCGTGCGGGTATCCTTGATGCCTGATGACCCCGGGGGGTTCCGCTGATGCTGGCCACCCTGTTCTGGCGATTGGCCGTTCCCGTGCTGGTGGCGCTGTCGGTCGGCGCGTATTTCGCCATGCCGTACGTGGAGCGGATGCTGACCGAGTGGTTCCGCACCGACGTCGAGCTGCGCGCCCGGCTGGTGATGAACTCCATGGGCGAGACGCTGCCCACGCTGCTCGACCGTTCCGAGCTGCCCCGCCTGCGCCGCTTCCTCGCCACCGTCACCGACGACGAGCGGCTGCTCGCGGTCG
>JBIKMO010000029.1:0-26013 GCA_044359175.1 Burkholderiaceae bacterium | reverse complement strand
TGCGCGAGCGACCCACCGCGCGCACGAGCCTGGTGATCAAGCTGAACGGCGCCGAGAACGAGCCCAAGGCGCACGCCGAGCTCGCCGAGCGGCTGCGCCCGCTCGCCCACCGAGTGGTGCTGCTCGCGCGGACCATGACCGACAACGAGGTCAAGAACCTGGTGCGCGCGTGCGACTGCTTCGTGTCGCTGCACCGCTCCGAGGGCTTCGGCCGCGGATTGTCCGAGGCGATGTTCCTGGGCAAGCCGGTGATCGGCACGGGCTACTCGGGCAACATGCAGTTCATGACGCCCGACACCGCGCTGATTGTCGACCACACGCTGGTGCCGGTGCCGGCCGGCGCGTATCCGCACTGGCAGGACCAGGTGTGGGCCGATCCCGACGTCGCGCAGGCGGCCCGCCACATGGTCGCGCTGCTCGACGACCGTGCGCTCGGCCGCCGGCTGGGCGAGGCGGCCAGCCTCGCGCTGCGCAAGGGATTCGGCTATCGTCCGGTCGGCATGCGCTACCTGCACAGGCTCGAGACGCTGGGGATCCTCCGATGAGCACCGATACCGACACCGCGGCCGCAAGCGCCGCGCCCCGACCGTCGACGGCGGCTGGCGACGCATCCGCTGCCGACGCGCCGCCCGCGGACCCGTATGCGGCGCAGTACGACCTGCCCTCGATCGGCGACACCTCGGACGCGATGCGGCTGGGCCGCAGCGTACGCGACGGCTATGCGCGCGGCTGGGGGCTGCAGTTCACCGAGCTGCGCGACCGCATCCGCCATGACCGGCTGTACCAGGACGCCTGTGCGCTCGCCAATGGGCGCACGGTGGTCACCGAAGACAACCGGATGAACCTGTTCCTGCTGCTGCGCTTCTTCCTGCCCCGGCTCGGCCGCGGGCACGTGGTGGAGTTCGGTACCTACCGCGGCGGTAACGCGCTCTTCATGGCGCACGTGCTCGCGTACACGATGCCCGGTGCGAAGGTGTACGCGTTCGACACCTTCGCGGGCATGCCGCCCACCGACGCGGCGATCGACGCGCACGGCGAGGGCGACTTCAACGACGTGTCGCTCGACGAGCTGCGCGCGTTCGCCGCCGACAGCGGCGTGACGAACATCGAGTTCGTGCAGGGCCTGTTCCAGGACACCGCGCCCGACGTGCTGCCGCGCGTCGGCGAGATCGCGCTCGCGCACATCGACTGCGACATCCTGTCGGCGGTCGCGTACTCGTACGAGGCGACGAAGCCGTTCATGGTGCCCGGTGGGTACTGGGTGTTCGACGACGCGCTGGTTTCGAGCTGTCTGGGCGCGACCGAGGCGGTGGAATCGCTGCTGATCCGCCGCGACGGCCTGAACAGCGAGCAGATCTTCCCCCACTTCGTGTTCCGCGCGCCGCCGGTCACGCGCTGACCGCATGCGCGCCGCGCGGCGCGCCCCGCCCTGCCCCCGGAGGCCCGGTTGAAGGAATGCAGCAAGTCGATCGCGCGTCGCCTGCACGATCCCAACTTCTCGAACCGCTTCTTCGTCGGTGACGGCATCGACATCGGCGGCAAGCCCGACCCGCTCGCGCTGTACCGCGAGCTGTTCCCGCGCATGGGCATGGTGCGCACCTGGGACTGGGAGGACGGCGACGCGCAGCTGCTGGCCGGCGTGCCCGACGACTCGCTCGACTTCGTGCACTCGAGCCACTGCCTGGAGCACCTGGTCGACCCGGTCGCGGGCCTGGCGAGCTGGTTCCGGGTGCTCAAGCCCGGCGGGCACCTGGTGGTCACGGTGCCCGACGAGGACCTGTACGAGCAGGGCCGCTTCCCGAGCACCTTCAACCGCGACCACAAGTGGACCTTCACGATCCACAAGCAGGCGTCCTGGAGCGACCGCTCGCTCAACGTGCTGTCGCTGCTGCAGTCGCTCGGGCCCGAGGCGCGCGTGATCAAGGTCGAGCTGCTGATCGCCACCTACCGCTTCGGGCTGCCGCGCTACGACCAGACGCTCACCCCCGTGGGCGAGTGCGGCATCGAGTTCGTCGTGCGCAAGGGCGGCTGGGGCGAGCCGGCGCGCGCCGGCGCGGAGCAACCGGCGCGCGAGGTCCGGCTGCACCTGAACCAGTACCGTGCCGACCTGGCCACGCTCAAGGGCGCCAACGCCAGCCGCCCCCCGTTCACCGACGACGCGGAGCTCTGAGGTGCAGCAGCGCCGGGATTCCGACCGCGTGCTGGTGCGCTCGCGCGCGCCGCTGCGGCTGGGGCTGGCCGGCGGCGGCACCGACGTGTCGCCGTTCTGCGACCGGCACGGCGGCTACGTGCTGAACGCCACCATCGACCTGTACGCGTACGCGACGCTCGAGCTGCTCGAGGAGCCGCGCGTGGTGCTCGAGGCGGCCGACCACGGCGTGCGCCACGAGGGCCCGGCCGACGGCGAGCCGCCCGCCTCGCCCGCGCTCGCGCTGCACTGGGGCACGTACCGTCGCATCGTGCGCGAGCACTGCGGCGGGGTGCCCTTCGGGGTGCGGCTGGTCACCTCGTGCGACGCGCCGCCCGGCTCGGGGCTGGGCTCGTCCTCGACGCTGGTGGTCGCGATGCTCGGCGCGTTCGCCGAGGCGCTGAACCTGGCGCTGGACGAGTACGAGACCGCGCACCTCGCCTACGCGATCGAGCGGGTCGACCTGGGGCTGGCTGGCGGCAAGCAGGACCAGTACTCGGCGGCGTTCGGCGGCGTGAACTTCATGGAGTTCGGCGCCGAGGACCGGGTGCTGGTCAACCCGCTGCGCATCAAGCCCTGGATCCTGTCGGAGCTGGAGACCTCGCTGCTGCTGTTCTTCACCGGCGTGTCGCGCTCGTCGGCGGCGATCATCGAGCAGCAGGTCTCGGGCGTGCAGCGCGGCAGCGCGCAGGCGATCGACGCGCTGCTGCACGTGCGCGAGGAGGCGCTGCTGACCAAGGCGGCGCTGCTGCGCGGCGACTTCCCGGTGATCGTCGACTCGATGCGCCGCTCCTGGGAGCAGAAGAAGCGCACCGCCGACAGCATCAGCAACGCGACGATCGAGCGGGTGTTCGACGCGGCGCTCGCCGCGGGCGCGCTCGCGGGCAAGGTCTCGGGCGCCGGCGGCGGCGGCTTCACGATGTTCTTCGTGGACCCGGCGCGGCGCCCCTCGGTGATCCGGGCGCTCGATGCGCTGCCCGGACAGGTGTTCCGGTGCCACTTCACCGGCTCCGGCAGCCAGGCATGGAGGGTGAGATGAGCACGACGGTGGCGCAGGCGCTGCGGGGCACCGCGCGCATGCTCGAGGCGATGGCCGACGACCCGGCGATCGGCGCGGCGGTGGAGGCGGTGGCGGGGGCGTGCGTGGCCTCGCTGAAGGCCGGCGGCAAGGTGCTGCTGGCCGGCAACGGCGGCAGCGCGGCCGACGCGCAGCACGTGGCCGGCGAGTTCGTCAGCCGCTTCGCGTTCGACCGCCCCGGGCTGCCCGCGATCGCGCTGACCACCGACACCTCGGTGCTCACCGCGATCGGCAACGACTACGGCTACGAGCGCGTCTTCGAGCGCCAGGTGCAGGCGCTGGGCGTCGCCGGCGACGTGTTCTTCGGCATCACCACCTCGGGCCGCTCGCCCAACGTGCTGCGCGCGCTCGAGCAGGCGCGCGCCAGGGGCCTGGTCACCGTGGGCATGACCGGCAACCGCGGCGGCCCGATCCACGCGCTGTGCGACCACGTGCTCGCCGTGCCCTCGCCCGACACGCCGCGCATCCAGGAGGGCCACATCGTGCTCGCGCACACCGTGTGCCTGATCGTCGAACGGCGGATGTTCGGGGGCTGAGCCGCATGGAGGCCGTGGTTCTCGCCGGAGGTCTGGGCACGCGGCTGCGCTCGGTCGTGCCCGACCTGCCCAAGCCGATGGCACCGGTGGCCGGCCGCCCGTTCCTCGAGATCCTTCTGTCGTCGCTCGCGCGCCAGGGCGTGGCGCGGGTGGTGCTGTCGGTGGGTCACCGCGCCGCGCAGATCGTCGAGCACTTCGGCGCCGCCTACGATGGGCTGGAGATCGACTACGCGGTGGAGGACGCGCCGCTGGGCACCGGCGGCGCGGTGCGGCTCGCGCTGTCGCGATGCCGCAGCGAGCCGGTGCTGGTGCTGAACGGGGACACCTTCCTCGAGCTCGACCTGCCCGCGCTGTGGGCCTGCTGGCGCGCCGACCGCGCGCCGGTGGTCGTGGCCCGAGAGGTCGAGGACACCGCGCGGTTCGGCCGCATGCGGATCGAGGACGGGCGGGTGATCGCATTCGCCGAGAAGGGCGTGGCCGGGCCGGGCACGATCAACGGCGGCGTGTACCTGGTGCCGCGCGATCTGCTCGACGGGTTCGAACCGGGGCGCGCGTTCTCGATCGAGAGCGACTTCTTCACGCCGCAGGCCGGGCGCCGGACCATTCGGGCGTTCGTCGCGCGCGGGCGGTTCATCGACATCGGCGTACCCGACGACTACGCGCGCGCGCAGTCGCTGCTCGCGCCGTTCGCGCGACCCGCGTGAGGCCGGCGCTGTTCCTCGACCGTGACGGCGTGATCAACGTCGACCACGGCTACGTGCACCGCATCGAGCACTTCGAGTTCGTCGACGGCGTGTTCGAGCTGGTCCGCGCAGCCGCCGCCCGCGCGATGCCGGTGGTCGTGGTCACCAACCAGGCGGGCATCGGTCGCGGCTACTACGCCGAGGACGACTTCCTGCGGCTGACCGACTGGATGCGCGAACGATTCGCCGAACGCGACGCGCCGATCGCGGCGGTCTACCACTGCCCGTACCACCCCGAGCACGGCCTGGGCGACTGGCGTCGCGACTCGTTCGACCGCAAGCCGAACCCGGGCATGCTGCTGCAAGCACGCGATGCGCTCGGGCTGGACCTCGCCCGCTCGGTGATGGTCGGAGACACCGAGGGCGACATGCTCGCCGCGCAGCGCGCCGGCGTGCCCACGCGCTGCCTCCTCGTGCACGGCACGGCACCGGCGAACGGAGCGCACACGCACGCGGTTGCGCGGCTCACCGACGCGATCGCGCTGCTCGACGCGCCGCGCTGAGCCGAAGCGCGACGGCGCCGGACCCCGCCCGACGACCCCGCGCGCATCCCAGCCGCGGCTGGGACGGCCCCCGCACACCCCACACCGGGCGCACAAGCGGTCGTCTCCGAAGGCGATCGCGCGCAGACGCGTCGCGATGATTGATTTCCCGTCCACCGTGCCCGATTCTCTGCGGACCGCGCGCAACGCGCCCCTGGTCTCCCGCCATGGCCCTCCGGCCGGTCAGCGCACGCCGCCTCTCAGGCTGGACCGCCGCCCCGTGCATCGCTGCGATGCTCGCGGCCTGCGGCAGCGGCGAGTCGCCCATGCCCGGCGGCGCTTCGGCGCCTGGCGCAGAGCCGCTCGCCACCGCGCGGGTCGAGCGGATCGCGCTCGCCCTGGGCGCGCGCGGAGCCGACGTC
This sequence comes from Burkholderiaceae bacterium, assembly GCA_044359175.1. GTDB lineage: Bacteria > Pseudomonadota > Gammaproteobacteria > Burkholderiales > Burkholderiaceae_E > UBA4615. The sequence continues at coordinate 20,564 of JBIKMO010000029.1, read as the reverse complement.
GACGGGAACCGCCGCAGCGACCTGGTCTGGCGCAACACCGCGGGCACCCTGATCGGATGGTCGATGTCCGGCGCCCAGCTGAGTCAGTCCGGCGTCATCGGCAGCGCCGGCCCCGAGTGGACGGTGCTCGGGGTCGGCGGCGACTACGACGGCGACGGGCGCACCGACCTCGTCTGGCGGCACGACGACGGCCGGCCCGCGATCTGGCTGCTCGACGGATTCGCGGCACGCGCCGCCGCGGTGCTGCCCGCCGTGCCACTCGACTGGACGCTCGTCGCCGGCACCGGCGACTACGACGGCGACCGGCGCAGCGACCTGATGTGGCGCAACGGGCAGGGCACGATCGCGATCTGGCACATGAACGGCACGTCGGTGGCCCGCAGCTCGTTTCCGGCGAGCGTGCCGCTCGACTGGGCGGTGGTCGAAGCCGGCGGAGACTACGACGGCGACGGGCGCAGCGACGTGCTGTGGCGACACAGCTCGGGCACGGTCGCGATCTGGACGATGACCGCCGGCGGCGTGCCCCGCACCACCTTCCTGCCCACGGTCGGCCCGGACTGGGCGGTGCTCGCCGGCGCCGGCGACTACAACGGCGACGGCCTGAGCGACATCGTCTGGCGGCACTCGTCCGGCACCGTGGTCCTGTGGACGATGAACGGCGCGGCGATCGCGTCCGCAGCGGCGGTCACGAGCGTCGGAGCCGAGTGGCGGCTGATCGACGCGGCCGGCGACCAGGACGGCGACGGCCGCAGCGACCTGGTCTGGCAGGACGGCGCCGGTACGGTGATGGTCTGGCGGATGAGCGGCGCGACCGTCGTCTCCTCGGCGACGGTGACCACGCTGCCGGCAGAGTGGCGCCCCGCGGTCGGGGCGGGCGGCACCCGCGGCGCGTACGAGGTGTCCGGACTGCTCAGCGTGTCCGAGACCGCCGCGGTCGACTCGGACACGAACGACGTCAACCAGCCCGGCTGGCGCAGCAACGACACGCTCGCCACCGCGCAGGTCGTCGCGAACCCGGTGACCATCGTCGGCTACCTGAACCTGCCGGGCCGGGGGCCGAGCGGGCGCAACCAGGCGGCGGGCGACACCGCCGACGTGTACCGAGCGACGCTGCAGGCCGGCCAGGTGATCGAGCTGGAGTTCGCGAGCGACCCGAGTCGCATCGACCTGGACCTGCTGGTGTTCGACGAGGCGGGTGCGCTCGTCGGCTACGGCGCAGGCACGGGCCGCTACGAGTGCGTGCGCATCGCCCGCGGCGGCACCTACGCGTTCGCCGCGGCGATCTACCAGGGCGTGGCCGGCGCGACCCACTACACGATGCGCGTGTCCGCCCCGGGGGCGATCACCGGCTGCGCCAACCAGACGCAGGCGGACGCCGGCCTCATCGACGGGGAGGTGATCGCTGCAGCGGGCGCCTCGGACCCGGTGCGGGCGGCGAAGTCGCTCGCTGCGGCGACCGGCGGCGCGGTGCTCGCCAAGGGCACGCTGCAGTCGGAGCGACTCGCGCTGCTGCGCCTGCCGGAGTCGCCGGGGGCGCGCGCGGCCGCGGTGGGCGAGGTGACCGCACGTGCGCTCGAGCGGCTTCGGCTTGCGCCGAAGTCGCTCCCGCTGGGCGCCGACTCGCGGCTGCTCGCCGAGCTGCCCGAGTCGGTGCGCCGCCTGGTCGAAACCGTGATCTACGCGAAGCGGCTCGCGCAGTCCGGCGACTACGCGTTCGTCGTGCCGAACGAGCGGGTGCATGCGCTGCAAGCGGGCCAGCCGGTCGGGGCGTGGCCACCGAACGATCCGCTGTACGGCAATCAGCGCTGGCACTACGAGCAGATCGCGTTGCCGGCGGCGATGGCCAGCGTGATCGCGCTGCCGACCCGACCGACCCGACGACCGGTGGTCGCCGTGATCGACTCCGGCGTGGTGGCCGACCACCCCGACCTGCAGGGCCAGGTCGTCGGCGGCTTCGACTTCGTCTCGGACCCGGCCCGGGGCCTGGACGGCGACGGGGTCGACCCGAACCCGGACGACCTCGCGCCGTCGACCGCGCGCACGGTCTTCCACGGCACGCACGTGGCCGGAACGATCGCAGCGGCGACCGGCAACGGCAACGGCGTGGCCGGCGTCGCGCCGATGGCGCTGGTGATGCCGCTGCGGGCACTGGCGTGGGACGCAGGCGCCCAGGCGGTCGTCGGCAGCTCGTTCGACATCGCCGAGGCGATGCGCCATGCGGCCGGGCTGCCGGCGTCGATCCCCGGCGTACCCGCGCCGACGCGCACCGCCGACGTGGTCAACCTGAGCCTGAGCAGTGCGCGCGCGTGCGGCGAGCCGTACGCAAGCACGGTGCAGCAGCTGCTCGCGCGCGGCGTGCTGGTGGTCGCAGCCTCCGGCAACGACGCCGGCCCGGTGAGCGCGCCGGCCAACTGCCCGGGCGTGATCGCGGTCGCCGCCACCGACGCCCAGCGCCAGCGCGCGCCCTACTCGAACGCCGGGCTCGAGGTCTCGGTGGCGGCGCCCGGCGGCAATACCGCGGCATCGACCACGGGCAACGGGCAGCCCGACGGCGTCTACAGCACCTCGGCCCAGTGGACCCAGGGCGCGCGAACGCCCAGCTATCGGGTGCTGCAGGGCACCTCGATGGCCGCGCCGCACGTCTCGGGCGTGCTCGCGCTGATGCGCTGGGTCAACCCAGCGATCACGCAGGCGCAGATCCGCAACCTGCTGGAGAGCGGTGCGCTGACCGACGACATCGGCGCACCCGGGCGCGACACCTCGTTCGGCTTCGGCCTGATCAACGCGCGCAAAGCGGTCGACGCGGCGATCGCGACCCTCGCCCCGACCGCCGGCGGGCCGGGCCCGGTCCCCGCGCCGAGCGGGCAGATCGAGGCGTCGCCGGCCGCGCTGGACCTGGGTGCGACCCGCAGCGAGGCCACGCTGGTCTTCCGGCGGGTCGGCGCGAGCACCGAGACGATCACGCGGCTCGACGGGTCGTCGGACGTGATCACGGTGGTCGCGAACCCGGATGCGTACGACCCGGCGACGCTGCTCGGCAGCTACCTGATCCGCGCGAACCGGGATGCGCTCGCGCCAGGAGGCACCGCGTTCCCGACCGTGACCGCGCAGACCTCGGCCGGCCGTCGGATCACCGTTCAGGTCGCGGTGCAACGCCGGGCGGCCGGGCTCGCATTCGGCGACTACGGACCGGTCTACGTGCTGGCGATCGACGCGGACGACCCCAACGGACGCACGGTCGCGATGGCGACGGTCGCGGCCGCGAGCGGCGGCGTGTACCGGTACACGATGACCGTGCCGGGCACGCGCCGGATCACGGTGCTCGCGGGCACCGATCCGGACAACGACGGCTTCGTCTGCGACGCGGGCGAGGTCTGCGGCGGGTATCCGGTGATCGGCCAGACGCGCGTGCTCGAACCGGCGGTCGGCCTGACCGGCATCGACTTCGCGGTCGCGCCGCAGGGCGCGATCCCCGCGGCGGCGAACGCTCCGGGCCCCGGCGTCGCGGGCGGCGGCCCGGCGATGCGGCGCGCCCGCGAGGTCGGGGCACGGTAACCCGCGGGCCCGCCCGCGGCAGCGCCCACGCCACCCGCCCGACGGCCGTGCCACCGCCCGGCCGACGTACACTCGCGCGTTCCCGAGGAGCGCCGCAGGTGCCCGACGCCGCCCCGCCGACCCCACCCGTCCCACCCGCAGCACCCGTTCCGCCGCCGACCGGCCACGTGACGGTCGTGGTGGTCAACTACAACGGCGGCACGATGCTGCGCGACTGCATCGCGTCGCTCGCCGTCCAGACCCGGCGCCCCGACCGCGTGCTGGTGGTCGACAACGCGAGCGGCGACGGCTCGGCCGACGGCCTCGAACTCGCGTTCGACCGCGTGCGCGTGCTGCACGCAGGCAGCAACCTCGGGTTCGCCGCGGCGAACAACCTCGCGATCGCGCAGTCGACCGACAGCGACTGGATCGCGCTGCTGAACCCGGACGCGGTGGCCGCGCCCGACTGGCTCGAGCGGTTGCTCGAGGCGGCCGCCGCGAACCCCGACTGCGCGATGTTCGGCTGCCGGATGCTCGCCGACGCGAACGGCGCGCGGCTCGACGGCGTGGGCGACGCCTACCACACCAGCGGACTGCCCTGGCGCGTGGGGCACGGCGAACCCGCGGCCGGCCGGCACCTCGCCGACGCGGAGATCTTCGCGCCGTGCGCCGCGGCGGCCCTCTACCGCGCCGACCTGCTGCGCAGCCTGGGCGGGTTCGATGCGGACTTCTTCTGCTACGTCGAGGACGTCGACCTGGGCTTCCGCGCTCGCCTCGCGGGCCGCTGCGCGCGCTACGTCGCGCATGCCGTGGTCGTGCACGCCGGCTCCGGGCTCGTCGGCCGGCACAGCGACTTCCAGCTCTACCACGGCCACCGCAACCTGGTCTGGGCGTTCGTGCGCAACATGCCGGCGGCGCTGCTGTGGCTGTACCTGCCGCAACACCTGCTGATGAACCTGGTCACCCTGGTCGCGTTCGCCGCGCGTGGCCGCGGCGGCGTGCTGTGGCGCGCCAAGCGCGACGCGCTGCTCGGCCTGCCGCGCGCCTGGGCGAAGCGGCGCTCGACCCAGGCGACGCGCCGCGTGCCGGCGGCACGGCTGCGCGAGGCGATGCAGCGCGGCTGGCCACGCCGGCACGCAACGCGCTGAGCGCCTGGAGCCGGGCCCGCTGCGAGCGCGACCGCCGTCGCTCGATGTGCATCGGCGCGCCGCGCCATGAGGGCCGCGACCGCGCCGCGACCCCGTCAGTGGACGAACACCGCGCCCGCGTTGCCCGCGGCGTTGCTGCTACGGTCGCCGTTGATGGTGCGCGCTGCACCGTCCTCGCCCGGACCGCCGATCGCGAGCGTCCGTCCGCCGCCCGACAGCGCGAGGCCCACGCCCCACCGGTCCTCCGCGTCGGCGTTCGGCGCCTTGACGATCGCCGACTCGCGCCAGGCGCCATTGACCTCGATGAAGATCCACGCCGCGCCCGATTCGATGCGGTCGCCGTTGGACAGGTCATCCGCGTACGGGTTGAAGTAGTCATCGCGCGTCGGTGCGTACTGCAGTCCGCGCTCGTCCGCGTCGTCCGACCAGCCGGAAGCGGCGAGCTTGCGCCCATCACCGGACAGGGCCACCTTCGCGCCGAACCAGGTGTCGGTACGCAGCGCTTGCGGCTGGAGCCGCACGAGCTGCGACCACGCGGTGCCGCTGCGGCCGTACAGGTAGACCGCGCCGCGCGCGCTCGATGCCTGGTCGGCGCCCACGGCGAGCCGCGCGCCGTTCGACGACAGCGACAGCGACCGTCCGAAGAAGTCGTTGGACACCCCGTCGGAGGCGAGCAGCCGTGTCTGCTGCGAGAACGTCGCACCCGTGCGTGCGAAGACGTAGGCCGCACCCTGGAAGTTGAATTTCCACGGTGCCCCCAGCGCAAGCGTCGTCCCGTCCTGCGACAGCGCCGCCTCGGTCCCAAAGAAGTCGTTCGCCTCCGGGTCGGCCGGTACGATCCGCTGCGACTGAGTCCACGTGCTGCCACTGCGCGTGAACACGTATGCGAACCCGCGGAAACCCGTGCGGTCGTAGCCCCCGGACACCAGGGTCGAGCCGTCACCCGACAGCGCGAGCGACTGCGCGAACCGCTCCGTGGTCGCCAGCCCGCTGGTCGGCCGGACCGCAGCCTGCTGCACCCACGAGCCGCCCGAGCGCACGAAGAGGTAGACGGTACCGGTTGCGCCCGAGCGGGGGTACTCCGGCGCGGTCACCGCGAGCGTGGTTCCGTCGGCCGACAGCATCACGCGCTCGCCAAACTGGTCGTTGGCGAGCACGGAAGCCGGCCGTAGCACCGCCTCCTGAGCCCAAACCTCACCGGTGCGGCGGTACAGGTACACGGAGCCGGCGTTGCCGTCGCGCTGGGGCGCGCTCACGGCGAGCAGGTTGCCGTCGTTGGCGAGCGACACCGACGTCCCGAAGCCGTGACCGGCGGCGGCGTCCGACGCCTTCACGTACGTGACCGCCGCGCCCGGCCCGACCTCGTTGGAGTCGGTGCACGCCCAGAACCCGTTGTCCTGCGCGCCGCCCAGCCCAGGCGGTCCGCTGCAAGCGCGCACCCGGTAACTGGTGCGAGGCGTGTTCGGAACGGTCACCGCGTAACGCGGCACCACCGTGGTGATCCGTCCGCCCTGCATCGGATACAGCGACTCTCCGATGCCCTGCCGCACGAGGATCTGGTAGTACTGCGCCTCGGTGACGCCGCTCGCGCACGGGTCCTGTGCCGGTACGCTCGGACGGCAGCGGTCCCACGCGAGATCCAGCGCCCCGGCGCCGTTGACCGTCGCCGAGAGCACCACCGCCCGCGGCGGGCTGCCCGGCGTGCCGGCGTCGCCCGCGGATCCGTCGGCCGCGCCGCCGGTGCCCGGGCTGGCCGAGTCGAAGAAGAGCGCCGCGGTGTTGGTGTCGACCGTCTGCACGGCGTCGGCCGACGGATTGGGGTTGCTTGCGGCATCCGCCGCAGCGCCGGCGAGAACGGTCACGACCACTGGCTGCGTGCTGCGTGCGTTCGGCACCACCTGCACCCGGTACTGCGATGCGGACACCGCGACGAAGGTCGCATCGTCGCGCACGCCGCCGGTCACCTGCACGTCGGACGCGGTGAACCCGGAGACCGGTTCGCTCCAGGTGAACGTGAAGGTCGCCCGCTGCCCGAAGAACAGCACGCCGGACACGTCGTCGGTGATCGACACCGTCGGCGGCGTGGTGTCGGCGGGAGGCGGAGCAGGCGGGGGAGGCGAAGGAGGCGGAGGAGTCGGGGGCGGACTCACCGGAGGAATCGTCCCGTCCTTCACGCCGCTGCCCACCGACACGCGCCAGTCCGACCCCAGCCGACCCACCGAGACCGCGCCCGTGCGCGCGGTACCCGACACGGTCCACAGCAGCAGCAGCCCGTCGGACTGCTGCCACAGCACGTCGCTCCTGCGGTCCCCGTCGAAGTCGCTCGAGGCATCCAGCACGCGCCACTCCGGACCCGCCAGACCCAGCACCGCGGTGGCGGCCACCGTGCCGGTGCCGCCCATGTACCAGGCCACCACCGGCTCGTTGCGGCTGCGCCAGAGCAGGTCGCTGCGGCCATCGCCGTCGTAGTCGCCGCTGCCGTCCACCAGGGTCCATTCCGGACCCACCCCCGGCAGGAACGCGGTCGAGGCGACCATGCCGCCCACCATCCGCCAGACCGCGGTCGCGCCATCCGATCGGCGCCACAGCACGTCGCTGCGCCCATCGCCGTCGTAGTCGCCGCTGCCGTCGGCGATCGTCCACTCGGTGGGCACCGTCGCCGGGAAGAACGCGGCCGCTCGCGTCGCGCCGGTCATCCGCCAGATCGCCACGGTTCCGTTCGCGTGGCGGAACAGCAGGTCGCTGCGCCCGTCGCCGTCGTAGTCGCCGCGACCGTCGACCAGCGACCACGCGGGGTCCAGCGTATCGACCACCGTGGCCGACAGTCGCGTGGCGCCGTTCATCAGCCAGATGGCGACGGCGCCCGAGGTGCTGCGCCACAGCAGGTCGGTGCGCCCGTCGCCGTCGAAATCGCCGCTAGCGTCGACCAGCGTCCACTCGGGCCCGACCCCGCCCAACTCGGCCTGGGACGCGATCGCCGCGCCGTTCATCGTCCACAGCAGCAGCCGCCCGCCGTCTTGTCGCAGCACCACGTCGGCACGACCGTCGCCGCCCGCGTCGGTGCCACGCGGGCCGACGACCTTGGCCGACCGCAGGCCGATCGCGCCGGAGTCCTCGACGAGCGGTGCCTCGCCGCAGCCCGCGAGCGCGAGCGCAAGCACCCCCGAACACACCACCGCCCGCCCCATGCGACTCATCACCGATCGACTCCCCGGGCCCCGTGCGGCGGCACGATCCCCTGCTGCACCGAACCCTGCGCGGCATTCTCCTTGTCCCGCACTGCTCGCACAATACGACCGAAGGAGAGCACTGCCGTGAAGGGGTCGGCCGTGCGGTGGGGCGAGTGGCGCGGGGCCGGGCGTCCCGGCGGGGTTAAGGCGAGCCGTCGGGCCATCGGCGGTATCATCGGGCTCGCTTGATCGGGCGGCCCCGCCCGGTCGTCTGGCCGACCGACTTGAGCGCGCTCGATCCTCCATCGTCGCTGCCCCAGGCGCTGCGCTACGCACCGCTGGCGCCCGCGTCCGCGCCGCGGGTCCTCGATCCGGTCGCGGGTGATCCCTTCGGCGACGTCGACATCGACACGCGGCCGGCCTCGGCGCCGCGTGCGGCACCCGAACGCGGCGCATCGCCTGCACGCTGCGACGCGGTGATCGTCAACTACAACGCGGGCGCGTTGCTCGCGCAAGCGGTCGCGTCGCTGCAGCGCAGCCCGCGGGTGGCCCGGATCGTGGTCGTGGACAACGCGTCGGTCGACGACAGCCTCGCCCGCCTGGAGGCCGAGTGCGCGGACGCGACCCGGCTCACGGTGCTGCGCAGTGCGGCCAACCTCGGCTTCGCCCGGGGCTGCAACCTCGGCGCGGCCCGCACCGACGCGCCGTTCGTGCTGTATCTGAACCCCGACTGCGTGGTCGCCGACGACGCGGTCGAACTGCTGCTCGACACGCTCGCGGCGCGGCCGGAAGGCGGCATGGCGGGGCCGATGATCGTCAACCCCGACGGCAGCGAGCAGGCTGGCGCGCGCCGTGCGATTCCGACGCCCTGGCGTTCGTTCGTGCGCGCGTTCGGCCTGTCTCGCCTGTCGGTGCGCTACCCCCGGCTGTTCTCGGACTTCCTGCTGCACGGCGAGCCGGTGCCGGACAGGCCGACCCGGGTCGAGGCGATCTCGGGCGCGTGCATGCTCGTGCGGCGCGAGAGCCTCGCAGGCGTCGGACTGCTCGACGAGGGCTACTTCATGCACTGCGAGGATCTCGACTGGTGCATGCGCTTCCGGATGACCGGCTGGCAGGTGCTGTTCGTGCCGCAGGCGCGCGTCACCCACGTGAAGGGCACCAGCAGCCGCTCCCGGCCGGTCTTCGTCGAGTGGCACAAGCACGTCGGCATGATCCGTTTCTACCGGAAGTTCTTCCGGCACCAGTACCCCGGCGTGCTGATGTGGTTCGTGTCCGTCGGCGTATGGCTGCGCTTCGGAGGGGTCGCGACCTACCACCTCGCGAGGCGGCTGGTGGGCCGGTGACCACCGCGCCCGCCCCGATCGGCATCGTCGGTGCGAGCAGCCTGGTCGGCGGCTGCCTGCTCGAGCGCCTGTCGACGGTAGGTGCCCCGGTGTTCGCCTTCACCCGCGGCCCGCTGCCGGCCGACGCCGGACCGATCCGCTGGCGGACCCCCGCCGCCGTACCGTGCGGGAACGGGCCGATACCCGACTGGATCGTGCTCTCCCCGGTTTGGACGGTCGAGTCGCTGTTCGGCCTGATGGAGTCCGCCGGCGCGCGGCGGGTGATCGCGCTGTCGTCCACCAGCCGCTTCACCAAGGCCGCCTCGTCGTCGCCGAGCGAACGCGAGATCGCCCAGGCGCTGGCCCGGGGCGAGGACGCGCTCGTCCGCTGGGCCGACGGGCACGGCGTGCGCACGGTGGTGCTGAGGCCGACGCTGATCTACGGCCGCGACGCCGACGGCAACGTCGCCACGATCGCGCGTTTCGTGCGTCGCTTCGGCGTGTTCCCGGTGCTCGGTGATGCGCTCGGGCTGCGCCAGCCGGTGCACTGCGACGATGTCGCGGACGCCTGCCTGCGCGCGCTGCGGGCCCACGATCCGGCACGCGCGTACGAGCTCTCCGGCGGCGAGGTGCTCAGCTATCGGGCGATGGTCGAGCGGGTGTTCGCCGCGCTCGGGCGGCGCCCCCGGATCGTTCGCGTGCCGATGGTCGCCTTCAGGGCGGCGATCCAGGTCGCTCGCCTGCTGCCCGGGCGCCGGGGCTGGACGCCGGCGATGGCCGAACGCATGAACCGGGACATGGCGTTTGCGCACGACGAGGCTTCACGCGACCTGGGATTCGCACCGCGGCCGTTCCGCCTGGAACCCCGCGACCTGCCCGGGGCCGCACACCGCCCTGCACCCGCCTCGGCCACGATCGCGCAGCGCACCCGCTGAACCCGCCGCGCTCCGATGCGGCCCGAGGCGCCGGCTCAGGTCGCCGCGGATTGCGCGCCGCCGGCGATCACCTTGAACTCGCGACGGTCGGGGGGCGCGTACTCCGGCAGCCAGCGCCGCAGTTCGCGGCGCACCTCGGCGTCGCTGCGCCAGGTGTCGGCCGAGATCCACCGCACCAGCGCATCGAACGCCTCCGGGTCGACGCCTCGCGACGAGGCGATCCGCAGCTTCGGATGGCGCGTGGGCAGCGTGGTCTCGCCGTCGGCCAGCAGCTCCTCGTAGAGCTTCTCGCCCGGGCGCAGTCCGGTGAAGACGATCGGGATCGAGGACTCCGAGAGCCCCGAGAGCCGGATCAGTTCGCGTGCCAGCTCGACGATGCGAATCGGCTTGCCCATGTCGAGCACGAAGATCTCTCCGCCCTGCCCCATCGTGCCGGCCTGCAGCACCAGTTGCGCGGCCTCGGGGATCGACATGAAGAAGCGGATGATCTCGGGGTGGGTGATCGTGACCGGTCCGCCGCGGGCGATCTGCTCCTGGAACTTCGGGATCACGCTGCCCGTGCTGCCGAGCACGTTGCCGAAGCGCACGATCTCGAAGCGCGTGCGGCCGCGCGACTGGAGCGCCTCGCAAACGATCTCGGCCAGCCGCTTGGAGGCTCCCATCACGTTCGTCGGGTTCACGGCCTTGTCGGTGGACACCAGCACGAAGGTCTCGACGCCCTGCTCGACCGCGGCAGTGGCGATCACGTGCGTGCCGAGCGCGTTGTTGCGCACCGCCTCCCAGGCGTTCAGGTCCTCCATCATCGGCACGTGCTTGTAGGCGGCCGCGTGGAACACGACCGAGGGCCGGTACTGCGCGAGCAGCATCGCCACGCGGGTGCGATCGCGCACGTCGCCCACCAGCGAGAGCCACTGCAGACGGCTCGAGCGGGCGCGCAGGTCCTCCACCAGCCGGTAGAGCGCGTACTCGCTCGAGTCGAGCAGCAGCAGCAGCGCCGGCTGGAACCGCGCGATCTGCCGGCACAGCTCCGAGCCGATCGAGCCGCCCGCGCCGGTCACCATCACGACCTTGCCGGTGAGCAGCGCGCCGACGCCCGCATCGTCCAGCGTCACCGGGTCCCGTCCCAGCAGGTCGTCGATCTCGACCTTGCGGATGCGGTCCACCGGCCCGCCGTCGAGCATCTCGTCGACCGAAGGCACCGTGAGCACCTCCAGCCCTGCGTCGCGGCAGGCGTCGAGCACCGCACGGCGCACCTCGTGCGATGCGCCGGGCAGCGCCATCACGACCGTGCGCACCTGAAGCCGTTGCGCGAGCTCGGGCGCGTCGGCGGTGACGCCGAGCACGCGCACGCCGTGGATCACGCGACCGAGTTTGCGGGGGTCGTCGTCGACGAAGGCCACCGCGCGCCAGCGTGCGCTTGCGTGCAGCTGCTCGACCAGCCGCGCCCCGGCGGCACCCGCACCGGCGACCAGCACCGGCTCGCCCGCGCCCACCTGGTGCGCGTCGCGAGAGTCGCGCCACAGCCGGTAGGCGAAGCGGCCACCGCCCATGAACATCAGCAGCAGCAGCGGATGCAGGATCAGCGTCGATCGCGGCAGCACCGCGGTCGGGGCGAGCAGCGACTGCACGACCGGCGCGGCGACTGCGGCGATCGCGACCGCCAACAGCAGCTGACGCAAGTCCCGCAGGCTCGCGTACCGCCAGAAGCCCCGATACAGGCCGACCGCCGCGAACACCGCAACCTGAACCAGCCCGACCACCGCGAGCACGGCCGCATTGGCTGCGAGCCACGACCACATCGCGTCGGTGCCGAACCTCAGCAGGTACGTGCCGATCCAGGCTGCGACGACCGCGAGGCAATCGTGCAGAATCGCACCGGACACCCTGAGATTCAACGACGACGTCGCACGCACCGTGGTCCTCGACGTGAGCGAATCGGATTGTAACCGGGCCCGGAGACCGGGCCGGGCGCTGGTCACCGGCGCCGACGGGTTCGTCGGGCGCGCACTCTGCGAACGGCTGCTCGCGGCGGGCTGGGGCGTGACCGGCGCGGTGCGCGATCGTACCCGTTCGCTGCCGGCGGGCGTGACGCACTGGCCGGGCGGACCGATCGAGACCGCCGACTGGGCCGCGGTGCTGCCCGGCCACGACACGCTGCTGCACCTGGCCGCGCGCGTGCCGGACGTGCGGGGCGATGCGGCCGCCTACCGCCGAACGAACGTCGAAGCCACCGTGCGCCTGGCGCGCGCCGCGCTGCGTGCGGACGTCGCCCGGTTCGTGTTCGCGAGCACGATCAAGGTCCACGGCGACCGCCCTGCGACCGGCCCGTTGCGCGAGGATTCGGCGCTCGCGCCGTCCGACGCCTACGGTCGCAGCAAGCTCGAGGCCGAGGTCGCGCTGCACGCGATCGCCGCCGGCTCGCCGATGCGGGTCACGGTGGTGCGACCCTGCCTGGTCTACGGCGCGGGCGTGCGCGGCAACCTGCTGCGGCTGATCGGCTGGGTGGACCGCGGCGCGGTCCTGCCGTTCGCCGGGCTGGACAACCGGCGCTCGCTGGTCTCGGTCTGGAGCCTCGCCGACCTGCTCGCGCGCTGCGCCGAGGATTCGCGCGCCGCCGGCGCGACCTACGTCGCCGCCGACGATCCGCCGGTCTCGACGCCCGAGCTGCTGCGCGCGATCGCCTCGGCGCTCGGTGTCCGGTCTCGGCTGGTCCGGTTGCCCGCGGCCGTGTGGTCGATCGCAGCGCGCCTGCCGCGGCTCGGCGACGCGGTCGCGCGCCTCGCCGGCTCGCTCGAGGTCGATGCGTCGCTCGCCCGGTCACAGCTGGACTGGCAGCCCGCGGTGCCGCTCGCGGACGGCCTGGCCCGCACCGCTCGCTGGTACCGCGCGCGGTCGCCGCACCGGGTGGCGGCCAAGGTCGCCGAGTCGGCGTGAGCGCGCGCACGCCCCACCGGCGCGACCGACTCGGGTGAGCCCGCTCGGCGCGCTCGCCGTCGGCCTGGCCTGCGCGATCGCCGCGGCCGCGGGCACGGCCGTCGCGCGCCGGTGGGCGCTGCGGCGCAGCCTGGTCGACCTGCCGAACGCGCGCAGCTCGCACACGCAGCCGACCCCGCGCGGCGGCGGGATCGCGATCGTCGCGGTCTTCGTTGCGGCCGCAACCGTCTGGGCAGCCTATTCGGACGCTGGCGCGTGGGCGCTGTGGATCGCGGTGGTGCCCCCCGGGCTCGCGGTGGCCGCGGTCGGCTTGCGCGACGACCTGCGGCCGCTGCCGGCGCGCGTGCGGCTCGCGGTGCACGTCGCGGCCGCCGCGTGGCTGGTCTGGGGGCTCGGCGGGCTGCCGCCGGTGCATACGCTCGGATCGCCGGCCGACTGGGGCATCGCCGGCCACGTGCTCGCGGTGATCGCCGTGGTCTGGGTGCTGAACCTGTACAACTTCATGGACGGCATCGACGGCATCGCGGGCGCGCAGGCGGTATTCGTGGCCGGCGCGTCCGCGCTGCTCGGCGGGGCGCAGTCGCCGGCCTTCGTCCCGCTGGTGGTGCTCGCGGGGGCGAGCGCCGGCTTCCTCGCGCTCAACTGGCCGCCGGCGCGCATCTTCATGGGCGACGCCGGCAGCGGCTTTCTGGGCTTCGTGCTCGCCGGGCTGCTGCTCGCGAACCACGCGGCCGCGCCGCCGTCGATCTGGCTGGCGGTGATCCTGCTCGCGGTGTTCCTGGCCGACGCGACGCTCACGCTGGCGCGGCGCGTCGCGCGCGGCGAGTCGCCTCATGCTGCGCACCGTTCGCACGCCTACCAGCGGCTGTCTCGCCGCTGGGGCGCGCACCGGCCGGTGACGCTCGCGGCGTGCGCGGTGAACCTGGGCTGGCTGCTGCCGCTCGCCGCGCTGGCGTCCGCCCGCCCGGACTGGGCGCTGCCGCTCGCGCTGCTCGCGGTGGCGCCGCTGCTGGCGGCTGCGGCCGCGGTCGGCGCCGGCACCGAGGATGCGCCGGGCGGCCGCTGAACCGCGCGCCGCGCGTCAATCGGCCGACAGCAGGCTCAGCATCTCGCGAAAGCGCAGCTGGGCGTTCGGGGCGGCGGTGCCGTCGAACTCGGCCCCGAGGATGCGACCGAGCGCGGGGGCGTGCGTGACGACGAAGCGCACCGCGAAGAACGTGTTGCCGCCGGAGATCCCGGTTAGCAGCGGGCAGGTCATCGTGCCGGTGTACTCGATCGGCACGCCGTCGACGCGGTTCGGCGCGCCGCCCGCGCGCGCCGAAGGTAGCGCGAGCGATACGGCGGCGAGCACCCGTCCGGCGAGCTCGAGCTCGCAGCGTCCGTCCACCGGATAGCGGACCGACGCGATCCGCTGGCCCGGCGTCAGCACCTCCGGGACCCAGCCCGCGGGCGGCTGGTAGGCATCGAGCAGCCCCAGGCGCAGCCCCGCATCGACCGGACCGCGGGTGCGGCCGGCCGGCGCCTCCACGCGCCGACCCGTGGCGAACTCGGTGCGGTCGGCCGAGCGCGCGGTCACCTCGAGCACGACCTCGCGTCGCTGGCGCCAGAGGACGTCGTCGATGCGGTAGACCAGGCGGCGCGCGTCGGAGCCGCCCGCACCGCCCGCACCGCCCGCACCGCCCGCACCGCCCGCACCGCCCGCACCGCCCGCACCGCCCGCACCGCCCGCCGCAGCCGACGGGGAGCCGCCGGACGCCGACGGGGCGGCAGCGCCGACCGTACCCGGGGCTGCGGCGGGGGCCTGGGCCGTCGAGGCCGCAGCGGGCGGCGCAGCGAGTGCAGGCCTCGGAACCGGCGCAGATGGAACCGGCACGGACGGGGCCAGCGCGGTCCCCGCGGCGGATGCCGAAGCGCCACTCGCCCCGAGCGTGCGAAGTCGCGCCCGCGCGAGCACCGCGAAACGCCCGTTGGGGTACTGCGCGAGGTAGGCCTCGTAGTCGGTCGCCTGGGTCGAATTCTTGATCGCGTCCCAGAACGCGAGCTCCACGGTCAGGTCCGCGTCACGCGTCGCGGAAGCGGCCGCGGCCGGGGTCGGCGGCGCGGCCGGGGTCGGCGGCGCGGCCGGCGCCGGCGGTCCGAGCGGCGCCGCGGCCACGCTCGCGGGCGCCCGGAAGTAGAACTCGCCGATCAGCGACGAGGTCTCCCAGGGCAGCTGACGGTTCGCGGTCGCCTCGCCAACCTCGCGACGCACCTCCTTGAACACGGTCTCGATCGGCCGCTCGGGCTGTTCGAGCGCCTTGACCAGCGCGGCGGAGTACGGGCTGTTGCGCGTACCGGTACCGTCCTCGGCGACCCGCCCGGGCGCGGTCGAGAACGCGATCAGCGTGCCGCGCGGCGCGTCGACCTGGGCGAGCCCGCTGCCGCCGCCGCTTCGGAACGACCGCTCGAACGGGTTGTTTCGACACGCATCCAGGATCACCAGCCCGACCGCGGCGTTCTGGAACTGATCGAACACCTGGTCGATGTTGACCGTCTCGGACCGTACCGCCGACTCCTGCCGGATCTGTGCGTCGACCGGGATCAGGAAGTTCTGGCCACGCGACTGGATGCCATGCCCGGCGTAGAAGAAGAGCGCGACCGTGCCGGGCCGCACCTGCTCACCGAACGCGGTCAGCGCCCGGTTGAACTCGCGCTGCGTGAGGTTGGTGCGCAGCGTCACGGCGAAACCGAGCGACTGCAGCGAGCGGGCCACGTCGGTCGCGTCGTTGACCGGATTGCGCAGCGCGCCGGCGTGCGCGTAGTTCGCGTTGCCCACCACCAGCGCGATCCGCGACTGGGCGAACACTGGCGGCGCGGACAGCGCGACCGCGAGCAGCGCCAGCATCCCGACCACCGCGAGCGCGAATCGGGTGTCGACGCGTCGCGCGGCGCGACGGGTCACGGTGGCGGCGGGCGTTTCGAGGTTCATCACCGTCGATCGGAGCGTACGTACCCGGAATCTACCGGGAATGCCGCGCGGCAGCACCCGCGGTGCGGCCTGCGTCAGGGGACTCGCCCAAGCTCACCCAGGCCGCCGCCAGACCGTCCGGTTCACATACCCGGTGTACCCGACCACGATCCGCAGCACCTTCTGCGATACGTCGAGGGCCTGGTAGTCGTGGACCGGCCGCGCCCAGGCGCCCGGCCCGCGCGGCTGCGCCTCGAGCACCCGCAACGCCTGCGCGATGCGGTCGGCATCGAGCCCGACCAGCATCGGTCCGCCCTCCTCGGTGCCCTCGGGACGCTCGTGCGCATCGCGCAGGTTCAGCGCGGGAAAGCCGAGCAGCGTCGACTCCTCGGTGATCGTACCGCTGTCGGACAGCACCGCTCGAGCCCCGAGCTGCAGTCGGATCCAGTCGGGAAACCCGAACGGCCGCAGGAACCGAACCGCACCGCCGCCGGCGGTGTCCGCGAGCCCCAGCGCCTCCATCCGTGCGCGGGTGCGCGGGTGCGTCGAGACGACCACCGGCAGCCGATGGCGGTCGGCCAGCGCGACCGTCAGGTCGTACAGCGCGCGCAGACGGTACGCGTCGTCCACGTTCTCCTCGCGGTGCGCGCTCACCAGGAAGTAGCCATGCTCGGCGAGCCCGAGCCGCGCGAGCGCATCGGAGGCATCGATCCGCGGCCGGTAGTGCTCGAGCACTTCGCGCATCGGGCTGCCGGTGACGATCACTCGGTCGGGCGGCAGGCCCTCGCGCAGCAGGTTCTCGCGGGCGATCGCGCTGTAGGGCAGGTTCACGTCGGCGACGTGATCGACGATGCGCCGGTTGACCTCCTCGGGCACGCGCTCGTCGAAGCACCGGTTGCCGGCCTCCATGTGGAACACCGGGATGCGCCGGCGCTTGGCCGCGATCGCGGCGAGCGCGCTGTTCGTGTCGCCCAGGATCAGCACCGCGTCCGGAGTCGCGGCGGCGAGCACCGCGTCGACGCCGGCAATCACCCGTGCGATCGATTCGGCAGGCGTGGCGGCGGCGACCTCCAGTCGGTGGTCGGGCTCCCGGATGCCGAGCTCGTCGAAGAACACCTGGTCGAGCGCCGGATCGTGGTTCTGGCCGGTGTGCACGAGCACGTGGTCGAGCGCTGCGTCGAACGCGGCGATGACGCGCGACAGCCGGATGATCTCGGGCCGCGTGCCCAGAACGGTCGCGACCCTAAGCACCGACGGCCTCGCGCACGAGCGGCAGCCCGAGCAGCACCTGCTTCACGCCGGCCACGTCGAGCCGGCGGGTGTTGTGCGACGTGTAGTCGTCGGCGCGCGCGATCGCGATCGAGCCCTCGACGAAGTACTTGTCGTAGTTGAGGTCACGGCTGTCGGCCGGAATGCGGTAGTAGTCGCCCAGGTCCTCGGCACGTGCCAGCTCCTCGCGCGAGACCAGGCTCTCGAACAGCTTCTCGCCGTGACGGGTGCCGATCACGCGGATCTCGGCATCCGGCCGCAGCAGCTCGCGCAGCGCCTGCGCCAGATCGCCGACCGTGCAGGCGGGCGCCTTCTGGACGAACAGGTCGCCGGGGCGAGCGTTCCCGAACGCGTAGAGCACGAGGTCCACCGAGTCCTCCAGTGACAT
This sequence comes from Burkholderiaceae bacterium, assembly GCA_044359175.1. Lineage (GTDB taxonomy): Bacteria > Pseudomonadota > Gammaproteobacteria > Burkholderiales > Burkholderiaceae_E > UBA4615. The sequence continues at coordinate 2,917 of JBIKMO010000029.1, read as the reverse complement.
CAGGAACCGCGTCATCGCCGGGTCGGTCACCGTGAGCGGCCGGCCCTCCCGGAGCTGCTCGACGAACAGAGGGATCACCGAACCTCGCGAGGCCATGACGTTGCCGTAGCGGGTCGCGCACAGCACGGTCCGATCGGGATCGCACAGCCGCGACTTCGCGACCATGACCTTCTCCATCATCGCCTTGGACAGACCCATCGCGTTGATCGGGTAGACCGCCTTGTCGGTCGACAGCAGCACGATCCGCGACACCGCGTTGGCGATCGCCGCGCGGATCACGTTGTCGGCGCCGATCACGTTGGTCAGCACCGCCTCCATCGGATAGAACTCGCACGAGGGCACCTGCTTGAGCGCGGCCGCGTGGAACACGTAGTCCACCCCGCGCAGCGCCTCGTGCACGCTGTCGTAGTGACGCACGTCGCCGATGTGGAACTTCACGCGGTCGCTCTTCAGCCGCAGCCGCATGTCCTCCTGCTTCTTCTCGTCGCGGCTGAACACGCGGATCTCGCGCAGCCCGGTGGCGAGCATCCGGTCGAGCACCGCGTTGCCGAAGGAACCGGTACCTCCGGTGATCAGCAGGACCTTGTCGTCGAACATCGCTACCACCCGCGCCCCCGTGTTCGTGCGCCGGCTCAGCCGAACGCGCGCATCCGCCGCACCAGTTCGGGCCAGGGCGGCGCCCGCCAGCCGGTCGCCGCCTCGAACCGCGCCCCGTCGAGCGAGCGGTCGATCGCCACGCGGTCGTCCGGAACGATCTCGACCGCGCGGCCCCAGTGGCGTGCCACCAACACGAGCAGATCGCGCTTGGCGATCGGCGCCGCGGCGACATGGTACAGGCCGACCAGCCCGGGCTCGGGCAGCACGTGATCGCGAAGCACCGCGGCGAGCTCGACCGTGGGCAGACCCGAGAACACCGCGCGCGTCCAGCCCCGCACCGGCCCGGTCTGCGCGAGGAACCACGCGACCAGGCCGTGCGCGCCGGCCAGCTCGGGGCCGACGATCGAGGTGCGCAGCGTCACCGCATGCGGTGCGCCCACCTCGCCGAGCAGCTTGCTGCGCCCGTACAGGTCGGTCGCGTCCGGCAGGTCGTCCTCGCGGTAGCCGCCGCGGGCGCCGGAGAACACGCAGTCGGTGCTCACGTGGACGAGTCGCGCACCGGCCTCGCCGCACAGCCGCGCGAGCCGGTGCGGCAGCAGGGCGTTCACCGGGATCGCGACCAGCGGGTCGTCGGCCTGCACGAGCTGCTTGACGACGCCGACGCAGTTGATCACCACGGCCGGGCGCTCGCGCTCGAGCAGCGCGCGCAGCGCCGGGTCGGACAGCGCATCGACGCCGGTGACCAGGCGCGCACGAAGCGTCGCATCGAACCAGCGCGCCGCATCCGGCGCGCGCGCGGCACCGACCACGTCCAGACCCGGGCTGTGGCCGAGCAGGCGGAACACCACGTGGCCGAGCATGCCGGTCACGCCCAGGACCAGGACCTTCATCGTGCCTCCGGGGTGTCGCCGCGAACCGCCGCGGCCGGATCGCGCATCGCGCCGCGGCCGCCCGCCAGCGGCGCGAACAGTTCGAGCAGCCTGCGGGCGAGCCGCTCGGGCTCGAAGTGCTCGAGGTAGTACGCCCGCCCGCGGCGGCCCATCGCGTCGCGCACCGGGGCCGGCATGTCCGCGAGCCGCTCGATCGCCGCCGCGAGCGCCGCCGCGTCCTGCGCGGGCACGCACAGACCGGCGCCGGCCTCCTCGACCACCCGCGCCCCCTCCCCGTCGAGCGCCGCCACCAGCGGGCGCCCGGCAGCGAGGTAGGCCTGCACCTTGCTTGGCACGGTCATGCGGAACGCGTCCTCGGCCGCGAGCGTGACCAGCAGCGCCGACGCGCGCGCGTAGACCGCGGGCATGGTCTCGGGGCCGAACCGCCCCGGCAGGTCGACGTTGACGAGACCGCGCTGCGCGACCTGCTCGCGCAGCCACCCGCCGAGGCTGCCGGCGCCGACCAGCACCAGGCGCACGTCGGTGCGCGCGCGCAGCCGCTCGGCCGCTTCGACGATCGTCGGAATCGCCTGCGCGGTGCCCAGGTTGCCGGCGAACACGACGTTGAACGCCTCCGCGAGGACGAACGGCGGCTCGCCCGGCGCCTCGCGCGAGCGCAGCGCGAGCTCGCCCGGGTTCGGGTGGTAGACCACCTTGCGGGGGTCGGCGAGCCGCGCCACCTCGTCGACGAATGCACGCGACTGCACCAGCAGCAGGTCGCAGCCGCGGTAGAGCAGCCGCACCATCCGCTCGACCGCCTTGAGCAGCGCGCGGCTGCGCACGAACCCGGTCGCCTGCAGGCTCTGCGGCCACAGGTCCTGCACCCACAGGGCGACCGGCACGCGCTGCAGCGCCTTGAGCGCGAGCGCCGGCACCACCTGCGTGAGCGGCGAGTTGCCGTAGGCGAAGATCACGTCGAAGCACCGGCCGCGCAGCAGCCAGGGCGCCAGCAGCGCGCCGCAGGCGGCGAAGCTCAGGTAGTTGAGCGCGAGCCCGACCGCATTCGCCCGGCCGCGCGGCAGCATCGGCACCCGCAGCACGTCGATGCCCTGCCAGCGCTCGCGCACGACCCCGCCGGCACGCCAGCCGTCGAACACGCTGCCCTCGGGGTAGTTCGGCTTGCCGGTCAGCACCGTGACTTCGGCCCCCGCGTCGCGCAACGACAGCACGACCTCGTTGATCCGGAAGGTCTCCGGCCAGAAGTACTGGCTGACCACCAGCACCCTCATCGCGCGATCCGGGCCGCATCGGGCGCGGTCGTGATCGCGCCGTCCACGCCCAGGCCGGCTGCGCCGGCCGTTCCCTCGGCCGAGGCCGTCGGCGGCAGGCGCGAGGCGAGCACCGCGCGCAGGAACGCGCTCGCGCCGCTCACCGGGACCGGCGGCTCGGCC
>JBIKMO010000189.1:0-8320 GCA_044359175.1 Burkholderiaceae bacterium | reverse complement strand
GTCCGCATCCGCGCCGGCAAGCCGAGGGCGCTCGCGCGGACCGGCGCCACGCGCTCGCCCGGGCTGGCCGGCGTGCCCGCTCCGACACGCCGTGCGGGCGCGCGCGGGTGGGTCGGTGCGCGGCTCAGCGCGCGGTCAGGCCGCCGTCGATCACCAGCTCGCTGCCGGTGACGAACGCCGAATCGTCCGACGCGAGGTACAGGATGCCGCGCGCGATCTCGTCGACGTGTGCGAGCCGCCCGAGCGGGTGCGCCCCCGCCATCTGCGCGTCCACCGCGGCCTGCGGCACACCGCGTGCGATCAGGGCGTCGGCCACCCCGCGCGCCATGTCGGTGTCGACGATGCCGGGGTGGATCGAGTTGACGCGGATCCGGTAGCCGAGCTGTGCGGCCTCGAGGGCGCACGATTTGCTGAACAGCCGCACGCCGCCCTTGGTCAGCGAGTACAGCGTCGCGCCCGCCGCGCCGGTGATGCCGGCGACCGACGACAGGTTGACGATCGACGCGAGCGGCAGGCTGTCCGGCCGGGTCTTCATCACCCGGAACGCGTGCTGGGTGCCGAGCACCACGCCCAGCAGATTCACGCCGAACAGCCGGTCGATCGTCGCCCGGTCGGCCTCATCGGTACGACCGTGCACGAACAGACCCGCGTTGTTCACCAGCACGTCCAGCCTGCCGTGGATCCGCAGCACCTCGGCGATCACCGCCGCCCACCGCGCATCGTCGGTGACGTCGTGCGGCAGGTAGCGGATGCGTCCGTCGGACGCTGCGATCGCCGCGGCGAGCGCCTCGCCCGGAGTGTCGTGCAGGTCGGTCGCGACCACGCTTGCGCCGGCAGCGGCGAGCAGCCGGCTGGTCGCGGCGCCGATGCCGCCGGCGGCGCCGGTCACGAGGGCGATGCGGTCGTCGGCTGGATTCACCGGTACCTCGCGACGCTCAGGCGAGGGCGGCGGCTGGGTAGGTCGGCACGCCGTCGGCCGACACGCGGTGGCAGGCGACGCGGTGGCCGGGGAGCACCTCGCGCAGCAGCGGCGCCTCGCTGCGGCAGCGGTCCTCGGCGAACGGGCAGCGGCCGGCGAAGCGGCAGCCGGGCGGGATGTCGATCGGGCTCGGCGGGTCGCCGTGCAGCCGCATCCGACGCCCGCGCGTGCGCGCGTTGGGGTCGAACGACGGCGCGGCCGACCACAGCGCGAGCGTGTACGGATGCAGCGGCCTCGAGAACAGCCCGTCGCGGTCGGCCTGCTCGACCACCACGCCGAGGTACATCACGGCCACGTCGTCGCACATGTGCCGGATCACGCCCAGGTCGTGGGAGATGAACAGGTAGGTGAGTCCGAGCGCCTGCTGCAGCCGTCGCATCAGGTTCAGGATCTGCGCCTGGATCGCGACGTCCAGCGCCGACACCGGTTCGTCGCAGACCACCAGGTCGGGGTTCGCCGCGAGTGCGCGCGCGAGCACGATCCGCTGGCGCTGCCCGCCGGAGAACTGGTGCGGGAACAGCATCTGCTGTTCCGGCCGCAGGCCGACCTGCGCGAACAGTTCGGCCACTCGCTCGGTTCGCCGCGAGGGCTCGCCGGACTCCATCAGGTCGAGCGCCTCGCGCACGGTGTCGCCGGCGCGCTTGCGCGGGTTCAGCGACGCGTACGGGTCCTGGAAGACCATCTGGAACCGCCGCCGCGCGCGCCTCAGGGTCTCGCCGTCGGCTGCGCCGATGTCCTGGCCGTCGAGGGTCATCGTTCCCGCGGTGTGCCGGACCAGGCGCATCACCGCGAGTGCGGTCGTGCTCTTGCCCGAGCCGCTCTCGCCGACGATGCCGAAGGTACGGCCGCGCGCGACCTGGAAGCTGATGCCGTCGACCGCTCGTACCCAGGCCTTGGGCCGCCCGATCAGTCCGGCGCCGATCGGGAAGTGGACCTTCAGGTCACGGACCTCGAGCAGGGGCAGGGCGCCGGAAGCGCTCATCCCGAGACCCCCGGCAGCGATGCGGGCACCGCATCCTGGGTTGCGTGTAGCCAGCACAGCACGCGGCGGCGCCCGCCGTCCAGCCGCGTCTCGGCCGGCAGCGAGGTGCGGCACACCGGCAGCACGTGCCGGCACCGGTCGGCGAACACGCAGCCGGCGCGCCGCTCGAGCAGCGAGGGGACCGTTCCCGGAATCTCCTCCAGGATGCCGCCGTGCGCGACCGTGCGCCGGCCGGGCGCACACGCGATCAGGCCCTGCGTGTACGGATGCAGCGGGTGCTCGAGCACCTCGGCCACGCTGCCCTCCTCGATCACCCGTCCGGCGTACATCACCGCGACCCGGTCGGTCATCTCGGCGATCGCCCCCATGTCGTGGGTGATCAGGATCACCGCGGTTCCGGTTCGTTCGCGCAGGTCGGAGATCAGGTCGAAGATCTGGGCCTGCACCGTGACGTCGAGCGCGGTGGTGGGCTCGTCGGCGATCAGCAGCGCCGGGTCGCACGCGAGCGCCATCGCGATCATCACCCGCTGGCGCATGCCGCCGGAGAACTGGTGCGGGTACTCGTCCACGCGCCGGCGCGCCGCCGGGATGCCGACCGCCTCGAGCATCTGGACCGCGCGCTCATGGGCGGCGCGACGCTCGAGCCGCTGGTGCAGGCGCACCGCTTCGGCGATCTGCTCCCCGACGGTGAACACCGGGTTGAGCGAGGTCATCGGCTCCTGGAAGATCATCGACACGCGGTTGCCGCGGATCTCGCGCATCGCCGCATCCGGCAGCGTCATCAGGTCGTAGCCCTCGAGGGTCACGCGCCCGGACGTGATGCGGCCCGGCGGAGTCGGGATCAGCCGCATGATCGCGAGCGCGGTCATGCTCTTGCCGCAGCCCGATTCGCCGACCAGTCCAAGGGTCTCGCCGCGTCGCAGCGAGAACCCGACCGACTGCAGCACGTGCGCGACGCCGCGGCGCGTGTCGAACTCCACCGACAGGTCGTCGACGTCGAGCAGCGGGGCGTCCGGGTCGATCCGGACGGCGGGCACGGTGCTCATCGCTGATGCAGTTTCGGGTTCAGCGCGTCGTTCAGGCCATCGCCGACCAGACTCACCGCGAGCACCGTCAGGAAGATCGCGAAGCCCGGGAAGGTGACCGCCCACCAGGCGTCGAGCACGTACTTGCGGTTCGATCCGATCATCAACCCCCAGCTCATCACGTTCGGATCGGACAGGCCCAGGAAGCTCAGTCCGGCCTCGAACAGGATGGCGACGCCGATGATGAGCGTGGCCGATACGATCAGCGGGGGCGCGGCGTTCGGCAGGATCTCGCGCACCATCAGCCGCAGGTGGCTCGCGCCGAGCGCGCGCGCGGCGTTCACGTACTCGAGCTTGCGCAGCCGCATGAACTCGGCGCGTGCCAGCCGCGCGGTCGACGTCCAGGTGACCATGCCGATCGCCAGCACCGCGGTCAGCAGCGAGGGCTGGAACAGCGTCATCAGCACCATCGCGAACAGCAGCGACGGCATGACCTGGAAGATCTCGGTGAAGCGGGACAACACCTCGTCGACCCAGCCGCCGTAGTAGCCGGCGAGCGCGCCGACCATCAGGCCGATCGTGACCGTGATCGCCGCCGCGGCCAGACCCACGGCGACCGTCGCCCGGCCGCCGACCACCATGCCCGCGAGGATGTCGCGGCCCAGGTAGTCGCTGCCCAGCGGCAGCGCTGAGGTCTCGAACGGCCCGGTGAAGGGGCGCCCGACGATGTCGAACGGCGGCACCGGATAGAGCGTCGGGCCGAGCGCCATCGTCAGGATCACCACCACCAGCAGCACCAGCCCGAGCATCGCGGCCTTGTTCTTGCGAAAGACCCGCCAGGCCTCGCGCGAAGGCGACAGCACGAGCTCCGGCGCGGGGCCGGTCGGAGCGGTCGAAGCGACTGCAGGCGTGCTCACGGCGTCATCGCGTCCGCAGCCGCGGATCGATCCAGCGGTAAGCCAGGTCGGTCAGCAGGTTCGCGACGATCACCAGCACCGACGAAAAGAAGAGCACGCCGAGCAGCGTCGGGTAGTCGCGACCCAGGATCGAGTCGTAGGCGAGGGTGCCCAGCCCGGGCCAGGAGAACACGGTCTCGACCAGCACGGCACCCGACACCAGGTTGCCGAACTGCAGTCCGGCGATGGTCACCACCGGCATCAGCGCATTGCGCAGTGCATGTTTCCAGATCACCAGGCGCTCGGCCAGCCCCTTGGCGCGCGCGGTGCGGATGTAGTCCGAACCGAGCACCTCGAGCATGCTGGCCCGCGCCAGTCGGCTGTACTGGGCCATGTAGACGATCGCCAGCGTGAACGCCGGCAGCACCAGATGGTGCAGCACGTCCAGCGTGGTGACGAACCAGCCGCCGTAGATCCGCACGTCGCGCATGCCGGCGATGGGCATGATCGGGATGATCTTGCCGAACAGGATCACCAGCAGAATGCCGGTCCAGAACGTCGGCATCGAGTAGCCGACCAGCGACATCACCGTGACCGCGCCGCTGCCCACGCTGTGCGGCCGGCGCGACGCCCACACGCCGACGACCGTACCGAACGCGATCGCGAACAGCAGCGCGCTCAGCACCAGAAGCACGGTCGCCGGCAGCCGCTGCAGGATCAGCGTGGTCACCGGCTGGTTGTACAGGTAGGACTGTCCGAGATCCCCCTGGATCGCGCGCCCGACGTAGGTCGCGTACTGCTCGAGGATCGGGCGGTCCAGCCCGTAGGTCTTGCGGATCGCATCGAGCGTCGCTTGGTCGGCGCCGCCCATCTCGCCCGCGATCACCATCGCCGGGTCGCCCGGCGCCGCGTGGATCAGCGCAAAGTTGATCGTGAGGACGGCGAAGATCAGCCCGAGCGCGTACGCGAGCCGCTTCGCGATGACCGACGTGAATCTCATGGCGCGAGAGTGTAGCGGTATCGATCGCGGAAAACGTGTTCTGTGGAATGGAATGTTCCGGAATCAACCGCGCTCGAGCGGAGTGTGGCCCGCGGTCCCAACGGTCACACCGAGCGCGTGCGCGAGCGCTCCGGCGTCGAGCCCACCGGTCAGTCCGATCACCACCAGGCGTCCATCACCCGGGCCGGCGGCCGCCGATCCGACGGCGGCCGGCGTCGCCCGCACCCGGGGCCCGACCGCCTGCACGACGATCGCCCGGCCCTCGGTATCGCGCACCACGCCCTTGGCCCGCACGACGCCGTGGCGCGGATCGGCGAGCAGCCGCGCGAGGCGATCGACATCGGTCGGGTCGGGCAGCGTCAGCCAGGCGCTCTGGTACTGCTGCGCAGCCGCGCGCGGCCGTCGCAGCCCGACACGCCGCGCCGAGGGATCGCCTGCGAACAGGCCAGCGCCGCTGCGCGCGAGCGACTGCGGTGGCGAGCCCGCCTCGGTGAGCCCGAGCACCACGTCGGCCGGCACGGCCGCCTCGATCGCCTCGACGCGACGCGCGCGCGGTGCGGCCCCGTCCAGGAAGTCGCGCACCTCGGCCAGGGCCGCGTCGTCGACCAGGTCGACCTTGTTCAGCACCAGCAGGTCGGCGTCGGCGAGCTGCTGACGGATGGTGTCGCCGACGTATCGGTCCGACGCGCGCTCGCGCACGTCCTCTGCGTCGGCCAGCACGACGACGCCGTCGACCTCGATGCCCGGCGCCAGCCGCAGCGAGCGGGCGACCGTTCCGGGCATCGCGACCCCGCTGGTCTCGACCAGAACGAGATCGAACGCCGGCTGGCGCTGCGGCAGCGCCATCACCGCCTCGATCAGGTCGCTGCCGACCGCGCAGCACACGCAGCCGCCGGCCAGGTTCAGCACCGCGTCCTCGCGCGACACGATCAGGTCCGCGTCGATCCCGATCTCGCCGAAGTCGTTCACCATCACGGCGATCCGTCGCCCGCCGGCCTCGCGCAGCAGCCGGTTGACCAGCGTGGTCTTGCCCGCCCCGAGATATCCCCCGACGACGATCGCAGGCAGCACCGCCGTCACGCCCGGTCCGCCTCGAAGCTGCGGCCGCCCTGCACCGTGCCGCGCACGCGCACGTCCTTGAGCCGCTCGGGCGCGCATTCGAACGGGTCGTCGCGCAGCACCGCGAAGTCGGCGCGCTTGCCGGCCTCGATCGAACCGATCTCGTGGTCCAGGTGCAGCGTGTGGGCCGCACCCAGCGTGACCGCCCGCAGCGCGTCGGCCACGCCGATGCGCTCGTGCTCGCCGAGCACCCGACCCGAGGCGGTCCGGCGGTTCACGGCGCACCACGCCACGTGCAGCGGCCCCAGCGGCGTGACCGGCGCGTCCGAGTGGATCGTGTAGGCGACGCCGATCTCCTGGGCGGAGCGGCACGGATTCATCCGCTCGGCGCGGTCGGGTCCGAGCGTGGTGGCGTAGTGGGCGTCGCCCCAGAAGAAGTGGTGGTTCGCGAAGAAGTTCGCGCACATCCCGAGCTCACGCATCCGGCGCAGCTGCGCGCGGTCGGCGAGCTGGCAGTGCTGCAGCGTGAAGCGGTGGCCCGGCAGCGGGTCGGTGCGCAGCGCATCGCGCGTACAGTCGATCGCGAGGTCGATCGCCGCGTCGCCGTTCGTGTGCGTGTGGACCTGCACCCCGTGGCGCAACGCGAGCCGGTAGAGCTGCAGCAGCGCCTCGGGCTCGATGTACCAGAGCCCCTGCGGGGCGCCGTTGTGGTAGCCCGGCCAGCGCATCCGTGCGGTGAATCCCTGGATCGAGCCGTCGGCGTGCGCCTTCACGCGGCCGAGCCGGAGTCGGTCGGTCGAGCGCTCGCGCATCGCCACCGCGCGTTCGATCGTGTGCTCGATCGTCTGGCCGCGCACGTGCAGCGCCGGCACGAGTCGCAGCGGGAACGCGTCATCCCCGGTGATCCGCAGCAGTGCGTCGACCGCCGCGTCGGGGATCGGCGTGGCCAGGTCGGTGGCGGTGGTGGTGCCGGTGCGCACCGCGAGCCGTGCGAACGCGCGCACGCCGACGTCGTCGCCGGCGGTCGCCGCGCGGTCGATGCCCAGCTTGAGCAGCACCGGCATCATCGCCTCCGGACCGCGCAGCTCGCCCGTCGGCAGCCGCTGGGCGTCGAGCGGGATGCCCGGGTGGTCATGGTCGGTGCGCAGATAGCCGGCGGCTGCGAGCGCCGCGGAGTTGGCGTTGACGATGTGGCCGCTCGCGTGGACGATCCCGATCGGACGCGTCGCGCTCACCGCGTCCAGGTCCTGTCTCGTCATCCGGCGCGAGCTGCCGAAGTGCAGCGGGTCGAGGCCCCAGCCGAACAGCGGCGCGGACCGGTCGGCGAGCGCCGCGTGCGCCTCCCGCATCCGCTCGACGACCGCCTCGATCGACTGCAGCCCCGGCCACGTGCGGCCGTCGGGATCGCTGCGGTCGAAGAAGCCGCAGTACACGTAGCGCCAGTAGACGCCCTCGCCGACGTGGCTGTGGCCTTCGACGAAGCCGGGCAGCAGTACGTCGTCGGCGAAGCGCTCGTCGAGGTCGTGCGGGCCCCAGCGCCGCGCTTCGTCGAGTGTGCCGACGGCGAGGATGCGACCGTCCCGGACCGCGACATGGGTGGCGAGCGGACGCGCCGGGTCCATCGTGTGGACGCGGCGCGCGGCGAAGACGACGGCCCGGGAGCTCTCCGCGCCGAGCCTCATCCGCGGGTGACGCCCATGTCGTGCAGCGGCGCCATCATGCCCCACACGCTCGGCTTCGGGTCGGCGATCCGGCGAAAGCCCACGGCGAAGTTCGGCTCGTAGAGGAACGCGATCGGGCAGTCGTCGACGACGATCCGCTGGAAGTCGCGGTACAGCGCCTTGCGCTTCGCGGCATCGCGTTCGCGGCCGGCGGCCGCGAGCAGCTCGTCGACCTTCGGATTCGAGTACTGGTGCGTATTCGACCAGATCACGCCCTCGCGGATGTTGCTGGACAGGTAGGTGCGGTGAACGCCGATGACCGGATCCCCCCAGTTCCAGACCGAGTCGAGCGTCATGTCGTACTGGAACGAGGACACGCGGCGCGCCCAGGTCGGGAAGTCGGGCGAGCTGCGCAGTTGCACGTCGATACCGACCTTGGCGAGCGCCGGCTTGATGTACTCGGCGGTCGCACGCCCGTCGGCCGAGCCCGGGATGAAGTCGAGGGACAACGTCGCACGGATGCCGTTCGCACCGGGCCGCAGTCCGGCCGCATCAAGCAGTTGCGAGGCCTTCTGCAGGTTCAGGTCGTAACGTTCGACGTCGGCCGAGTACAGCGGGCTCGCGCTGCCGATCGGTCCGGTCGCACGCCGGTGCATGCCGACGAACAGCGTCTTGGTGATGAACTCACGGTCGATCGCGAACGAGATGGCCTGCCGCA
>JBIKMO010000188.1:0-8338 GCA_044359175.1 Burkholderiaceae bacterium | reverse complement strand
AACGCGAGCGGGCGACCGTTCGCGCGGTGCAGGGCTGGGTCGAGGGGGACTGGGAGACCCTCGTCGGCGCGACCGACGGCATCCTCGACCGGCATCCACGCGATCTGCTCGCGCTCAAGCTCGGTCAGACCCACCGTTTCCTGCTCGGCGACTTCGACGGCATGCTGCGCCTGTCCGCGAAGTCGCTGCCGGCCTGCGGCGACGTCGGTTACGTTCACGGCATGCACGCGTTCGCCCTCGAGCAGTGTCACCGCATCGCCGAAGCGCAGGAGGCGGCGCTGCAAGCGATCGCGATCCGCCGCGAGGATGCGTGGGCGCAGCACGCGTACGCGCACGCGCAGGAGACGCAGGGCCGGCTGGACGAGGGCATCCGGTTCATGACCGAGCACGCGGACACCTGGGCACGCTGCAACTCGTTCATGCTGACCCACAACTGGTGGCACGTCGCGCTCTATCACCTGGACCGGGATGAGCCGCAGCAGGCCCTCGCGCTGTACGACCAGCGCGTGTGGGGCGTGTGGAAGGAGTACTCGCAGGACCAGCTCAACGCGGTCGCGCTGCTCGCCCGCCTTGAGCTGCGAGGCGTGGACCCGGGTACGCGCTGGACCGAGCTCGCCGGCTTTCTGCGGGCGCGGGTGCACGAGTCCGTGTGGCCGTTCAACGAGCTGCACTACCTCTACGGCCTCGCCCGCGCCGACGAACGCTCGGCGGTCGCGGCCAAGCTCGAGCGCTTCGTGGCCGACGCCGCGCGCGTCGACCCTTTTGTCCGTCGCACGTGGCAGCAGGTGGCCGTGCCGGCCGCGCACGGCGTCGTCGCTGCGGGTCTGGGTCGCCACCCCGAGGCGGTCCGCCATCTCGCGCCGGTGATGGCGCGACTGCAGGAGATCGGAGGCAGTCACGCGCAGCGGGATCTGTTCGAACTGATCTTCCTCGACGCGTTGGAGCGGGGCGGCGAGCTGCCGCGGGCGCGGGCGATCGTGGAGAAGCGCATCGTCGAGCGTCGCGGCATCGGGTGGCAGCATCGGCTGCTCGCGCGCATCGGCTGATCGCCGCACGCGCGTCTCGACGCGTGCCGGGCGCCCCCGGCTCAGCCCGCGGGGGGGCGGCGATAGGCGAAGGCCGCGTCGAAGCGCCCGAGGATGTAGTCCCCACAGGTCACGGACGGGTACCGCGGCGTCGTGCCGGGCCCGGGCACTGGGTCGATCGGCGTGGCGTAGTCCGGATCGACGAAGGCGGCGACCGACAGCCGCTCGCGTCCCGAGGCATTGACCACGCGATGCGGCGTCGACGTGAAGCGGTCGTTGGTCCAGCGTGCGAGCAGGTCGCCCACGTTGACCACCAGCGTGCCCGGGATCGGGTGGGCGACGATCCAGTCGCCCGCCCTGTCGCGGATCTGCAGTCCACCGACCGGGTCCTGGTGTAGGACGGTGAGCGTGCCGTAGTCGGTGTGCGGCGCCACGCCGAATTGGTCGTCGGCACCGTCGGGCGGCTGAGGCGGATAGAACACGGCCGAGCAGCGCGTGACCGGTTTGGAGAACGACCGGTCGAAGTGATCGTCCGCGAGCTCCAGGCTCACGGCGAAGCCGCGCAGCAGCCTGCGTCCGCAGGCGTTGGCCGCCTCGAAGTACCGGTTGCACAGCACTCGCATCTCGGGCAGGGCCGCGGGCCAGCGGTTCGGTCCGTGCATCCGGTTGCCGGCGCGGTAGTCGGGGTCGTCGTCGCCGACATCCAGCCCCCAGACGAAGCTCTCCTTGAGGTCGACCTTCGCCCCCGAGTACATCTTGGCCTGACCGATCGGCAGGAACCCCCGGTGGCGGTCGAGCGGTATCACCTGCGCCTTGTCCGCCTCGGGCAGCGCGAAGAATCGTCGAGCGACGCGCTCGAGGTCGGCGACGAGCTCGCCGGGCACGCCGTGATTCGCCACGTAGAGGAACCCGACCGTTTCGGCCGCCTCGCGCATCGCGCGAGCCACGGTCCGCACCTGGTCGCGCGTGCCGTTCGCCAGAGGACCGACGTCGATTACGGGGATCGACCCTGGGTCGATCGTCCGGGCGTGGGCGTAGGACACGGTGTCCGCCCTCAGGCGTAATAGCCGATCACGTCACCCTCGGTGGTGACGCCCAGCCCGTTGAGCAGCCGGTTCGAGTAATTGAAATACGCGGTGACCTGATTCACCTCGAGGATCTCGCCGTCCTCGCAGCCGGCTGCGCGCAGCGCGTCGTAGTCGGCCCGCGTCATCGCGCCCACCGCGGTCGTGAGCTTGGCGGCGTAGTCGAGCAACGCTCGCTCCTTGCCGTCGAACGCCTCCTCGGGGCGGCGCGCGGTCAGCGCCGCCCACACGCGCTCGGCGCGCGTGGCGTCGTTCATCAGTCGTCGTGCGTTCGACCAGTGATGACTCAGGCTGTAGGCGCAGTCGTTGATGAGGCTCACGTAGCTGGCCACGACCTCGAGGAACCCGAACGGCAGCACGTTGTCCGGGTGGTGCAGCACGCTGCGGTAGAGCACGACGTGGCCTTCCATCGTCGCCGGCCTCAGGCTGTGCGCGCGCATCACGTTGTCGACCGTGCCGTGCGGTGTCCTCACGCGGTCGTACAGGTCGCGCAGCGTGCCTGTGGCTTCGTCGGGGGGAATCATGTGGATCCAGGCACCCATGGTCGTGTCCGCAGCAGGATGGTGAAGATTCAGTCGGGGACGGTCCGTCGCGGTGGGCGCGCGAAGATCCGGCGCACCATCGGCACGAACGTCTCGAGCGGCGCCTCATCGTAGTCGGGATCGCAGGCCGCCTGGTCGTACTTCGCGACGAACGCCTCGGCCCAGGCGAAATGCGGGTGGCCCCGCCAGCGCTCCCGGGCGTCGGGGTCGACGCCTGGGAGCGTCGGGGCGTGGACGTCCTGGAAGATCGCGTGACGCTCGAGCATCCACACGTGGCGTTCCGACACGTACGGCCGCAGCAGCGCGGCGGCGAAGTCGCCATGGGACGTCGGGCAGGCGGTGAAGCCGACGTCGTGCAGCAGCGCGACCACGACGGTCTCCTCGTCCAGGCCGTCGCGCATCGCCATCGTCGCAGACTGCAGGCAGTGACGGTAGTTGTTCACTCGGTAGCCGAAGGTCGCATCCTGCGCCGACGCGCTCAGCAGGCGCAGAACGTGACGACCCTGCTCGGCCGCGTAGTAGGCGCTGCGCTGGCGGTTCATCGTCGCCCAGTCATCAGCGGTGAAGGCCTCGAGCGAGACCTTCTCGACGTAGTGCCACTGCGGATCGAAGAGCGGACTGTAGCCTGCGGGCGGGGACATCGGCGGCCTCCTCGGACAAGTCTACCGGCGCCGGCCCGTGCCGCCCACCGGACGCTCACGCGCCACGGCGGGAGCGGATCCAGTGGTCGGTGGCGGGGCCCCAGGCCGACAGCGCGGTCGCCACGGCGGGATGCGCCGCCACCTGCGGCAACCAGCCGGCGATCGCCGCGGGCAGCGTTGGCGGCCTGCCGAGGGCGGCGAGCAGGCGACAGGCGAGCGGAATCGTGACCGCGAACCCGCAGTCGGCGAGCGTCATCACCTCGGAGGCGAGGAACGGACGCGGGCGGACCAGGCTGGCGAGCTGCGCGAGGCGTGCGTCGATCTCCGTCGCGAGCGCCGCGACCGTCTCAGGGTCGCCGGCGTCCGCACGCATGTGCGGGAACAGCCGCCGCACCGGCGGCTCCAGATACAGATCGTGGAACCGCGCGAGGAACCGGATCCGGGCGCGATCGTGCGCCTCGCCCGGCAGCAGGCTGGGTCGGGGAAACCGCTCTTCGAGGTACTCGTGGATCACCTCGGATTCGGACAGCGCCAGCCCGCCGTCGACGATCGCCGGAACGGTGCCCATGGGAACGAGCGCACGGTACTCGGCCGAGCGGTAGCCGCCCGGAGGCTCGCGCTCCTCGAACCGCACCCCCTTGGCGACCAGCACGATGCGCGTCTTCGCCGAGTAGCTCGACAACGCGGTGGCGTAGAAGATCATGCGCGTCGCCTCGGGTTCGCGAGCGTCTGGGCCTGCATGGCGGCTGACGTAGACTGTGGGCGGGTCATGGGAGCGATCAGGAATGGCGGACGAACGGCCGGAGGTCCCGCCGGCGATCGAGATGCACCGCGTGTCGAAGTGGTTCGGCGGCTTTCAGGCGCTGAAGGACGTCGATCTGCGCGTCGGTCGGGCCGAGCGCGTGGTTGTCTGCGGCCCCTCCGGCTCGGGCAAGTCGACCCTGATCCGCTGCGTGAGCCGCCTCGAGCGGCACGAGCAGGGGCGTATCGTGATCGAGGGGGTGGAGGTCACCGACGACGAGGCCTGCCGGGTGCGCCTGCGCAGCGAGATCGGCATGGTCTTCCAGCAGTTCAACCTGTTCCCCCACCTGACCGTGCTCGAGAACCTGATGCTCGCTCCCGTGAAGGTCCGCGGCCTGCCGCGCGAGCAAGCCCGCGCGCTCGCCCGCGACCTGCTCGAGCGCGTGCGGATCCCGGAGCAGGCCGACAAGTATCCCGGGCAACTGTCCGGTGGCCAGCAGCAGCGCGTGGCCATCGCACGCTCGCTTGCGATGAAGCCGCGGATCATGCTGTTCGACGAACCGACCTCGGCGCTCGATCCCGAGATGATCCAGGAGGTTCTCGACGTGATGACCGCGCTGGCTCGCGAGGGCATGACGATGATCTGCGTGACCCACGAGATGGGCTTCGCCCGCGAGGTCGCGGACCGGATCGTCTTCATGGACCGGGGCGAGGTGGTCGAGGCAGCGGCGCCGTCGGAGTTCTTCAGTGCCCCGAAGACCGAACGCTGCCGGCAGTTCCTCGGCCGGATCCTGCGCCGCTAGGCCGAACCCGATCACCGTGCGCTGCCGCGCGCCATGCGCGCCTCCAGGCGCCGCACGAGCCACGATGCGATCAGGATCAGCACCAGGTACTCGACGACCAGGAACGTGTAGATCTCGAGCGGCCGGTACTCGGTGACGTTGAGCTCGTTGGCTCGGCGGGTGAGTTCCTGGAAGCCGATCACCGACACGAGCGAGCTCATCTTCAGCACGTACACGAACTGATTGCCCAGCGCGGGCAGGATCGAGCGGATCGCCTGCGGCAGCACGACGTAGCGGAACTTCTGTGCGCCGGACAGACCCAGCGTCTCGGCCGCCTCGAGTTGCCCGCGCGGTACCGACTGGATGCCGGCGCGGAACACCTCGGCTTCGAACGCTGCGTCCGACAGGGCGAGGCTGAGCACGCCGGCGGCGAACACCCCGAGGCTCAGCCCCAGCACGACCGGCAAGCCGTAGTAGACCCACAGCAGCAGCACGAGCAGCGGGATCGCGCGGAACACCTCGACGTAGACCCGATTGACCGCGCGCAGCAGCGGGTGCCGGGAGAGCCCGGCGACCGCGAGCGCGACCCCCAGCACGACCGAGACCAGCAGCGCGCACGAGGCGATCGCGATCGTCGCCCACAGACCGCTGAGCAGGAAGCGCAGGTTGGCTCCGCCCTTCGGGTGGGTGGGGTCGAGCACGTACCAGCCCCACGTGTAGTCGGTGCGGGCGCAGCCGGCCAGCACGAGCGCCAGGGCGATCAGGACGAGCGCGCGGACGGGCGCGCCGTCGAGCGGAAGAGGGCTGGCGGAGGGGGCCCGGGTCAGCGACCCAGCCACTTCGCCTCCAGGGCGTCGAAATAGCCCTCCGACTTCTTGAGCGCGATCCAGTTGTTGAGAAACGTGACCCAGGTCGGATCGCCCTGCTGCACCGGGTAGGCGAACGGCCGCTTGTCACGCATGTCGCCGCGGGCGCCGACGATCGCCAGGTTCGGGTAGGTCTTCACCAGGGTCGACGCCTCGATGTTGCTGGTGATCGTCACGTCGGCGCGGTTGGCCAGCACTTCCTGGTAGCCGTTGGCGGGCTTCTCGATCGACTTGACGGTTGCGTTGGGGAAGTGACGTTTCGCCTGCTCCTCGAAGACCGTGCCGAGCAGCACCGCGACGTTGACGCCCTTCTGGTTGATCGCGGACCAGTCGCCGAACCGGGCGGCGTTCGCGCGCTGCACGAGCGGAACGGTGCCCGCCTCCAGGTAGGGGTCGGTGAAGGCCACCGTCCGGGCTCGGGCCATGTTCAGCGAGGACCCGCCGGCGAAGATGTCGTAGCGGCCGGCGACCAGCCCGGGCACCAGCGTCGCCCATTCGGTCGGCACGAATTCGATCTTGACGCCCATGTCGCGGGCCAGCTGTTCCATCGCCTCGATGTCGAAGCCGCGGTACGCGTTGGTCGTGGTGTCGCGCACCGACATGGGGTTGAAGTCGCCGGTGGTGCCTACCCGCAGCGTGCCGCGCTCGAGGATCGTCTGCAGCCGCGACTTACCTTGCGCCTGGGCTGCGGGTGCGGTCAGGGCCGTGGTGAGCGAGAGCAGGACGGCGACGGTCGAGAAGGCGAACGAAGCGAGCGCCCGGCGGGTCGGCGACATGAAGGATCCCCTGGTGGTGTCGTGGTGAGCGTGCATGGTACCGAACGCGGGGGCCCGCGGGGCAAGCTCCCTGGGCGGCGCGAGCCGACGCGGGTCAGGCTCGGACGTGCGGCCGCTCCGGGCAGGCCCGCTCGGCCGGCATGCGCGGCCCGGCGTCGTCGCGCACCGCCAGGGTTGACCCCAGCTCGTCAGCCCGCGCGTCGCATGGCAGGCTGCGCCCGGGGGGTGAGCGGACCGTCGGGTGTGCGTTCCCGCCGGGGAAGTCGAGGCCACGTCGCTTCCGGCCCCGCGACGCGGATCGGCGCTCGGCCGGCCTGCATCCGGCCGGCGCCGATGGGGTGCGATCGGCCGGACCGCATCGCCGGGTCGGCTCGACCGGTCTCGACGTGTCGTGGTGAGCAAGGAGCTCGAGCGCATGTTCCGTCCAGTGGGTCGATTGGGCTCGACGCCGGCTTCGGTCGCACGGCCCGGGGAGCGCTCTGCGCTCGGCGAGTTCGACGCCACGGCACCGCCCCTCGCCCGGGACGGGGCGCTGGCGGCGGTCCCCGTGCGCAGGCTGCTGTTGCGTGCGCTGCAGGCGGAATCGTTGCCCTCGAGGATCATGACGAAGGGCGGGTTGAGCGTCGAGTTCTTCGAGAGACTCTCCGACGCCGCGTTTGTTGCCTCGGGCAAGGCACGCACGGCCGCCCTTGCCCAGCGGGACGCGGTTCAGCGGGTCGTCCGCGAGTCGCTGGAGCGATGGGTGGCGGAGCTCGGCCCTGGGCCGCTCGACGGCATGCCGTTGCACCATGCGATGCGCTTCGCCGAGCTGCTGCGCGACGGGTTGCGGAGCTCGCGCGAGCTGCGTGCGATCGCCGGGCAGACGGTCTCCGGACCCGGCCCGCGCCATGATTTCGTGATCGACAAGGCGATGGAGCAGGTGCGGCTCGCGATCGCAGAGGCGATCCGGCACGGCCGCTGAGCGGGGGGCGCTGCGGCCGCCCGCCGCGCCCCTCCAGGCCGACGCCCGCAACAGGGTGGCATCCAGGCCCCTTGCGTGCGGCGGCGAACCTGTCGCAGCCTTCGGTGTGCACGATCGGCGACCGGGCGAGGAGGGGGTGGAGCATGGGCAAGCGAGCAGGTTCATGCCGATGGGGGGCGGCCGGCCTCGCGTTGTGGCTGGCCGCCGCGTCCGCGTGGGCGGGTTCGGCCATGACGGTGCGCGATGCCCGCGGGGCTTCGGTCGGACGCATCGACGAGGACGGCACGTTCCGCGGCCCGTCCGGGTCGACGATCGGGCGATTCGACGCAGGCGGAGTCGTGCGTGACGCCTCCGGCGCGACCATCGGTCGCGTCGAGGGGGGCGGGACCCTGCGGAACGCATCGGGTGCCGCCCTCGGGCGCGTGGACCCGGATGGAGCGCTGCGCGATCGGTCCGGGGCGACGATCGGACGGCTGGATGGCTGCGTCGTGCGCAACCCCGCCGGGGCGACGGTGGGTCGGTTCGACCGGTGCGGCCCCGCGGATCGGGCGCGGATGGCGGCATACCTCGTGTTCTTCGAGCCGTTGCACGTACGATAGCCGACCGGCCCGTGCGCCCCGGGCCCTTCGCCCGGCGCCGATGCCGGAACGTTCGGCCGACCGGCGCTGCGGGTGCGTCGTGGTCCAGGTGCAGGCGGGGTGCTCGGTCGTGCGGATTCAGCCGGCGAGATGCGTTGCCCCACTCGCGGCGAACGCGAGCGACGCGAGGCTGTACCGAGGTCGTATTCCCGCGGCCGCAGCGGTGTCCTAAGCTTGCGCCATCCACTGCCCGAGGCGGCAAGGAACCCATATGGCCCGCACGTTCAAGCTCGACTCCCCGCTGGGCGACAGGCTGCTGTTTGCGCGCCTGAGCGGCAGCG
>JBIKMO010000187.1:0-8343 GCA_044359175.1 Burkholderiaceae bacterium | reverse complement strand
CGCGGCGGCCGAGGAGGGTGACCACCTCGCCTGGACCCGCGAGCGGCTGCACGACCTCGGCGCACGGCCATCGCTGCTGAATCCGGTGTGGTATGCCGGCGCGTTCGGTCTCGGTGCGCTCGCCGGGCTGCTCGGGGACCGCTTCTCGCTGGGGTTCATGGTCGAGACCGAGCGCCAGGTCGAGCGCCACCTCGCCAGCCACCTCGAGCGGCTGCCTGCCGCAGACGTCGCTTCGCGGGCGATCGTCGAGCGCATGCGCGCCGACGAGGGCGGCCACGCGGACGATGCGCAGGCGCGCGGTGCCGAGCCGATGACCGAGGCGGTCCGGTCGGCGATGCGGACGGCCGCGCGGGTGATGACGGTTACCGCGCACCGGGTCTGAGCGCCCGCGGCGCCGCGCAGGTGCGCGCGACCGGTCGCGCCGCGCCGGCGCACCGCAGCGCTTCAATCCTCGACGATCTCCCAGGACAACGTCAGCGCGGCGGTCCGAGCCAGCATCGCTGAGGCGGAGCAGTACTTGTCGTGCGACAGCCGGATCGCCCGTTCGACCAGGTTGGGCTTGAGCCCGCGTCCACGGACCGTGAACCGGAAGTCGATCGCCGTGAACACCTTCGGATCGGTCGGCGCGCGCTCCGCGTGCAGCGCCACGTCGCACCCGTGCACCTGCTGGCCGCTTCGGCGCAGGATCAGTACGACGTCGTACGCGGTGCATCCGCCGGCGCCGAGCAGCACCATCTCCATCGGCCGCGGTCCCAGGTTGCGGCCGCCGCCTTCGGGCGCGCCGTCCATCACCACCGCGTGGCCGCTGCCCGTCTCGGCCACGAAGGTCATCGTGTCCTGGCCGAGCCACCTCACCGTCGCATCCATGGCCGTCTCCCTGCCGGGGCGGCCGCCGAAGGTTTTGACGCCGCCGTCTGAGTCGGGCTATGATACTCGGCTTACCCGCAATCGTCTGGCCATGAAGACCTTCTCCGCCAAACCGCAGGACGTCCGTCGCGACTGGTTCGTCGTGGACGGGACCGACAAGGTGCTCGGGCGCCTCGCCGCGTCGGTTGCGGCGCGGCTGCGCGGCAAGCACAAGCCCGAGTACACGCCGCACGTGGACACCGGGGACTTCATCGTCGTCGTCAACGCGGCCCGCATCCGCGTGACCGGCGGCAAGCCGCAGGACAAGAAGTACTACCGGCACTCCGGCTACCCGGGCGGCGTCACCGAGACCAACTTCGAGAAGATGCAGAGCCGGTTTCCGGGCCGCGCGCTCGAGAAGGCGGTCAAGGGCATGCTGCCCAAGGGTCCGCTCGGGTACGCGATGCTGAAGAAGCTGAAGGTGTACGCCGAAGCCACCCATCCGCACACCGCCCAGCAGCCGAAGGCGCTGGACATCTGACCGCCGCGCGCGCAGGACATCCCATGATCGGCGAATACAACTACGGCACCGGCCGGCGCAAGACCTCGGTTGCCCGCGTGTTCATCAAGAAGGGCAAGGGCGAGATCGTGGTGAACGGCAAGCCGCTCGACCGCTATTTCGCCCGCGAAACCGGCCGAATGGTCGTACGGCAGCCGCTCGAGGTCGCCAACCTCGTCGGTACCTTCGACATCCTCGTCAACGTCGCCGGTGGCGGTGAGACCGGGCAGGCCGGTGCGGTCCGCCACGGCATCACGCGGGCGCTGATCGATTACGACGCGAGCCTGAAGCCGGCGCTCTCCGGAGCGGGGCTGGTCACTCGGGATGCCCGGGAAGTCGAGCGCAAGAAGGTCGGTCTGCACAAGGCCCGACGCCGCAAGCAGTTTTCGAAGCGGTGATGCGTGCCCGGGCGAGCGCGGTGCCCGTCCTGGCCGCGCTCGGGCCGGGAACGTTCGGGCCCGCACCCGTCCGAGGCGTCCCCCGCCCGACCCTCCGTCTCCCCAGGTCATCGTTCGCCCGCTAGAATTCCCGAGACTGGAGGTCAACCATGAACGCCGTAGCCGAGATGCCCGCCCCCCTGGTCTTCACCGACAGCGCCGCCGACAAGGTGCGGCAACTGATCGACGAGGAGGGCAACCCCGAACTCAAGCTGCGCGTCTTCGTGCAGGGAGGCGGCTGCTCCGGGTTCCAGTACGGGTTCACGTTCGACGAGGACTCGAACGAGGACGACACCGTGATGCAGAAGAACGGCGTCACGCTACTGATCGACGCGATGAGCTACCAGTACCTGGTCGGCGCGGAGATCGACTACAAGGACGGGCTCGAGGGCGCGCAGTTCGTGATCAAGAACCCGAACGCGACCACCACCTGCGGCTGCGGCTCGTCGTTCTCGGTCTGACCTGCCCAGCGGCCCGTATCGGCCGGGGTCCCGCCGCTCACGACGGCGTTGGCGCGTACACTGCCCCGAGCACTCGCGGGCCGCGGGCTCCGGTGACCTGCGGCAGGTTGCCGGGGCGGTGCGCAATGCGCTCTCTCGCCAGCCAGGCGAAGGCCAGGGCCTCGACTGCGCCCGGGTCGATCCCCCAGTCGGCGGTCGACCCGACCGGCCGGGGCGACAGCAGGGCCGACAGCCGGGTCATCAGGTGGCGATTGCGTGCGCCTCCGCCACACACCTTCAGTTCCACCGCATCCGACCCCGCCACGGCATCGGCGATCGTCGTCGCGGTGAGCTCGGCGAGCGTCGCCTGCACGTCGCCGGGCGCCACCGGCGCCGGGTGCGTCGACAGCTGCGCATCGAGCCACTCCGGGCCGAACAGGTCCCGCCCGGTGCTCTTCGGCGCAGGCCGCGCGAAGTAGGGCTCCGCGAGCAGACGGGCAAGCAGCGACCGGTCGATCCGGCCTGCGGCCGCCCAGGCGCCGTCGCGGTCGAATGCCGCCCCCAGGTGACGCGAGCACCACGCATCCATCAGCAGGTTGCCCGGCCCGGTGTCGAAGCCGGTGACCCGCCCGACGCCTCCCGGCAGCAGCGTGACGTTGGCGATGCCGCCGACGTTGACCACCGCACGCGGCCGGTCGGACGCGAACGCGAGCGCGTGGAACGCGGGTACCAGCGGCGCGCCCTGGCCGCCTGCGGCGACGTCGCCGCTGCGCAGGTCGACGACCGTCGTGCAGCCGGTCAGTTCGGCGAGTCGTGCGCCGTCGATCAGCTGCAGCGTGTAGCCGAGCTCGGGTCGGTGGCGCACGGTTTGCCCGTGGGCGCCGAGCGCGATCACCGGCTCTGCCGCGCGAGCGATCAGCGTACGGGCGACCCGCGCATAGACGTCGGTGAGCTCGACCGTGGCGCGCGCCGCGCGCGCGAGTTCGTCGGGGCCGCTGGACTGCAGAGACAGCAGGGTCTCGCGCAGCGCATCCGGCATCGGCTCGGACTCGAAGGCCAGCGTCCGGATCGACGCGTCCGGCCGGTCGCCGTCGAACTTCGCGAGCACGCCGTCGACCGCATCGACGCTGGTGCCCGACATCAGGCCGACGTACAGCACGGCGGCCGCGGTGCGTTCACTCGAACCGGGCGGCGACCTGGGTTTCGAGCAGGCCGAAGCGGCCGCGGTACTGGGCGGCCAGCGCCTGAAAGCGCACGCGCGCGTCCCCGTCCAGCACGCGCACGGGGTTCTGAGCGACCGCGACCATCGGGTCGACGTGCTGACCGTCGACGTGGAACTCGAAATGAAGGTGCGGGCCGGTCGCCCAGCCGGTCATGCCGACCTCGCCGATCACGTCGCCCTGTCGGACCGTCCGACCCGGGGCGAGCCCGTCGGTGAACGCGTTCAGGTGCGCGTACAGCGTCAGGTGGCGGGCGTCGTGCCGCACGGTGATCACATTGCCGTAACCGCGCTGCTGCCCGATGAAGTCGATCGTCCCGTCGGCGACCGTGCGCACCTTGGTGCCGATCGGCGCCGGCAGGTCCACCCCCTTGTGGGCCCGCCAGTCGCGGAGCACCGGGTGCAGACGGCTCTCGGTGAAGCCGGACGACACACGGGTCAACTCCAGCGGCGAGACCAGGAAGGACTGTGCGAGGCTGCGCCCGTCGAAGGTGTAGTACCCGCCGCTGCCGTCGCCGTGGTCGAACCAGACCGCCTCGAGGCGACGCTGGCCGCCGCGGAACTGGACGGCGAGGATCCGGCCGACGATCGGCGGCTCGAGACTGCCCGCCTCGCGCAGCGTCTCGTAGACCACGCGGAGACGGTCGCCGCGGCGCACGTCCCGTCGCAGGTCGACTTCGGCGCCGAACAGGTCTGCCATCCGGGTGAGCACGGCGTCGGGGATGTCGGCGACGTCCAGTGCCTCGACCAGCGAGCGGCGTACCTCGGCGGTCCGGGTCTCGACGAACCGCTCCACCGGCACCGCCTCGCGCTGGGCGGTGAGCAGGCCGTCGACCCGCTCGACCACCAGCCGGTGGCCGAGCGCGTCGGGATCGTCGCCGGCCAGCCGGTAGGTGACGCGCTCGAGACGCCCGCCGTCGGACAGGACCGCCGACACCGTGCGGCCGGCGCGAAGCTCGAGCAGCCGTCGTGCGATCGGGTCGCGTCGCACGAATGCCGCGAAATCCGGGTCGTCGGCGCCCAGTCGGGACAGCACCGAGGCGAGCGTGTCGCCCCTGCGGATCTTCTCCTGCTGGACGAACCGGCCCACCGACTCGATCAGCTCCGGCTCCAGTGCGACCGGCTCGACCAGGAACCGGCTGGGCGGCAGCGTAGGGTCGGCCAGAGGCGCGACGCCGAACGCGGTGACCGCCGCAAGTGACGTGATCACGCCGATCACCAGCGCGCGGGTCTTGATCGGGAGATTCCGCATGCGTTCGGGTGTGGGGGGCGGACCGGTCGGCAGGTTTGGGGGAGGCGTGCCCCGGTTTAGACTACCGGGGCTCGCACGACAAGCCGACGCAGCGGAACGGTCTTCCGGCGGGCACGAGCGCGCGAGTTTAACCGAAACCCCCTGCCCGGGGGCAACCCCCGCCCGTCGACGATGAACGCACCCCCGGCCGCCCCCCCCGCCCCCGAGCCGCCGATCACCGACGCGGCCCGACGCGCGCTGGCGGTCGCGTTGCGCGGCTGCGAGGAACTGCTGCTCGAGCAGGACTTCCTGCGCAAGCTCGCGCGCTCGGAGGCCAGCGGCACGCCGCTTCGCATCAAGCTCGGACTGGACCCGACTGCTCCCGACCTGCACCTCGGGCACACGGTGGTGCTCAACAAGATGCGCCAGCTGCAGGACCTGGGCCACACCGTGATCTTCCTGATCGGCGACTTCACGGCGATGATCGGCGACCCGTCCGGCCGCAACCAGACCCGCCCGCCGCTGACCCGCGAGCAGATCGAGCGCAACGCGCGTACCTACTTCGAGCAGGCCAGCCTGGTGCTCGACCCCGCCCGCACCGAGATCCGCTACAACTCCGAGTGGAGCGACCCCCTCGGTGCCCGCGGCATGATCCAGCTGGCCGCGAAGTACACGCTCGCGCGGATGATGGAGCGCGACGACTTCACCCGGCGCTTCCGGGGCGGGGTACCGATCTCGGTCCACGAGCTGCTCTATCCGCTGATGCAGGGCTACGACTCGGTGGCGCTCAGGGCCGACCTGGAGCTGGGCGGCACTGACCAGAAGTTCAATCTGCTCGTCGGGCGCGAGTTGCAGAAGGAGTACGGCCAGGAGCCCCAGTGCATCCTCACGATGCCGCTGCTGGTCGGGCTGGACGGCGTCGAGAAGATGTCGAAGTCCAAGGGCAACTACGTTGGGATCACCGACGCGCCGGCCGAGATGTTCGGCAAGCTGATGTCGATCTCCGACGACCTGATGTGGACCTACTACGAGCTGCTGTCGTCGTCGTCGATCGAGGCGCTCGCACGGTTGCGCGCCGAGTGCGCGACCGGGCGAAACCCCCGGGATGCCAAGGTGCAGCTCGCCGCGGAGATGGTCGAGCGGTTCCACGGCCGCGCGGCCGCAGGCTCGGCGCGCGACGCGTTCGAGGCGCGGTTCGCGCGCGGCGTGCTGCCGCAGGACCTGCCCGAAGTGACGGTGGCCGGCGCGCCGCTGCCGATCGCCCAGCTGCTCAGGCAGACGCAGCTGGTGGCCTCCGCCAGCGAGGCCGTGCGCAACATCGAGCAGGGGGGCGTGCGCGTCGATGGCGAGCGCGTGTCGGACCGCGCCCTCAGGCTGGCGGCGGGCACGTACGTGGTCCAGGTGGGCAAGCGTCGCGCCGCCCGGGTCACGGTCGCATGACCTCGTCGGTACCGCGGCGCGCGGGACACCGATGATCGCGCTCCTGCAGCGCGTGTCGCGCGCGCACGTCGAGGTCGACGGGCGGACCGTCGGCGCGATCGGTCCCGGGCTCGCGGTACTGCTGTGTGCGGAGCGCGGCGACGACTCGCCGCAGGCCGACGCGCTGCTCGCGCGCCTGCTCGCCTACCGCGTGTTTGCCGACGAGCGCGGCCGGATGAATCGCTCGCTTGCCGACACCGGCGGCGGTCTGCTGCTCGTGCCCCAGTTCACGCTCGCCGCCGACACCCGCAGCGGATTGCGGCCGAGCTTCACGCCGGCCGCACCGCCCGAGGTCGCGCGACCGTTGTTCGAGGCCTTCGCGGCGCGGGCGAGGGCGGCCCATCCCATGGTGGCGACCGGGGTGTTCGGAGCGGACATGCAGGTTCACCTGATCAACGACGGGCCGGTCACGTTCTGGCTGCGGATCGATCCGGGGCGCAGCGCCGGGGACGAGTTCGCCGCGTCGCGCCCCGAGGTGGCGTGCCGGTGAGCGCGACCGACCTGCTGCTGATCCGGCACGGTGAGACCGCCTGGAACCGCGAGCGCCGCATCCAGGGGCAGACGGACACGCCGCTGCACGCGTCCGGTATCCGTCAGGCGGCGGCGGTTGCGCGCCGCCTGGCGGCCGAGCGCGCGCGGTGGCGGCTGGGCGACGAGCCGGGCCGCGCCGCGCCGCTGCTGCTCACCAGCGACCTCGCGCGCTGCCGCCTCACCGCCGAGCCGATCGGCGCCGCGCTCGGGCTGGTCTGCACGCCGGAGCCCCGGCTTCGCGAGCGCGCGTTCGGCGCGTTCGAGGGCTGCACGCCGCACGACCTGGCGCGCGAGCACGGTGCCCACCTGGACGCGTGGCGACGGCGCGATCCGGACCTCGCCGTCGGCGGCGGCGAGTCGCTCAGGTCGTTCGCCGCGCGCGTGCACGCGCTGCTCGATGACCTGGTGGCGCGTCACCCCGCGCGCACGCTGCTGCTGGTCACCCATGGCGGCGTGCTCGACGTCGTGCACCGGCGGGTCCGCGGCACGCCGCTGCAGGCTCCGCGCGACTTCGAGATTCCGAACGCCGCGCTGAACCGGGTCCGGTACGAGGCCGGGCACTGGGAGGTGCTGTGCTGGGCCGACGTCGAGCACGGCCGCGACGCCCTCGACGACGCCGATCGGAGCTGACGGACGGCGCGGCCTGACCGGCGGGCGATCCACTACACTACGCAGCTTTGCATCACCGGCGCGTCGGCATGAGTCGATGCGGTCGGACTCGGCAGCCCCACGACCGGTCGATCGCCGCGGCTCACGCGGGCAGCGAGTCGGTCGCGGGCCAGCGACCCGCGCGCCGAGGCGATCGGCGCGCAACGAGGACCCACCGATGTACGAACGTTCCCAGGGGATCGCCCAGGTCGACCCCGAGTTGTGGCAGGCGATCGAGGCCGAGCGCGAGCGCCAGGAGGCGCACATCGAGCTGATCGCTTCCGAGAACTACGCGAGTCCGGCGGTGATGGCCGCGCAGGGTTCGCAGCTGACCAACAAGTACGCCGAGGGGTACCCCGGACGGCGCTACTACGGCGGTTGCGAACATGTCGACGTCGCCGAGTCGCTCGCGATCGAGCGCGTCCTGCGGCTGTTCGGCGCCGAGGCCGCCAACGTTCAGCCGCACTCGGGCGCTCAGGCCAACCAGGCGGTGTTCCTCGCGTTCCTGAAGCCGGGCGATCGCATCATGGGCATGAGCCTGGCCGAGGGCGGCCACCTGACCCACGGCATGCCGCTCAACCTGTCCGGCAAGTGGTTCGACGTCGTGTCGTACGGGCTCGACGCGAACGAGGCGATCGACTACGACGCGATGGAGCGGCGTGCCCACGAGACCCGACCGAAGCTGATCATCGCCGGAGCGTCCGCGTATGCGCTGCGGATCGACTTCGAGCGGTTCGCACGGGTCGCGCGCGACGTCGGCGCGATCTTCATGGTCGACATGGCGCACTACGCGGGGCTGATCGCAGCCGGGGTCTACCCGAACCCGGTGCCTTACGCCGACGTGGTTACCAGCACGACCCACAAGAGCCTGCGCGGGCCGCGCGGCGGCATCATCCTGATGAAGCAGCAGCACCAGAAGGCGATCGACTCGGCGGTCTTCCCCGGGCTGCAAG
>JBIKMO010000186.1:0-8422 GCA_044359175.1 Burkholderiaceae bacterium | reverse complement strand
TGCCGAGCACGCCGCTGCCCGGGGCGCCGAGCGTGGGCTGGCCGGCCGAGGCGCTCTCGACCCAGGCGTTGTTGCCCAGCGGCACCAGGCCCTGCGGGTTGATGAAGTTGGCGAGCACGATCTGGCCTTGCGGTCGGGTCTGGCCGTTCGAGTAGCGCCCGATCAGCATGCCGGTGTCGTCGGCCGAGAAGCCCGACAGGCGCCCGGTGCCGAAGCCGTCCTGCGTGATCTCGGTGGTGGAGAACGAGGCCCCGTACTGCGTCGCGCCGGTCAGGTTCATGCCGAAGGTGAGCGAGTTGCCCGCGTCCGGTCCCACCGGGATGGTCAGGTTGAAGGGTCCGACCGGCGAGGTCACCGAGCCGGAGGTGTTGAAGGTGAGCGTGCCCTGCACGCCCGCCACCGGCGTGCCGTTGGCCGACGAATACACGTCCCAGGTGTTGCCGGCGGTCTTGCGGAAGTACAGCGTCACCATGTGGTCGCGCCCGAGCGAGTCGTAGACCGACATCGACATCGCGCTGTGGTAGGTCGCCGGGTCGTTCAGATCGAACGGGCCGGTGATCGGCGTCTCGCGCGCGTCCAGGTTCAGCTGCGCCCGTGCCAGGGCGGTCGCGCGCGGCGGGATGTCCGCGGTGCTGATGCGCAGGTCGGTCGGCGTGCCGTTGGACGCCTGACCGTTCGCGTCGACCGGGTAGCCGGTCAGCCGCGCGCCCTGGTTGGTCACGATGTAGCCGTCCTTGTCCATGTGGAACTGGCCGTTGCGCGTGTACTGGACGGTGCCGTTCTGGGCGACGCGAAAGAAGCCGCGGCCGTTGATCGCCATGTCCAGCGGGTTCTGCGACGAGACGACGTCGCCCTGCGTGAACTGCTGCGCGACCGTCGTGACGGTCACGCCGATGCCGGTGGCCGACGCCGACAGACCGGTCAGCGAGTTCGCGTACATGTCGGAGAACTCGGCGCGCGCGGACTTCGCGCCGACGGTATTGGCGTTCGCGACGTTGTTGCCGATCACGTCGAGGTTGCGCGCCGCGGCGCTCAGGCCGGACAGGCCGTGCTGGAAGCTCATCGTCGACTCCTGGGGGGAACTCGGGTTCTGGGGGAGCGGCGCTCAGAGCACCGCGCGCACGTCGGACATCGGACGCGGCGCGCCGGCGCCGGTCTGCAGCAGCGCGCCATCGGCGCCGGGGATCACCGCCTGCACCCGCTGGGCGGACAGCGCGACCGCCTGCACCGAGCGCTCGCCTGCGGTGGCGGTCACGCGCATCACGTACTCGCCCGGCGCCAGCGCGGTGCCGGCGGCGCGTCCGTCCCATTCGAAGGCGTGCACGCCGGCGGGCAGGTTGCCGCGCAGCCGCGTGTCGACCACGGCGCCGGTGCGATCCAGGATCTCGATCTTCACCCCGGTGGCCTGCTCGGGCAGCTCGAAACCGCCACGGCCGCCGCCCTCGTCGGGCAGCTCGATCCGGTTGCCCTCGACCAGCACGCGCCGGCCCAGCATCGACGAGGCCTCGGCCAGTCCGCCGCCGTTGCCCTTGTCGAGCATCGCCTGCAGCTTGCCGTTGAGGTCCTGGATGCCGCGCACCGTGTTGATCTGCGCCATCTGCGAGGTGACCTGCGCGTTGTCCAGCGGGTTCAGCGGATCCTGGTTGTTCATCTGCGCGACCAGCAGCTTCAGGAACCGGTCCTCGGTCTCGTCGTCGCTCGCGCGGCCGGCGCGGTCGGTGCCGCGCTGCGCGCCCAGCTGCCCGAGCAGGCGCTCGAACTCGGAGACGTTCGATCCGGTGCCGGCGCCGCCGACGGCGGCCGCGGGCGTCGCGCCGGCGGGCGGCGAGGTGTTCTTCGTGACGATCGGGCTCAGGAACATGGCGGTCCTCGGGGCGGGGGCGGCGATCAGGACTGACCCATCTGCAGCGTCTTCAGCAGCAGCTGGCGCGCGGTGTTCATCACCTCGACGTTGTTCTGGTACGAACGCGAGGCCGAGATCATGTTGACCATCTCCTCGACGACGTTGACGTTCGACTGCGTGAGGAACCCCTCGGCGTCCGCCATCGGGTGCCCCGGCTCGTACAGGCGGCGCGCCGGCGCGTCGCCCTCGATCACCTGCGCAACCTTCACGCCGGCGCTGCCGTCGGCGGTGGGCTGGGTCTGGAACACCACCTGGCGCGCCTTGTAGCTCTGCCCGTCCGGGCCCGCGACCGCTTCGGCGTTGGCGAGGTTGCTCGCCACCACGTTCAGGCGCTGGCTCTGCGCGGACACCGCGCTGCCCGAGATCCCGAACACCTTCATCAGCGACATGACCGACCTCCGCGCGTGCCGCGCTCACTCGCCGCGGATCGCCGACAGCAGCGTCCGCACCGAGCCGTTGATGAAGCGCAGACCCGCCTCGTAGCGGACCGCGTTGTCGGCGAAGTTCGCCCGCTCGCGGTCCAGGTCCACGCTGTTGCCGTCCAGGCTGGGCTGCTCGGCAGCCCGGTAGCGCAGCACGGTCGAGTCGATCCGGGCCGGTGCGCCGCCGCCCGCACCGACGTGGCCCGCGTGCGTGGCGCGCATCCGCACCGGGTCGCCCGCGGGCTGCGACCCGGGAGCCTCCGCCGCCCGGTAGCCGGTCGCCTCGGCGAGCGCCGAGCGGAAGTCGAAGTCCCGGGCTGCGAAGCGCGGCGTGTCCGCGTTCGCGATGTTGCCGGCGATGACCCGCTGCCGCTCGGCGCGCAGGATCAGCGCACGGCCGTGGAACTCCACCGCATCGGTCAGCCGGTCGGCCATCTCACGCGCTCGCAGCCAGGGTCATGAGGGCAATGGTGGCCGCCGATCCGGGAACTTAAGTGCCGATAAACCGGGCCGCCGCCGCCCTGATCCGCCCCGCGGGCGCGCCCCGACCCCCCTAAGCTGGCAGCGCGTCCCGATCGCACGAGGTCCCCCCGATGACCGACCGCTTCCTGCTCCGCACGTCCGCCGCCCGCCTCGCCCTCGCCGCGGTCGCCGCGTGCTCCGTCCCTGCGAACGGGGCGACCTCCGTGCCGCCGGCCGCCGAGCCGCTGCGCGCGTTCGTCGAGCGCCAGCTGCCCTCCGGCGCCGGCCGGGTCTCGATCGAGATCGGCCAGCTCGACCCGAGGCTTCAGCTCGCGCCGTGCGCACGCGTGGAGCCGCACCTGCTGCCCGGCACGCGGCTGTGGGGGCGCAGCGCGATCGGCGTGCGCTGCGTCGAGGGCGCGCGCTGGAGCGTGGCGCTGCCGGTCACGGTGACCGTGCACGGGCCGGCGCTGGTCGCCACCGAAGCGCTGGCCGCCGGCGCTCAGCCTGCGCCGGGCGCGGTACGGCTGCAGGAGGTGGAGCTGACCCGCGAACCGGGCACGCCGGTGACCGATCCGGCGCAGCTCGTCGGCCGAACCTTGACCCGCGCGGTGCCGGCGGGCACCGTGCTGCGCGCCGAACACCTGCGGATCACCCCCACGGTCGCGGCGGGCGACCCGGTTCGGGTGCGGCTGATCGGTGAGGGCTTCGCGATCCAGACCGAAGGCCAGCTGCTCGCCGCGGCGGCCGACGGCCAGACGGTACGCGTGCGGACCGATGGCGGCCGAGTGCTCGGCGGCACACTGCGCGGACGGACGGTCGACGTGCTGCTGTGAACGGCACCCGCGGCGGCCGATCCGTCGGACTGATCCGGCCCGCCCGGGGTTATCCGGGGCTAAAGTCGGCCCGGGACGCGCCGATAATGAGACCGAGGGGCGTTGTCGCTCGCCTCTCGAGGAGCTCGCGATGAAGATCGGACCCACCCAACCGGATGGCCTGCGTGTCGAGGGGAAACCCGTCGGCACCGAGCGGGCGACGTCCGGTCGCGCCGGGGCCGCGTCGGATCCGGTGACCGGCCCGCTCCAGGTCGACACGGTCTCGCTGTCGCCGCAGTCGTCCCGGGCCGCCGGCGCCGCCGGCGAGGTGCCGGTCGACGACCGCAAGGTCGAGGAAGTGCGCCGCGCGATCGCCGAAGGGCGCTTCCCGGTCGACGCCCGCAAGGTGGCCGACCGGCTGCTCGCGGACGCGCGCGACCTGCTCGGTCTGGCGACGGGGCCGCGGTGACCGCGGCGGCGACGCTCGCCTCGCCGGGTCTGCGGGCGCTCGATGCGCTCGAGGCGGTGCTGCGCGAGCAGCAGCGGGCGATGGTGGCCGGCGACCTGCCGGCGATCGAACGGGCCGGTGCCCGTCTGGGCGCGGTGCTCGCCGACCGCACCTGGCGACAGGACCCGGCGCTCGCCACGCCCGCCGCGCGCCGGCGTCTGCGCGAGGTGATGCGCAGCGCCGCGGTGAACGCGGCCGTGGCGGCCCGCGGCGACGCACACGCCGCGGGCATGCTGGAGGCGATCGGGGTCGCCCCCGGGCTGTACACCGCCTCCGGCAGCCGGGGCGGCGCGAGCTCTTCGGGGCGCGGCGTCTCGGCCTGACTCGCCTGCCTCCGGGCGGTCAACTGCCCCGCCCCAGGGCGCTAGAACGCGTAGTCGATCCGGAACGTGCCCCAGGCGCGGCCCTGGATGAGGATCGGCACGCACACGCTCTTGGCCGGGAGCGACACGCCGTCATCGAGGTCGCCACGTCCGAGCACGAGCACCGGCCGCTCGGCCCGGCGTGCCGCCCGCGTCGCGCGATCGTCGAGCAGACGGCGTGCCCGCCCGCGGGCCGCCGCCTCGGCGACCGACGCCGGGTCCGTGCGGCGGGTGTCCACCGCCAGGTAGCCGTTGCGGTCGATCGCCGCGCAGCCGATCGCGCCCGGCAGCGCATCGAGCACGCGGCGCTGCAGCGGCGCGAGCAGCCGCTCGGCGAGCGGCCTCCAGCGGACCTCGAAGCTGCCCGGCGGCGCATCGCGCACCGGCGCGTACGACTCGTCGAACAGTTCGTCGAGCTGCGTCTGCCCCGCGGCGAGCGCCTGCTCGAAGACCGCGGCGACCAGCGCGGCGGCTTGCGCCGCAGCCGCGAGCATCGTGCCGTCCACGCTCGCCGGATCGACCACGGCGGCGGCCTCCAGCAGCGACGCGGCGTTCGCGACCAGGTCGCCGACGCGCGCGTGGGCGAGCCGTGCGTCCCGACCGAGACCGTCGGCGCGCTCCGACAGCGCGCGCGCGGCGGTCACCACCGCGTCGCAGCGCGAGCGCTGCCCCCGGGCGGCGGCCGCGAGCGCATCGGCGCGCGCGTCGGCGCGCGCCAGCGCAGCGTTCACCGCGCCCCGTCCGCCGTCCAGGATGTCGCGCGACAGCGTGCCGATTCGCGACTGCAGCTGACCGACCGTGCCGGCGATCGATACCGACGACTGTTCGACCCGGGCCGCGAGGTCCTTGACCGCGTCGGCAACCACCGCGAAGCCGCGCCCGGCATCGCCCGCGCGTTTGGCCTCGACCGAGGCATTCATCGCGACCAGCCGCGTCTGGACCGCGATCCGGGTGATCTCGGCAGCCGCCCCGGACACCTCGCCCAGCACGTCGACCACGCCGGCCACGCCGCGGCCGACCTGCACGAGCGCCGCGCGGGCCTCACGCACCTCGCCGCGCCCGGCCTCGGACTCCTCGACCATCGGCGCGCACGCGGACTGCAGCCGCTGCAGCCCGTCGAGCAGCGCCCGCGTCGCATCGGCCTGCGCCGCGAGTGCGCGCTCGGCGGCCGCGAGCAGCGCGTCCAGCTCGGCGGCCTCGCGCCCCACCGCGCCCGACAGCGCGGCCATGCGCTCGTGCGCCCCGGGCTCTCCCGCAGCCGCCGGACCCGGGTCGGCTGCGCCGCCTGCCCCGGCCTCGCGGTCGATCAGCGCATCGCTCATCCTGCTCCCCCGGCCATCTCGCTCACCATCCCCGCAGCTTGGTTCGCAGCCGCGCCACCGCCTGACTGTGGAGCTGGCAGACCCGCGACTCGGTCACCCCGAGGACGGCGCCGATCTCCTTCAGGTTCATGTCGTGCTCGTAGTACATGCCCATCACCTGCCGCTCCCGCTCGGGCAGCGCCTCGATCGCCGCGACGAGCGACGCCCGGAAGCGTTCGTCGCCGAGCACGCGCACCGGATCGGTCTGCTCGGGCGCGGCGTGCCGCTCGAGAAAACTGTCGTCCGAGTCCGCCCCGACCAGCTCGTCGAGGTAGACCAGCTGCGCGCCGTGAGCGTCGCCGAGCATCTGCTGGTAGGCCGCGAGCGACAGCTTCATCTCGGCGGCGACCTCGGACTCGGCGGCCGGCCGCCGCTCACGCTGCTCGACCGCGTGCACCGCGGCCTCGATCGCGCGCTGGTTGCGGCGCACCGAGCGCGGCAGCCAGTCGCCGCCGCGCAGCTCGTCGATCATCGCGCCGCGGATGCGCTGCATCGCGAAGGTCTCGAACTGCGCGCCGTGACCCGCCTCGTAGCGCGACAGCGCGTCCATCAGCCCGATCATGCCCGCCTGCACCAGATCGTCGAGCTCGACGTTGGCCGGCAGCCGCGCGATCAGCTGCGCCGCCAGCCGCCGGACCATCGGCGCGTACCGCTCGACCGCGGCCGTGCGATCCAGCGTGCCGCGGGCGGTGTACATCGCGCCGTCCCCCTTCCTCAGGCCAGCGACCACGCGGCCCCCTGCTCGCCACCGCGCGCCCACGCGGCGAGCTCCTCGGCGAGCCGACGCCAGGCTCCAGGGGCCGGGGTGTCCGGGGCGGAACCGCCGAACTCCAGGTCCACGCCGAGGAAGCGCGACGCCGCGCCGGCGAGCCGGGCGTGGCCGCGACGCGCGGGCGCGCCGCCGGCGCCGGGACCGAAGACCGTGCGCACCTCGCGGATCGAGCCCAGGCCGACCAGCGCCTTGATCCGCGCGTACGCGGTGGCGAGCGCTTCGTCGTCGGCGCCAGCCAGCACCAGCGCGTCGCTCGCCGGCAGCGCCAGGCCGCGGGCGAGGCGGACGTCGTCGACCGCCGCGAGCGTGAGCGTGCTGCGCTGCGCGAGCAGGCCGATGCCGCGCATCGCGTCGTCGCCGCGGTGCGCACGGTAGGCGACCAACCCAGGTCGGGAGCGCGCGGCGGCGACGCCGTCCATCACCGCATCGAAGTCGGTCACCAGCGTGACCCGCAACCCGCGATCGGCGAGCGCCTGCGCGATCCTGCCGACCGTGCCGGCGTGTTCGCCCGCGCCCGCGACCGCCAGCACCGGCCCGCTGCGGATGCGCAGCGAGCGGCGCAGACCGCTTGCCTGATCGACGCCGCGCTCAAGCATGAGCGACATCCCCCTGCCGGGTCGCCGCCACGCCGAACACCAGCGGCAGCTCCTCGTCGTCGAGCGCGAACGCGCCGCCCGGGGCGGCGAGCAGCGCGCGGCGCACCAGGCGCGCGGCCTCGGGCGCGTGCCAGTCCTCGGGCACCCGCTGGCCGTCGCACACGCCCAGCAGCCGCAGGCGCTGGCGGATCAGGCAGTCGAGCGCGCCGCCGGTGCGGGCGGCCTCGTCGACCTTGGTGAGCACCACGCCCTCGGCAAGCCTCGCCTCGTAGGCGCGCAGCGATTCGTCGAGCGTCTCCGGCTGAGCGGCCGCGCTCGCCACGGTCACGTGGCGGATGTCGGTGCGCGGCAGCGACACCAGCAGACTGCGGATCCGCTCATCGCGATGCCCCATGCCGACGGTGTCGATCAGCACCAGCTGACGCGGGCCGCGCAGCCGCAGCAGGTCGTGCAGCGCGGACGCGTCGTGGGCGATGTGCACCGGCACCCCGAGGATGCGGCCGTAGGCGCGCAGCTGGTCGTGCGCACCCATCCGATAGGTGTCCACCGTGATCAGCACCACCGACTGCGGGCCGTGCTCCAGCACGTGCCGGGCCGCGACCTTCGCGGTGGTCGTGGTCTTGCCCACGCCGGTCGGTCCGATGAACGCGAACACGCGTCCGGCCTGGAAGGTCTCGGCCGGCGGTGCGCAGCGCAGGTTGCGCGCGAGCACGTCCTCGAGCCACAACGGCGCCTCGCGCTCGCCCTGGTCGGCGGGCAGCCGCGAGACGACGCTGCGAGCGAGCTTGAGCGAGAAGCCGGCGGCGACCATCGAGCGCAGCAGCCCCGCCTGGACCGGGCTGCGGCGCACGCCCTCGAACCAGCCGAGGGTCTGGTACTGCTGCAGGATCATGCCCTTGAGGGACTGCAACTCGGCGACCAGCGCGTCGCCGCCGGCCGGGGACGCGGGCCGGGGTGCGCCTGCGAGCTCGTCCCAGCCGCCGGGCGCGCCGACCGCCCGCGCGAGCGCGTCGATCGACGGTTCGCGCAATGGTGCCGGCGATGCACCCGCCGGCGCTCCCGAGGCGGGCGCGGGCGGCGTCGACGGCGCGCGCGCGGCCGCCGGCGCCGACTGCGGCGAGGCCGCGGCCTCGCCCTCGCCCATCGCCGCGCGTGCGCTGGCCGCGAGCGCGGCGGTGCCCGCACCCGGGCCGAGCTCGCGCGTGCCGGACGGCGCGTGCG
>JBIKMO010000185.1:0-8433 GCA_044359175.1 Burkholderiaceae bacterium | reverse complement strand
CGCGGGCGCGCCGCATCGCGCGGTGCTCACCGCCTCGCTCGGCGGCGAGGACAGTTTCTTTCCGACCGCGAGCGACGACCGGGCCACGTTGGGCCGCGGCGACGCGTTCCTGCTGTGCAGCGACGGCTTCTGGGACTGGCTCGACGACGCGACGCTCGCGCGTTCGCTCGAACGTGCGGTCGAACCCGACCAGTGGCTGCGCGAGCTCGAGCTCGGCTTTCGCGACCGGCTGCGCCCGGGCTCGGACAACTACTCGGCGATCGCCGTCTGGTGCGGCGACCAGGACCTGAGCACGAAGGTGTACCGGGCCGCGCCGCGCGCGGCCGCATCCGAAGGAGACCTCCGATGATCCGCTTCGCATCCCGCGCGCGCCCGGCGCGCGCTCTGCTCGCAGCGGCGCTCGCCGCGGGCGCCGCCGTCGCGTACGCGCAGTCCTCGGACGTGCTGCTGCGCGGCGCACAGTTCAGCGAGGAGGCGCTCGTCAACGCGCTGAAACCGCCGCTGCCCGAGGGCACGTTGTCGCGCACGATCCGCCCCGTGGGCGCGCCGCCGCCGCGGCCCGCCGCCCCCGCGAAGCCCGCGAGCGCGTCGCTGCTGGTCACGTTCGAGACCAACTCGGCCGAGCTGACCGCGGACGCGCGCCGCCAGCTCGACGTGGTGGCGCGCGCGCTGGCCAACGACCAGCTCGCCAACCTGAGCTTCGCGATCGAGGGCCACGCCGACCTGCGCGGCTCGCCCGACGACAACCTGCGGCTGTCGCAGGCACGCGCCGAGGCGGTGCGCGAGTATCTGGTCAGCGTCGGACGCATCGGGCCGGAGCGCCTCGCCGCGGTCGGCAAGGGCGACCGCGAGCCGCTGAACACGCGCGAGGTCGCGGCGCCCGAGAATCGGCGCGTCACCTTCGTGACGCGCGCGCAGTGACCTGGGGGCCGACGATGTGCGCTCGTGCAGCAGCCCTCGGACCGACCGCGTCCGTCCGCCTCGCGACCGGGGCACCGATCACTCGCGCTCACGCTGCGCCCCGGGTTGCATCGATCGCCGCCCGCGCCGCGGTGGCGCTGCTGATCGCCGCCGCCTGCGGCGCGGCCTCGGCGCAGTCGCGGGACGTGATGCTCGCGGGCGGCGAGGTCACGGTCGCGCGGATCGAGGAGGTCCTGGGCACGCTGACCCGCGGGAACGTACCCGCGTGCCTGCCCGAGCGCTCGCGCACGATCGTGCTCAAGGGCGGCACGCCGCCGCCGCGCCCCGCGGTTGCACGCCCCGGTGGCGCGGCGATCGTGTTCGACACCGATTCGGCCGAGCTCACCGCGGCCACGCGGCGCAGCCTGGACACGATCGCGCGGGCGATCAACGGCAACACGCTCGGCGAGATGCGCTTCCTCGTCGAGGGCCACGCCGACCGTCGCGGGCGGCCCGATCACAACCTGCGGCTGTCGCAGGCGCGCGCCGAGGCCGTCCGCAACCACCTGGTCCGCGAAGGCCGCGTGGACGCGGCGCGCCTGGAGGCGTGCGGCATGGGCGATCTCGAGCCGATGAACGAGGCCGACATCGCCGCGCCCGAGAACCGGCGCGTGGCCTTCGTGAACCGCGGCCTGCGCTGAACGAGGCCGCTCCGATGGCTCAAGCGAGGGTGCCAGGACCGGTGCGGACCGGCGGGGGGAAGGGCGCGGCGCGAACCCCGGGACCGTTCGGTCGCAACGACGGGCCCGGGTCGGGCAAGCGATTTGCGGTGACGGTCCTGGATGGGGTCGGTATCCACCGGTTCTTCCACTCCGTCGCCTGGCGGTCCGCGCTGGCCCAGTCGGCCCGGCTGGTCTGGAACGAAGGAAGCGGGTCGCTTGCGACATCGTTGGGGGTGGACCTGTACAACTTGACGTTGGGCAAGGTGTTCGACCCGATGCCAGGGGTGACGTGGGAGCCGCCGTTTGCAGAGGTGATGACCGGCCGGGATGACGACATCCGGTTGCGGGCGTCGAGGCTGCGGCGGCGATACTGGGAGGAACTGATCGTGAGGGGCCGGCGGGGCGGGCCGGCGGCCGCTGTCGCTTACCTGAAGCGGCTCGAGGTGGAACGCACGGAGTCGATTCGGACCCTGAACGACCTGGCAAGCGAAGCACGCACGTTGAACGACGAGGTGGTGGCTGAAATCCGCCGCAAGTTGAAGTTCGTCGCCGGGGTGAAGCTGGCGGCCGACGCCGGCGTGGGGGCGATTGGGTTCATCGCCCCGCCGGCCGGGATCGCGGTGCAGCTGGTCTATGGGGGGGTGAGCTACGCGATCGCCACGCGGGTGACGACGAGCGAGGCCGAGGCAAACGCCGCCCACCAGCTGTCGGTCGGATTCGCGTCGGCCGCGGTGGATGCGTCGGCCAACGGCGCTGAACGCGTCGCCAAGCGCTTTGCGGAGGTTGCGGGCACCCACTCCGACGAGGCCGCGGCGATCGTCAAGAACCTGCGCGCTGCCGACCAGTCGGTGGCCTCCAACCTGGCGAGCAGGCTGATGCTGGACCATCAGGTCAGCCTCGCCAGCCGGAGCGCTGCGACGGCGAACAACCTGAGGTTCACCGCCGGTGCCTTGAAGTACGGTGCGGGAGGGGCGCTGTACGTGTACTCGGTGTGGCTGAGCTACAAGGACTACGAGGAAGCGATCAAGTAAACCCCTGCGGGGCGCGGCGGGGCCATAAGACACCCGTTCAGGCATTCGCTACGACGCCGCGATCCGAGCGGGTTCCGTGGGCCCGTTGCAGCCGCGCCGGACATTCGACGGCCAGCGGCCACCGTCGAGGCATCGCGCCCGTCCACCGGCCGGCGATTCCGCCACCTCACTTGCGCTCGCGGGCGCATCGCCGACGGTGACACTGCTGGACGATGACCTCGAATCGCTTTGGGATGCGAGCGTCAGCCCGCGAACGCGCCGTGCCCGTGCAGGAACGCGATCAGCCGCTCGAGGCGGGCTGCGGCATCGGTGTCCGGCGCCGCATCGGCGCCCAGGGCCGGGCCCGGCCCGCGGGCGAGCGCCGCGTCGGCGGTGGGCGGGCCCGAGACCGCCCGTGCGAGCGCGAGCAGCGCGCTGCGATCGCGCGTGCCGTCCATCGCAGCCGCGAGCTGGCGCGCGATCGCATCGTCCAGGCGAAAGCCGCGGTTCAGGGTGTCGGCAGGCACGAGGCCGTGTGCGAGCGCGTCGGCCACCACTGCGCGCAGCCGCGGCCGTGAGCCGGGCGGCGTGGCGGGCGGCGGCGCATCGCGCAGGGGCTCGACCAGATCGGCGCGGACCATCGACCACAGCAGCGCGGCGAGTGCCACTGCGGCGGCTCGAGGGTCGTCGGCGGGCGCGCCGTGCGTGGCGCAGTCGTGCAGCGCGCCGTCCAGCAGCGCGTCGAACGCGACCGCGTCCGGCCACCGCGCGGCCAGCCGCGCGAGCGCGATCTTCGCGATCGGCTCGTCGGTGCGCGCACCGCGCGAGCCGTCCGAGAAGCGGACCTCGCTGCGGTCGAACAGCGCCGCGCCGTCCTGCGCGCTCAGCGACGCGCGCAGGTGCATCGTACGCAGCGCCTGCGGTCCGGCGTCGTCGGCCAGCCGGTGGTGCGCGCGGCACAGCAGCGTCTGCCGGAAGCGGCGGCCGCGCACGAAGTCCAGGTGCTGCTCGCGACGCACCCGGTCGCCGCCCGACCAGCCCGCGAGCATCCGGTCGAAGTCCGGGAAGCCGGCGAGCGTGAAATTCTCGGCGACCGCGGCCTCGCCGAGGAACTGCAGGCCGCGCGAGCGCGCATCGTCCAGCACGTCGGTCAGCAGGAACGCGTGCGACTCCGTGGCGAGGTCGTCGTGGTAGAGGACGTGGTCGGGCAGCGACTGCACGAACGCGATCTCGCGCTGCAGATCGCCCAGGAACTCGCCGTCGCGCGTAGCCTGCACGCGCGCGACCTCGGCGAGGAACGCACGCACCTCGGCGATGTGCTCGGGCTCGAACGCGGTGGTGCCGAAGTGCATCCGCACCAGCTCGCGCACCAGGTGGCGCAGCCGGCAGCCGGGCAACGCGTTGTAGCTGACGTAGGCGATGCCGTCGTCGGTGAGCACCTCGGCCGCGACCCGCAGCACGTGGGGCCGTACCGCCGCCGGCACCCACGAGTACAACCCGTGCGCGATCACGTAGTCGAAGCGGCCCAGCGCCGCGCCGAACCGCGACACGTCGCCCTGCTCCAGGCGCAGGTTCGAGAGCCCGAGCCGCGCGGCGCGCTCGCGCCCGCGCGCGATCGGCGTCGCGGCGAGGTCCACGCCGACGAACCGCGCATTCGGCATCGCCGCGGCCATCGGCACCAGGTTCGATCCGTTGCCGCAGCCCAGTTCGAGCACGCGGCAGCCCTCGGGCGCGGGCGCACGCAGCCCGAACAGCGCGGCCACCGTGCTCAGCCGCGCCGGGTGCGTCTGCGGGAAGCTCGCGCCGTCGTAGAGGACGCGGTCGTAGGCGTTCGACGGCACGCGATCCCGGTCGTTCGACGCGTCGTGCATCGGCTCAGGCCAACGCCGCCGCGACCTGCTCGCGGCGCAGCAGGGTACCGGGCTCGACCTGCACCAGGACCCGCCACGCGATCGGGCGGTGCAGCTTGAACTGCGGGAGGCCGCCGCCCGCGGCGGCCGGATAGGCGGCGGGCGCGCGCCGCGGCAGCACCTTCGCCGGCCGCCGCTCCAGCCCTCGGTCGAAGAACGCCGCGAGCTTGCGCTGCGCGTCCTCGAGCGGACTGCGCTGCGCGATCGCCACCGAGATCGGCCGGCCGTCGGGCAGCAGGCCGTCGGACCAGCGCGTCGAGCCGCGCAGGTCGATGTCCGCGGGCAGCAGCGGCAGCACCGGCGAGGCGAGCGCCCAGCCTTCGGCGAGCGTGCCGATCGAGTAGCCGAGCAGCGTCTCCAGCCGCGCCGACGGCTGCTCGAGCAGGAAGCGCATCCAGGTGAAGTAGCCGGCGCTCTCGAAGGTGCTCGAGCCCATCGCGTCCTGCCTCCGTACCGTGCCGGGCGCGCGCGCCTCAGCGCGCGAGGTAGCCCGAGTCCACCGCGAGCACGTGGCCGGTCACGCACGCGGCCGCGTCGCTCGCGAGGAACAGCACCGCCTGCGCGACGTCGTCGGGCGAGGGCAGGCGGCCGAGCGGCGCGTGTGCGAGCACCGTGGCCAGCCGTTGCGGGTCGGAGAAGACCGGCTCGGTGAGCGGCGTGTCGACGTAGTTGGGCGCGACCGCGTTCACGCGGATGCCGCGCGCCGCCCATTCGAGCGCGAGCGCGCGCGTGAGGTTCACCACGGCGCCCTTGCTCGCCTGGTACGCGGCGTTCGGGAACAGTCCGCCGGACAGACCCATCACCGAGGCCAGGTTGACGATCGCGCCGCCGCGTCCCGCCATCCTGCGCGCGGCGAGGCGGTTGCACCAGAACAGCCCGTTGAGGTTCACGTCGACCACCCGCGCAAACGCCTCGGGCGGTACGTCGGTCGCCGGACCGCGGACCGCGATGCCGGCGTTCGCGACCAGCACGTCGGGCGCGCCGAGCGCGTCCTGCACCCGCGCGAGCGCGGCCTCGACCGCGTCGTGGTCGGTGACGTCGGCCACGAGCGCGAGGGCCGGCGCCGGGCCCGCGCCGCCGCGGCTCGGCGCGACGGGGTTCGCGGCGCCGTCGAGCGGCGCGACGTCGATCGACGCGACGCGCGCGCCGGCCGCACCGAACGCGGCGGCGATCGCCGCGCCCAGACCGCGCGCTGCGCCGGTGACCACGACCACGCGGTCCTCGAAGTGCCAGTCGGGTCGGGTCGAAGGGGTGCGCGCTGGGGTCATCTTCGGAGGCGTCGCGAGCTGATCGGTGGGGATGCGGCCGCGGCCGGGACGACCCGCCGGCCGCGACCGTCCGGCGACGCCCGGGCTGACCGGCGGGCCGTCGGCCATTCTACGGCGTGCCCCCGTGGCGGGCCTCACCGCCGAGGCGTGCGTTCGGGCGGTCGGTGCGGGCGGCGCCCGGCCGCCCGCGTCAGTCGCCCGAGTCGATCGTCACGTCCCCGGCCGGCGCGCGCAGCCGCAGCGTCATCGACGGCGCGTCGGCCACCGTCCAGTCGATCGGCGCGGGCGACGCGACCCCGGGGCGCAGCGCGAGCACGGCCTGCGGGCCGGCCAGCGACAGCCCGGTCAGCACGACACCGGCCTCGGGCAGCCGGGCGGCCGGATGCTCGTGCGGCGGCACGTCCCACGCGATCACCGTGGGCAGCAGCCCGCCCCCGGGCGGTGCGCGGTCGTCGCGCAGCGTGATCCGCCAGCGCAGCGTGCCGCGGGTCATGGGCCGCGCGGGCCCCGGGTCGTAGCGCAGCGCCGCGAGGTCGGCATCCAGGTCGGTGCTGCGCACCAGCCAGTGCACGAGCGCCGGCGCGCGTGCCAGGCGCGCGCGCACCGCCGGGTCGTCCAGCCCGAAGGGACGCGGCGCGTCCGGCGCGGGCTGCGTCGGGTCGGGCGCGATCAGCTCGAGGTAGACGCCCCCGCCCAGCCGCATCAGCCGGTTGTGCGTGCCCCAGCCGACGTGCCGGCCGCCGGGTGCGAGCGGTGAGCCCAGCCGCTCGCTCACCCAGGCCGCCCCGGCGTCGAGGTCGAGGGCGGCGATGACGACATGGTCGAGTTCCAGCATCCGGGCTCCGTGCGTACAGCGGACCGATGGTATCCGAGCGTCCCGGGGCGTGGGCGCGGCCGCCAGTAGAATGCGCCGCCATGCTCATCGAACACCGCATCCGACTCGCGCGCGCCTTCGAGGACGCCGCGCGCACGCTCGCCGCCCAGGGTGGGGACGCCGCCGCGATCGAGGCGGTCGGTCGTGCCAGCGCCACGCTCGAGCGGCCCAAGCAGGCCGGCCACGGCGATCTCGCCTGCAACCTCGCGCTGCAGGTGGCCAAGCCGCTGCGCCGCGCTCCGCGCGAGGTCGCGCAGGCGCTGATCGAGGCGGTGCGCACCTCGCCGGCCGGTGCGCTGGTTGCGTCGGCCGAGATCGCCGGACCCGGCTTCGTGAATCTGCGGCTCGCGCCGTCGGCCAAGCGCGAGGTGGTGTCGCGCGTGCTCGCCGAGCGCGACGCGTTCGGCCGCGTCGACGCGGCGCAGGGCCGCCGCGCGATCGTCGAGTTCGTGTCGGCCAACCCGACCGGGCCGCTGCACGTGGGTCACGGGCGTCAGGCCGCGCTCGGCGACGCGATCGCCGCGCTGCTCGAGGCCTGCGGCTGGCGCGTGCAGCGCGAGTTCTACTACAACGACGCCGGCGCGCAGATCGCCAACCTCGCGCTCTCGGTGCAGGCGCGCGCGCGCGGCATCGCTCCCGC
This sequence comes from Burkholderiaceae bacterium, assembly GCA_044359175.1. Lineage (GTDB taxonomy): Bacteria > Pseudomonadota > Gammaproteobacteria > Burkholderiales > Burkholderiaceae_E > UBA4615. The sequence goes on along the minus strand of JBIKMO010000185.1, from coordinate 1,109 downwards.
CGACCCCGCGTTCCCGGCCGACGGCTACCGCGGCGACTACATCGTCGACATCGCGCGCGACTACATGGCCGGGCGCACGGTGTCGGCGCTGCGGGTCGAGCCGGTGACCGGCCGCGCCGATCCGGACGACCTGGAGGCGATCCGCGCGTTCGCGGTCGCTTCGCTGCGCCACGAGCAGGACCTGGACCTGCAGGCCTTCGGCGTGCGCTTCGACGTGTACTACCTCGAGTCGTCGCTGTACGTCGAGGGCAAGGTGCAGGCGGCGGTCGACGCGCTCGTGGCGGCCGGGCGCACGTACGAGCGCGACGGCGCGCTGTGGCTGCGCTCCACCGACTGGGGCGACGACAAGGACCGCGTGATGCGCAAGTCCGACGGCACGTTCACGTACTTCGTGCCGGACGTCGCGTACCACGTGACCAAGTTCCGCCGCGGCTTCGACCGCGCGATCAACGTCCAGGGCTCGGACCACCACGGCACGATCGCACGGGTGCGCGCCGGCCTGCAGGCGCTGGGCATCGGCATTCCCGCGGGCTTCCCCGACTACGTGCTGCACAAGATGGTCACGGTGATGCGCGGCGGCGAGGAGGTGAAGCTGTCCAAGCGCGCCGGCGCGTACGTGACGCTGCGCGACCTGATCGAATGGTCCGGGGGCGTCGGCGCCGACGGCACGCCGCCGGCCGGCGTATCGATGGACGAGGCCATCCGGCGCGGCCGCGACGCGGTGCGCTTCTTCCTCGTGTCGCGCAAGGCCGACTCGGAGTTCGTCTTCGACGTGGACCTGGCGCTCGCACGCTCGGACGACAACCCGGTGTACTACCTGCAGTACGCGCACGCGCGGATCTGCTCGGTGCTCGCTCAGCACGCGGCTGCCACGCCGGGCTTCGACGAGGCCGCCCTCGCCGCGGCGCCGCTCGCGCCGCTGGACGGGCCGCGCGAGTACGCGCTGATGGCGCGGCTGGCCGAGTTCCCGGACGTGGTGGCCGGCGCGGCGCAGGCCTGCGAGCCGCACCAGCTGGCCTTCTGGCTCAAGGATCTGGCCGCCGAGTTTCACGGGTACTATAACGCCGAGCGCTTCCTCGTCGAGGAGGCGGCGCTGCGCTCGGCGCGGC
>JBIKMO010000184.1:0-8452 GCA_044359175.1 Burkholderiaceae bacterium | reverse complement strand
TGGGCGCGCTGGCGCGCGACGGCGACGGCTGGCGCGTGGTGACCGATGCCGGCGAGTACCGCGCGCGGCGGGTGGTCGTGGCGAGCGGCGCGCGCCTGCGCGTGCTCGGCGTGCCCGGCGAGGCCGAGCTCACGGGGCGCGGCGTGTCGAGCTGCGCCGACTGCGACGGCCCGCTGCACCGCGGCCGCGACGTCGTCGTCGTGGGCGGCGGCGACTCCGCGCTGCAGGAGGCGCTGGTGCTCGCCGAGTTCTGCGCGCGGGTGCACGTGGTCAACCGCGGCGAGGCGTTCACCGGCCGCGCCGACCTGGTCGAGCGGCTCGCGGCCCATTCGAACGTGACCGTGCTGCACGGCACGACGGTGGCGCGCATCGAGGGCGGGGACGGCGTCGAGCGGGTCGTGCTCGCGGGCGCGGGTGCGGAGCGCATCGTTCCCTGTGCCGGCGTGTTCGCGTACGTCGGTCTGGAGCCGAACGCCGGCTGGCTGCCCGAGGAGGTCCGTCGCGACGCCGACGGCCGCGTGGTCGCCGACGCCGCGCTGCTCACGAGCGCGCCCGGGGTCTACGCCGCCGGCGCGGTGCGCGCCGGCTGCGGCGGCACGCTGGCCGACGCGATCCGCGACGGCCGCACCGCGGGCCGCAACGCGGCGGCCGCGGCGGCGCGGCCGGCCTGACCCGATGGGCGCCGCGCCCGGCGCGCTCGCGCGCATCCCGTCGGTGGACGCGGTGCTGCGCACGCCGCAGGCGCTGGAGCTCGCCGCGCTGCACGGCCGCACCATCGTCACCACTTGCGTGCGGCGGGTGCTGGCCGACGCGCGCGACGCCGCCCGCGACGGCCGGCCGGTGGAGGAGGTCGACGCGCTGCTCGGGCGGGTGCACGACGCGCTCGAGCGGCTGCACGGCACGCGGCTGCGTCCGGTGCTGAACCTGACCGGCACGGTGCTGCACACCAACCTGGGCCGCGCGACGCTCGCGCCCGAGGCGATCGACGCGATGGCGCGCGTCGCCCGCGAGCCGGTGGCGCTCGAGTTCGACCTCGGCCGCGGGCGGCGCGGCGACCGCGACGACGTCGTCGAGCCGCTGGTGCGCGAGCTCACGGGCGCCGAGGCCTGCACGGTCGTCAACAACAACGCGGCCGCGGTCCTGCTCGTGCTGAACACGCTCGGGCTGCGGCGCGAGGGCGTGATCTCGCGCGGCGAGCTGGTCGAGATCGGCGGCTCGTTCAGGATCCCGGACATCATGGCGCGCGCGGGCGTGCGGCTGGTCGAGGTCGGCACGACGAACCGTACGCATGCGCACGACTACGAGCAGGCCATCGGTCCGCGCACGGGGCTGCTGATGCGGGTGCACGCGAGCAACTACGCGGTGCAGGGATTCACCAGCGCCGTGCCGCTCGCGCAGCTCGCCGGGATCGCCGCGCGGCACGGCGTGCCGCTGGTGGAGGACCTCGGCAGCGGCACGCTGGTCGACCTGTCGCGCTGGGGCCTGCCGCACGAGCCCACGGTCCAGGAGTCGCTCGCCGCGGGCGTCGACCTGGTCGCGTTCTCGGGCGACAAGCTGCTCGGCGGGCCGCAGGTCGGCCTGATCGCGGGCCGCCGGGCGCTGGTCGAGCGCGTGCGGCGCAACCCGCTGAAGCGCGCGCTGCGCGTCGACAAGCTGCGGCTGGCCGCGCTCGAGGCGACGCTCGCGCTCTACCTCGACCCGGACCGGCTCGCGCAGCGGCTGCCGACGCTGGCCGCGCTCGCGCGCGAGCGCGCGCAGCTCCGCGCGCTCGCGGCGTCGCTGCGCCCGGCGCTCGCGCGCGTGCTCGGCGCCGACTGGACGGTCGAGCCGACCGACTGCGACAGCATGATCGGCAGCGGCGCGCAGCCGACCGCGCGGCTGCCGAGCGCGGGCCTCGCGGTGCGCGCCGCGCGCGGCCGCTCGGGCGGGGCGCTGCAGGCGCTTCAGCGGCGCCTGCTCGAGCTGCCGGTGCCGGTGGTCGCGCGGATCGCCGACGACGCGCTGCTGATGGACCTGCGCACGCTCGCGCGGGCCGAGGACCTGGTGTCGGCGATCGCGCCGCTGGAGGCCCGATGAACGGACAGGACCGCGATCGTGCCGCCGGGGACCCGACGGACGGGCCGGGCCGTGACCGCGCCGCCGCAGACCCGACGCACGGGCAGAGCCGCGACCGCGCGACCGGTGCGCTCGCCGGCATCCGCGTGCTGGACGTCTCGCGCGTGCTCGGCGGCCCGCTCGCCGCGCAGGTGCTCGCCGACCACGGTGCCGACGTGATCAAGGTCGAGCCGCCGCGCGGCGACGAGACGCGCGCCATGGGGCCGCCCTTCGTCGGCGACGCGTCGGCGGTGTTCGTGAACGTCAACCGCAACAAGCGCGGCATGGCGCTCGACCTGTCGAGCGCGGCGGGGCGCGAGGTGCTGCTGCGGCTGCTCGAGCGCGCCGACGTGCTGGTGGAAAACTTCAAGCCGGGCACGATGGAGCGCTGGGGCCTGGGCCGCGCGCTGCTGGCCGGGCGGTTCCCGCGCCTCGTGCACGCGACGATCACCGGTTTCGGCGCCGACGGGCCGCTCGGCGGCGCGCCGGGCTACGACGTGATGGTGCAGGCCTGGGCCGGGCTGATCTCGGTGAACGGCTCGCCGCAGAGCGGACCGATGCGGCTGGGCGTGCCGCTCGTCGACATGGGTTCGGGCGCGAACCTGACCATCGGCGTGCTGCTGGCGCTGCTCGCGCGCGAGCGCACCGGCCGCGGCCAGCACGTGGACGTCACGCTGTACGACTCGGCGCTCGCGCTCACGCATCCGCACGCGGCGAACTGGTTCCTGTCGGGGCGCACGCCCGGGCTGACCGGCAACGACAACCCCAACATCTCGCCGTACAGCCTCTACCGGACGCGGCGGGGCGCGCTGTACATCGCCGTGGGCAACGACCTGCAGTTCCGCCGGCTGTGCGACGTGATCGGCACGCCCGGGCTCGCGACCGACCCGCGCTTCGCGCTGAACGGCGACCGCGTGACGAACACCGAGGCGCTGCGGCCGCTGATCGAGGCGGCGATCGCCGACCACGACGGCGAGCGGCTGTGCATGGCGCTGCTCGAGGCCGGGGTGCCCGCCGGTCTCGTGCAGACGATCCCCCAGGCGCTCGAGCACCCGCACACGCGGCACCGGGAGATGCGGGTCGAGCACGGCGGCTTCCGCTGGGTGGGCATCCCGGTGAAGCTGTCCGAGACCCCCGGCTCGGTGCGCCGCCCGCCGCCCCGCTTCGACGAGCACGTCGACGAGATCCTCGCCGAGTCGGGCTTCGGCGACGACGAGATCGCCGCGCTGCGCCGCGACGGCGTGATCGGCCGGCCGCGCGCGGGCTGATCCGGATCCCGGCACGCCACGTCGGCTCGGCGCCGGTGCGGCGGGCCGGCCGCCTCGCCGACCGAACGGGTGCGAGTGCGGTCCGGGCGCGCTCGGCCGGCGCAGCGCGCCGCCGGCTCGGCCGGGGCGAAGCGGAATGCGCGCCCGGCGCCGGCCGTTGACAGGCCTGCGCCCGCCCTGTCCAATGGGCGGAACGACGTTCTGTCCATAGAACGCCCAGGGGAGGGGACGATGGCGCACCAAGGCTCGCCCGGCAGCGACGGGCACTACGAGGTCCACTGGCCGCGCAGCCCGCGGCAGGTGAAGGGGCGGCGGCTGTCGCCGCGGCTGACCACCCTGAACGGCAAGACGATCGCCCAGTTCTGGGACTTCATCTTCTCGGGCGACACGGTCTTCGAGGCGCTGGAGGAAGGCATCCGTGCGCGCTATCCCGACGTGCGCTTCGTCAGCTGGCGCGAGTTCGGCAACACCCACGGCGCCGACGAGCGCCGCATCCTCGAGAGCCTGCCGCGGCGCTTCCGCGAGCTGGGCGTCGATGCCGCGATCAGCGGCATGGGCTGCTGAGGGTCCTGTACACCCGCCGTGCTGCGGGTGAGTGCTGCGTGCGAGGCGGCCGGCGTGCCGGCCTCCACGCTGGTGTGCGAAGGCTTCATGCGCCAGGCGAAGGCGACCTCGGTGGGCCTGGGGCTGCCGAACATGCCGGTCGCGCTGGTGCCGAGCCACCCGGACGCGCTGAGCCTCGAGGAGCTGCGGAAAAACACGCTGCAGGTGACCGTCGACCAGGTCATCGAGAACCTGATGCGCGGCTCCGAGATCGAGGCGGTCCGGGACGAGCCCGGCGAGCGCGACGTGGTGTTCGCGGGCGGCTTCGAGGAGGTCAACGACCACTTCGTCGAGCAGGAGTGGAGCGACGGCCTGCCGATCGTGCCGCCCACGCGCGAGCGCATCGAGCGCTTTCTTGCCCACACCGACCGCGCGTCCTCGGAGGTGCTCGGCGTGATGCTGCCCGACAACCGCGCGGCCACCGTGTGGAGCGTGGCGGTCAACGGCGTGATGGCCGGCTGCCGGCCCGAGACCATGCCGATCCTGGTCGCGCTGGTCGAGGCGATGGCCGACGAGCGCTACGGCGTCGAGCACAGCGGCAACACGCCGGGCTCGGAGACGCTCATCGTGCTCAACGGCCCGATCGTCAAGGAGCTCGGCTTCAACTACCAGCAGGGCGTGCTGCGCGACGGATTCCGCGCGAACACCACGGTCGGCCGGTTCTGGCGGCTGTACCTGCGCAACGTCGCCGGGTTCCTGCCGCACAAGACCGACAAGGGCACCTACGGCAACACCTTCCGCGTGGTCTGCGCCGAGAACGAGGACGCGGTCGCGAGGATCGGCTGGACGCCGAACAGCGTCGACATGGGCTTCGCGGCCGGCGACGACACGGTGACGATCTCGCGCTTCTCGGGCGGCAACGTGATCGCGTCGGTCTCGGGCGCGACGCCCGAGGCGATCCTGTCGAACGTCGCGTACTGCCTGGTGCGCCAGACGACCTGGCAGTGCACCTTCCTGCTCGGCTCGGCGTACGGCACGCTGCGGCCGCTGGTGCTGCTCAGCCCGATCCTCGCCGAGACGATCGCCAAGGCCGGCTGGAGCAAGGCCGACGTGCGCCGCTTCCTGTTCGAGCATGCGCGCCAGCCCGCCTGGGAGCTCGAGCGCAACCTGCGCGACTGGATGAACAAGCCGATCTGGAACCTCGCCGAGGAAGCGGACGCCGGGCGGCTGCCGAAGCTGTTCCACGAGTCCGACGACCCGAACCGGCTCGTGCCCCACGTGTTCTCGCCCGACGACTACATGATCGTCGTCACCGGCGACCCGCTGCGCACCAACGCGTACGTGTTCGCGCACAACGGGCGCCTGGGTTTCCCGGTGGCCAAGCGGATCGTGCGTCCGCGCCGCGGCGACGCCGCGGCGTCGCCGCGCGAATGAGGAGGGTTGCGATGAGCTTCAGTCTTCCGAGGCGCCGCACGCTGGCGCTGCTGCTGTCGGGCGCGGCCGCGGGTGCGGGCGCCCAGCCGGCCGCCTGGCCGAGCCGGCCGGTGCGCGTGCTGATCCCGTACGGGCCGGGTTCGGGCATCGACGTGGTGATCCGCGCGCTGAACGAGACGCTGTCCCGGAACCTCGGCGTGCAGTTCGTCCCCGAGAACCGGCCGGGCGCGGCCGGCACGATCGCCGCGCAGCACGTGCTGCAGCAGCCGGCCGACGGCTACACGCTGCTGTCGGACTCGTCATCGCACACGATCGTGCCGTCGCTGATGGCCCAACTGCCGTTCGACACGGCCCGCGACTTCATCGGCGTGACCACGCTGATCGAGAACCCGCTGGTGCTGGTCGCCTCGAAGGCCCGCGGCTACGCCACGGCGCAGGACCTGATCGCGGCGGCCCGGGCCAAGCCGGGGTCGATCACCTACGCGTCGGCGGGCGTGGGCACGACCACGCACGTCAGCGCGGAGAAGTTCCGCATCGGCGCGGGCATCGAGGGGCTGCACGTGCCCTTCAAGAGCTCGACCGACGGCGTGGTCGAGGTCGCGGCGGGGCGCATCGACTTCACCTACACCGCGCTCGCGTCGGCGCAGGCGGGCATCGACGGCGGGCGGCTGGTTCCGCTGGCGATGAACCCCAGGCGGGTCGCGCAGCTGCCCAACGTGCCGGCGGTCGACGAGGTCGTGCCCGGTGCGAGCTATAGCACCTGGCTCGGCATCATGGTGTCGTCGAAGACGCCGCGCGAGCTCGTGCTGGCGCTCAACCGCGAGATCGTGAAGGCGATGCACTCGGCCGACATGAAGGAGCGGCTCGCGAAGATCGGCGCGGAACCCCGGACGATGTCGGTCGACGAGTTCGATGCGCTTCGCCGCAAGGAGCTGGTCGACAACGAACGGCTCGTGAAGGCGGCCGGCCTGAAGACCTCGTAGCGCCGATGGCCGACGGCGTCCGACGCAGCCCGCCGCGCGCACCCCGGCCCGCCGCCGATCCGCCGTCCCGCGCCCGGGCGCCGCAGCCCGCCGCTGCGCCCGGCGCGCGGCCCCGGCCGTCCGCGCGGTCCGCCCGCCCCGCCGAGGCGCCGGCGCCGGCCACCCGTGCGACCGGCCCCCGTGGGGCCGGCACGAGCGCCGCGGGCCGCGGCGCCGACGCGCCGGCGCTGCCCGCGCCCGCGGTCGCCGCCGCGGTGCGCATCCTCGACTACCTGGCCAAGGACGCGTCGCGGGCCGGGGTCAGCGAGATCGCGCGCGCGCTCGGCATCCACAAGAGCACCTGCTACAACGTGCTGCTCACCCTGGGCCACTTCGGCGTGGTGGCGAAGCTGCCCGGCGCCGCGCAGTACCAGCTCGGGCCGCGGCTCGCCGAGCTGGGCCGCGCGCTGCGCCGACAGTACGGCCACCGCGACCTGCTGCGCGCGCACCTGGACGACCTGGTTGCCGAGACCGGCCAGGTCGGCGTGGTCGGCCAGGCGCTGGGCGACGACACCTCGTTCGTGATCATCGACCGGATCGAGCCGCCGGGCGCACGCACGCCCGGGCCGGCGCCGAAGGTGGGCGCGGTCTTCCCGCTGACCGGGCCGGCGATGGGCCGCGCGCTGCTCGCCTGCCGCGACGACGACGACGCGCTGTCGGTCGTGGGCGCGCTGCTGCCTGCGCTGACCGACGCGCAGCGCGCGCGCTGGCGGCGCGAGCTCGCGGCGATCCGCGCGGCCGGGTACGCGACCAGCGTCGGTGCGTACGATCCCGCGGTCAACGCGGTGGCCGCGCCGCTGGAGCACGGCGGCGAGGCCTACCTGGTGGTCGCGCTGATCGGCGCGCCGCGTGCGCTGCCCGCGCGGCGCATCGCGGCGCTCGGGCCGGTGCTCGCCGCGCGCGCGCGCGCCATGGGTGCCGCGCTCGCGCCCGCGGGCGGGGGCGACGCGTGAACGGCGCGCCGCTCGCCGGGGTTCGCGTGCTGGACCTCAGCCGCGTGCTCGCGGGGCCCTTCTGCTCGATGATCCTCGCCGACCTGGGCGCCGACGTGGTCAAGGTCGAGGAACTCGGCCGCGGCGACGGCACGCGCTCGATCCCGCCGTTCGTGGGCGGCGAGAGCCACTACTTCCTCGCGGTCAACCGCAACAAGCGCAGCCTCGCGCTCGACCTGAAGCGGCCCGAGGGGCGCGACCTCGCGCTGCGGCTCGCCGCGCGCTCGGACGTGCTGCTCGAGAACTTCCGGCCCGGGGTGATGGACCGGCTGGGCCTGGGCGCCGACGCGCTGAAGGCCGCGAACCCGCGGCTGGTCGCCTGCTCGATCAGCGGCTTCGGCCAGACCGGGCCGATGCGCGAGGAGCCGTCCTTCGACCTGGTCACGCAGGCGATGAGCGGCGTGATGAGCATCAACGGCGAGGCCGACGGGCCGCCGACCAAGCTCGGGCTGCCGATGGGCGACCTGGGGGGCGGCCTGTGGGCGGCGATCGGCGTGCTTGCCGGTCTGCAGAAGCGCAACGCCACCGGCGAGGGCTCGCGCATCGACCTCAGCCTGCTCGAGGGCCTGATGGGGCTGCTCGGCTACCTCGGCGAGCTGTACCTCGTGACCGGCGCGAGCCCGGAGCGCGTGGGCAGCAGCCACCACAGCGTCGTGCCCTACGGCCGCTTCCCGGTGGCCGACGGCCACATGGTCATCGCGCTGCACGTGGGCAACTTCTGGCGCAAGTTCTGCACGGCGATCGGGCGCGACGCCTGGGTCGAGGACCCGCGCTTTCGCACCACCGCCGACCGGCGCGAGCACCGCGAGGTGCTGGAGGCGATGGTGTCCGAGGTGCTGCGCACCCGCACCGGCGCGGAGTGGGCCGACGTGTTCCGGCGACACGATATCCCGCACGGCCCGGTGCACGACGTGGGCGCGGCGATCGAGCAGGAGGTGGTGCGTGCGCGCGGCTTCGTGCGCACGGTGGACCACGTCCGCGCCGGCGCGGTCCGCCTGCTCGGCTCGCCGCTCGCGTTCGAGGACTTCGACGCGTCCCGCTACCGGGCTTCGCCGCTGCTGGGCGAGCACACGCGCGAGGTGCTCGGCGAGGTCGGGCT
>JBIKMO010000183.1:0-8479 GCA_044359175.1 Burkholderiaceae bacterium | reverse complement strand
CCGAAACGCCGGTACCGACGCCTGCGCCGGTGGCCTCGGCGGCCACGCTCGCCGAGCTGCAGCGGCGGGTCACCGAGCTGCAGCGCGAGAACGAGCAGCTGCGCCGCCAGACGCAGACCGCGGCGCGCTCGAGCGCACCGCCGCAGGCCGGCTCGATTCCGCGCGCCGAGGTCCAGATCGCGGAGTCCGCGCCCCCGCCTGGTCCGGCGCCGGCGCTGGCCCGCATCCAAGGCCTCGAGTCCTCGCTGCAGATCGTCTTCCCCGCCGGCACGATCGAGATGGACGCGCCTTCGATCGCGCGGCTCGAGGCGGCGTTCGCGGCGATCGCTGACCGGGCGCGCAGCGACGGCATCGAGCTGGTGGGCATCGCCGAGGCCGGCCCGTACAGCGAGGGCCGGCGGCTCGCCTACTACCGTAACCTCGCGCTGCGCAACTGGCTGATCGAGAAGGGCGTGCCAGCCGCGCGCATCCGCATGCGCCTGGCCGACGTCGACAGCGGGCGGCCGCAGGGCATCGTACAGCTGTCGCCTGCGGCGCAGGGACGCTGACGCACCGGAAGGGGTACCGATGCGCGACTACTCCGAAGGCCTGCGGGAACAGGTCGCGTTCGACGAGCAGGCTCGGCGTGCGCGGCTGATCGTCGTGCTGATCGCCGGGGTGCTCGGCGTGCTGCTGTGGTGGTCGTCGGTGGCGACCGTCGACAAGGTGGTCCGCGCCGAAGGGCGGATCATCCCGTCGGCCCGCACCCAGGTGATCCAGCACCTCGAGGGCGGGATCGTCGCCGAGATGCTGGTGCGCGAAGGCGACACGGTCCGCCAGGGCCAGCGGCTGCTGTCGATCGACCCGACCCGTGCCGATGCGACCCTCGCCGAACGCAAGGCCCGGCGGGTCGGCCTGCAGGCGCGCGCCGCGCGACTGGCCGCCGAGGCCGAGGGGCGCGCGACCGTGCGCGCTCCCGGCCCCGCCGGGCGCGAAGGTTCGGCGAGCGCCGCGGAGCTGGACGCGTTCGTGTCGCGGCGTGCGCGGCTGGAGCAGGAGGTGCGGGTGCTGCGCGAGCAGCAGGCGCAGAAGCGCGCCGAGATCGCCGAGCAGGAGTCGCGCCGCAAGAGCCTGTCGGCCGAGATGGAGCTCGCGCGCCGCCAGCTCGGCGTGGTCGAGCAGATGCAGTCGCGGATGGCGGCCTCGCAGATGGAGCTTCTGGACGCGCAGTCGCGGGTGCAGCGCTACGCCACGCAGATCCAGGAGGCCGAGTCCTCGCTCCCCCGGCTGCGCGCGGCGATCGCCGAACTCGACGAACGCATCCAGGACGTGACCACGCGCTTCCGGGCCGAGGCGCAGACCGAGCTCGCGCAGGTGCGCGGCGACATCGAGCGGGTCGACCAGGAGATCCGCGGCGAGTCGGACCGCGTGGCGCGCACCGAGATCCGCGCGCCGGTCGACGGCGTGGTCAACCGGATCTACGTGAACACGGTGGGCGGCGTGGTGCGCCCGGGCGACCCGATCGCCGAGCTCACCCCACGCGACGAGAAGGTGGTGATCGAAGGCCGCGTGCGGCCCGCGGACCGCGCCGACCTGCGCGACGGCATCCGCGCCAACGTGCGCTTCTCGGCGTTCGACGGCGGCGAGTTCGGTTCGCTGCAGGGCGAGCTCACCGAGGTGAGCGCGGACACGGTCCCGGACGAGCGCGGCGAGCGCTACTTCCGGGTCAAGGTCGTGGTCGAGCGGTCCAACGGCCGCATCCCGCTGCACCAGCTCAGCCCGGGCATGACCGCCACCGCCGACCTGGTGACCGGTCGGCGCACCGTGCTCGACTACCTGACCTCGCCGTTCACGCGCTTCGCGGCCCGCGCGCTCACCGAACCCCGGTGATCGGCCGCGACCGCGCGTCCGGCGGCTAACGGGTCGCCCCGCACCCGCTCGCCGGCCGCCCCGGACCGCCGGCATGACGGCGCAGACCGGCCGTCGTCCGCGGGCTGCCTCGGCCGGCATCTGCATTGAACACTCCTGCTCCGCGCATCGGTGGGGCGACCCGGCTTCGGCCAACCGTCCCACCGCAGCGCCCGGGGTCCGCGCCAGAGGGGGCGTCGGCAATCGTTCGCCGACGCCTTCGACCGTTTCCGGGAGTGTCGATCGAATGATGAATGACCTGCGCAAGTACCTGGTCTACGGAGCGGCGCCACTGGCGGGCACGGTCGGCGGCGGCTTCCTGTTCTCGGATTTCGTGGTCAACGCGATCGAGACCAACATCGCGCTGAACGGCAAGATCCTGGTCACGATGGCCATCGGCGCCGCGCTGATGTACTTCCGGATGTGGCAGATGTGGCGCGAGGACCGCGCGCTGCGCATGTTCGCGAAGGTCGCCGCCGCCGCACGCACGCTCGAACAGTCGCAGGCGGCCAAGGCACTGTCCGACCTGCTGCACTCGAAGCGCTTCGAGAAGACCGACGTGCGCAAGGTGCTCGAGCCCGCGGTCCAGACCGGCGGTCGCATCAGCACGCGGGTCGAGCAGGCTGCGATCGAGCACGAGATGCACGCGATGAAGGAGGTGATGGAGTCCCGCTGGGAACTGCCGAACTTCCTGGTCGGGTTCATGGTCGCGCTCGGCCTGCTGGGCACCTTCATCGGCCTGCTGCAGACCCTGGTCGGCACCTCGGCCCTGATCGGCAACTTCGGTGCCCAGGGCAACATGGACGAGGCGATCGCCAAGCTGGTCTCGGGCCTGCGCGAGCCGCTCGCCGGCATGGGCACCGCGTTCTCGGCGTCGATGTTCGGTCTGGTCGCGTCTTCGGTGCTCGGCCTGATCATGCTCGCGGTGCGCGCGCTCGGCTCGGCGCTGATGAACAACGTGCGCACGACGATCGACGGCTTCGCCGAGCGCACGCGCGCCGGCATGGGCGTTGCCAGCAGTTCGGTCAGCGAGTCCTATCTCGCCAACGCGATGGCCGACATGATCGACCTGCAGCGCGAGGCGCAGGACACCTTCGGCCGGGCGATGGAGGCGACGCTGTCGGTCAGCGTCCGCACCGACGGCGTGATGCGCAAGCTCGACGAGGTCGCGGCTGCGGTGGCCGCGCAGTCGCAGGCGCTGCAGCGAACCAACGACCTGATCGGCATCGGCCCGCGGATGCGCGAGCTCGCCGAGCAGACGCTTGCCGAGAACAAGGCGATCGTCGCACGCCTGGTCGCGCAGGCGGCGACGATGGAGCAGGTGCAGCGCGGACTGCTCGCGATCGACTCCCGGCTCGCCGCGCAGCACGAGGGCACGACCCACGAGCGCGAGGTGCTGCGCGCGGCGCTGGTGGGCATGGCCGAGGGCGAAGCGGCCACCCGCGCGAGCCTCGCGGTGGCCCGTGAGGAGGACCGCGCCGACCGCGACTCTCAGGTGCGAGAGATCCGTGCGATGCGCCAGTCGACGATCGAGGCGAGCGGCGCGATGAGCGTCTGGAGCACGCGCATGGGCAGCCTGCAGGAGGTCGCCTCGGCGCAGCTCGCGCTGGTGGAGCGGCAGGCGACCTCGATCGAGCGGATGACCGGCGCGATCGAGCTGCTGTCGCGCCAGATCGCCGCGAGCAACGAGCAGTCGGGTCGCGATGCGCAGGCCGGACGGCAGGCGCAGGTCGACGTGGCCAAGCAGCTCTCCGGGCTGGGCACCGTGCTGCGCGTGGCCAACGAGCAGGTAATCGAGCACATGACGCGGCTGGCCGAGACCAGCACGCAGCACACCGCCACCTCGAACTCGGTCGCGCAGGAGATGCGGCTGCTGCGCAGCGGCCTCGGGCGCGAAGTGCGGCGCGAGGTGCGCGAGGCGCTGTCGAGCCGGGCGACCGACGAGTGACCGGATGGGCGACGCGACCGTGATCGGCGGGGCGGGCTGACGTGGCCACGGACCAGTCCGGAGGGTCCGGCGCCGCCAGCCTGGTCACGCGGGTGCTGAAGGCGGCCGACGGCGCGTACAAGGTCGACGTGCCGCGCGGCCAGGTCGCGCAGGTCCAGGTGGTCGACCTGGACCTGGTGCTGGTGCTGCGCGACGGCACCCGGATCGTGCTCGCCAACGCGGCGATCGACGCGATGGACGCACGCGCGCCGGCGATCCGATTCGCCGACGGCGCGAATGTCGCCTCACCCGAGATGCTCGCCGAGGCGGGCAAGGTCCAGAAGGTCCAGTACGCGCAGGCGCCGGTGTCCAGCGCCGAGCAGACCAAGAAGGCCGGCGGGGCGGGCGAGGGCGACGCCGATCGCGAGGCGCCCAAGGCACCGGTGCCCAAGGCGCCCACCGACACGATGGCGCAGCAGGCGGTCGAGGCGCTGAAATCGGCCGGCCAGTACTCGGAGCCGCCGACGCCGCAGGTGCCCCAGCAGCCCCCGCCGCCGCGCGACACCGGGCAGTTCCACACCCCGCCGTCGCGGTCCTCGCCCCCGGTCGCCCCGAGCGCACCCGCACCCGAGCGCCCGACCCCGACGCCGCCGCGCCCCGCCGAGCCGGTCGAGCAGCCGCCCTCGCCGGCCGCGACCGACGGGGTGCCCGTGCTGTCGATGAAGCTGGTCAACGTGGCCGGTCTGACCCGCACCGCGCAGCCCGGCGGCGGCGAGCTGATCCGCGGCGCGGGCGGCGAGCCGAACTCGGCGGTCGACCCGAGCCCGCGCGCCCAGGCGCAGCCCGAGAACATCGTCGGCACCGCCGGCGCGGACGTGATTCGCGGCGACGCGAACGCCGCGCGCGAAGGGCACTTCGCCAAGGTGCTGGCGCTCAGCCTGAGCGGGCTGCGGGAGGTCCGCACCGTGACCCTGCGCGGGCTGCCGGCCGACTTCGCGATCGAGGGCGCGGTCCAGCAGCCGGACGGCAGCTGGGTCTACACGCCCGAACCCGGCACGTCGCCCAGCGAGCTGGCGCTGCGGGTCGTCTACCCGGTCTCGGACGACCGCGAGGCGTTCCGCTTCACGCTGAGCGTCGCCGTCGACGCGGTCAACGGCGAGGGCGCGGCCGTGGAGCTCGCGCAGTCGACCGACGTACTGGTACGCGACGTCAACTCGCCGAACGACGTGCTGTCGGCCGACCCGGACACCGGCGAGCCGGTGTTCACGCTGCCGCTGCGCGGCACCGGCGACGACATCCGCGCGGGCGCCGGCAACGACACGGTCCACGGCGAGGCCGGCAGCGACACGATCCGCGGCGAAGGCGGCGACGACGTGCTCCACGGCGACGTGGGCGACGACGTGCTGATCGGCGGCGAGGGTGCCGACCAGCTCGACGGCGGCACCGGCCGCAACACCGCGAGCTACGCCGAGTCGCCCGCGGCCGTCCAGGTCGACCTCGCCGCCGGCGTGGGCCAAGGCGGCGACGCACAGGGCGACCGGCTGGTGCGCATCCAGAACCTGGTCGGCAGCGCGTTCGGCGACCTGCTGCAAGGCGACGACCAGGCCAACCGGCTCGAGGGCGGCAGCGGCGACGACACGCTGGGCGGCGGCGGCGGCGCGGACACGCTGGTCGGGGGGGCGGGCACCGACACGCTGGACTTCTCGCGCTCGACGAGCGGCGTTGCGGTCAACCTCGACCGCGGCACCGGCGTGGGCGGCGACGCGCAGGGCGACCGGTTCGAAGGCATCGAGAACGTCGCCGGCTCCGCGCACGACGACAAGCTGATCGGCGACGCCGGCGCGAACCGGCTGTCCGGCGGCGGCGGCAACGACCGGCTGGTGGGTGGCATCGGTGCCGACACGCTCGACGGCGGCGCCGGCGACGACGACATCGTCGACTACAGCGACTCGACCGAAGGCGTGCGGGTCGACCTGAGCACCCGCCGAGGCGAGGGCGGCGACGCGCAGGGCGACGCGCTGGTCGACGTCGAGGGCGTGCTCGGCAGCCGCTTCGACGACCAGCTCACCGGCGACGCCGCCGGCAACTCGCTCGACGGGGACGCCGGCGACGACCGGATGCTCGGTGCCGACGGCAACGACGTGCTCAAGGGCGGCGCGGGCGACGACACGATCGTGGGCGGCGCCGGCGCCGACGTGCTGATCGGCGACGGCGGCCGCGACCTGGCGAGTTACGCCGACTCGGACGCGGGCGTCACGATCGCGCTGGACGCGCGCCCGGGCTCGGGTGGCGAGGCGGCGGGCGACGTGCTGGTCGGCATCGAGGATCTGCTCGGCTCGGGGTTCGCCGACCGGCTGGTGGGCGACCTGGGCGCGAACGCACTCGACGGCGCCGACGGCGACGACACGCTGGCCGGCGGCGCCGGCGCGGACACGCTCACCGGCGGCACCGGCGCCGACACGGTCGACTACACCAGCTCGGCGCTGGGCGTCAGCGTCGACCTGGGGCTGACCGGACCGCAGGGCGGCGGCGGCGATGCCGCAGGCGATCAGCTCAGCGGCATCGAGAACCTGGTCGGCTCGACGCGCAACGACACCGTGGTCGCCTCGGCCGAGGCGAACCTGATCGACGGCGGCCAGGGCACCGATACGGTCAGCTACGTGCGCTCGGACGTGGGCGTCGATGTCGATCTGGGCGTCAGCGGCGAGCAGACCGGCGGGGCAGCCGCCGGCGACCGGCTGCGCTCGATCGAGAACCTCATCGGTTCGGACGCCGGCGACCGGCTGGCCGGCGCCGACGGCGCCAACCTGCTCTCCGGCGGCCTCGGCGACGACACGCTGCAGGGTCGCGAGGGCGCGGACACGCTCTCCGGCGGCATCGGCTCGGACACCGCGACCTACGCCGACTCCGCGCTGGGCGTGACCGTCGACCTGGGGCTGTCGACCGGCCAGGAGAGCGCGGGCGACGCCGACGGCGACCTGCTGCTCGACGTCGAGAACCTGATCGGATCGGCGTTCGACGACACCTTCGTCGCGTCGGCGGCGGCCAACCGGTTCGAGGCCGGCGACGGCGCGGACACGGTGTCGTACACGCGCTCGGCGAGCGGCGTGCAGGTCGATCTCGACGCCTCCGGCCCCCTGCTGAGTTCGGGCGACGCGGCCGGCGACCAGCTCGTCGGCGTGGAGAACCTGATCGGGTCGGCCCAGGGCGACCTGCTGTCGGGCGCGGCCGGCTCGAACCGGATCGACGGCGGCGCCGGCGACGACACCATCGAGGGTCGCGCCGGCGCCGATACGCTCGCCGGCGGCGCGGGCAGCGACACGGTGAGCTACGCGGGCTCGAGCACCGGGGTCACGGTCGACCTCGGCTCGAGCCTCGCGCAGGCGGGCGGCGACGCTCAGGGCGACCTGCTGTCGGGCTTCGAGCACCTGACCGGATCGGGCCATGACGATGCGGTCGTCGGCACCGGCGCCCGCAACCGGCTGAGCGTCGGCGATGGCGACGACACGGCCGACGCCGGCGCGGGCAACGACTCGGTGGACGCGGGCGCCGGCGACGACTCGGTGACCGGCGGCGAGGGCGACGACACGGTCGACGCGGGCGACGGCGACGACTGGGTCAGCGGCGGCAGCGGCGCCGATTCGCTCGCCGGCGGCTCGGGCACCGACACGATCAGCTACGCCGAGTCGATCGAGGGCGTCACGGTCGACCTGCGCTCGTCGCAGGCGCAGACCGGTGGCGACGCCCAGGGCGACCTGCTGTCGGGCTTCGAGCGGCTGGTCGGCTCGGCCCGCGACGACCTGCTCACCGGCACCGAGGTGGCCAACCGGATCGACGCCGGCGCCGGCGACGACACGGTGCTGGGCGGCGGCGGCGCCGACACGCTGGACGGCGGCGGCGGCATCGACCGGGTCGACTACGCCGACTCCACCGCGGGCGTGACCGTGGACCTGCGCAGCGACGGCCCGCAGTCGGGCGGACACGCGGCGGGCGACCGGCTGTCGGGCTTCGAGCACCTGACCGGTTCGGCACACACCGACGTGCTCACCGGCACCGGCGATGCGAACGCGATCACCGCCGGCGCGGGCGACGACCGAATCGCCGCCCACGACGGCGACGACACGGTCGATGCGGGCACCGGCGACGACTGGGTCAGCGGCGGCGCGGGCACCGACTCGCTGATCGGCGGCAGCGGCATCGACACGGTCGACTATGCGGCCTCCACCACCGGCGTCACGGTCGACCTGACCTCGTCGGGCGCCCAGGTCGGCGGCGACGCCCAGGGCGACCGGCTGTCCGGCTTCGAGAACCTGACCGGCTCCGGGTTCGCCGATCGGTTGACCGGCACGGGCGAGGCGAATCAGATCCTCAGCGGCGCGGGCGACGACGTGATCGTCGCGGGCGCCGGTGCGGACACGGTCGACGCGGGCGCGGGCGACGACCTGGTGACCGGCGGCGCGGGCGCCGACGAGCTCACCGGCGGCACGGGCGTCGATACCGTCAGCTATGCCGCCTCGGGATCCGGGGTCACGGTCGACCTGTCGCAGACCGGCGGTCAGTCGGGCGGCGACGCCGCCGGCGACTCGCTCTCCGGCTTCGAGAACCTGGTCGGCTCGGCCTTCGCCGACCGCCTCGCCGGCACCGCCGAGACCAACACGATCGTCG